>JAFRVZ010000003.1 GCA_017438265.1 Bacteroidales bacterium
ATCGCGGCCGCGGCCGCCGCGGCGGGCCTGGAGGTCCTCCGGACCGGCCCGGTCGCCAGCGGCGGCGCCCCCGTCAGCTCGACCCGGATCCGCGCGGCGCTCGCCGCCGGGCAGGTCGAGGAAGCCGCCGCGATGCTCGGCTACGGCTACCGCCTCCACGGCGTCGTCGTCTCCGGCGAACGGAAAGGCCGCACGATGGGCTTCCCGACGGCGAATCTCCAGCTCTACGAGCCGCTGAAGCTCCTGCCGGGCGACGGCGTGTACGCGGTCGACGTCGAGACGACGGGCCGCCGTTTCCGGGGGATGTGCAACATCGGCGTCCGCCCCACGGTCAGCGCCGGCCGCCACCGCACGGTCGAGACCCACATCCTGGATTTCGATGAAGACATCTACGGCCTCGACCTGCGGCTCACGTTCCGCCGGAAAATCCGCGACGAGCGGAAGTTCTCCTCGCTGGAGGAACTCCGCGGCCAGTTGGAAAAGGACAAAAGGGAAGTGATGAAAGGGGCTGGATGGTAGGAAAATAAAAAAAAGTAAGTATCTTTGCAGTACAGGGTTCTGTCCGGAAAGGCAGGACTCCTTTTTAATTACCAAACGAAAACCATGGCAGAAGTTCATTACATGACCCAGGAAGGTCTGGACAAGTTGAAGAAGGACCTCGCCGACGCGCTGGCGCAGCGCCCGGTGATTTCGGCCCAGATCGCCGAGGCCCGCGAGAAGGGAGACCTTTCCGAGAATGCGGAGTACGACGCTGCGCGCGATGCGCAGGGCCTGCTCGAAGTCAAGATTGCAAAACTGAAGAACCTCGTCGCGAACGCGAAAATCATCGACGAATCCCAGGTCGGCACGGACAAGGTCCAGATGCTGAACCGGGTCAAGGTCGAAAACCTCAATGCGAAGCAGGTGATGGAGTTTACCATCGTCGGCGAGACCGAGGCCGACTTCTCCGCCGGCAAGCTGGCGGCCACGACCCCGATCGCCCGCGCCCTGCTCGGCCACGCCAAGGGCGAGACCGTCGAAGCGAAAGTCCCCTCCGGCGTGCTCAAATTCAAAATCCTCGACATTTCCCTCTAACCGATATGGCAACCATCTTTACCAAAATCGCCCACGGCGAAATCCCTTCCTTCAAGGTCGCCGAGAGCGAGGATTTCTATGCCTTCCTCGACATCGCCCCGATGGCGAAGGGCCATACCCTCGTGATTCCCAAGAACGTCGAGGACGACTACCTCTTCCACCTCGACGAGCCGACCTACGCAGGCCTCTGGGCCTTTGCGCGCAAGGTTGCGAAAGCCATCGAGGCCGCCGTCCCCTGCCGCCGCGTCGGCGTCGCCGTCCTCGGCATGGAAGTTCCCCACACGCATATCCACCTCGTCCCGCTCCAGACCGAAGCCGACATGGACTTCCGGAAGGAGAAGCTCAAGCTCTCCGCCGAGGAGAACCAGGCGATCGCGGACGCTATCCTGAAAGCCTATGAAGCGCTTTAGTACCCTCGCCGTCCTGCTGGTCGCCGTGCTCGCGACCGCCGCGTGCGCGAAGAAGACCCGCATCGAAGGAACCCTCGCCGGCGCCCCCGACAGCCAGGTCATCGTCAAACTCCTCGACGTCAACGCCTACAAGGTCCTCGACACCCTGAAGACCGACGCCTCCGGCGCCTTCTCCTACAAGATGGACGTCCTCCCCGGCCAGCCGGAATTCGTCTACCTCTTCTACGGGGACAGGAAGATTGCCTCCCTGCTCCTCGAAAACGGCGACCGGGTCCGCGTCAGTGCAGATACGCTCGGCGCCTACACGGTCGAAGGCTCCCCGGAATCCGAAAAGCTGCAGCAGATCGAGACCGAATACAACGCCTTCCTGCAGAACTTTGTCCGCGACCTCTCGAAGACCGACGTCGCGACCGCCTCTCCGGAGGAGATCAAGGCCCTGCAGCGCAGCATGGGCGCCGAATATGTCGCCTACTACCGCAAGGCCCTGTCGTACGTCCTGACGAATTCCCATTCCCTGACGACCGTCCCCGTCCTCTTCCAGCGCGTGACCGAGACCTTTCCGATCTTCAACCAGGACACCGACGCCATCATCTTCGGCAATGTCTGCGACTCCCTGAAGACCGTCTATCCGGATTCCCGCTATGTCAAGGCCCTGGAGCGCGAGGCCAACGCCCGCAAGAACACCCTCCAGATCAATCAGCGGATCCAGAACGCCCCGGAGCTCGGCTACCCGGACCTGAACCTTCCGGACGTGAACGGCAGCCGGGTCGCCCTCTCCTCGCTGGATGCCCGCGTCGTACTGGTCCATTTCTGGTCCGCGACCGATGCGACCCACGTCCTCTTCAACGCCGAAGTCCTGAAGCCGCTCTATGAGAAGTACCACGCGAAGGGATTCGACATCTATGAGATCTGCGTGGATACGGACAAGGCCCAGTGGGCCTCCGTCCTCCGCAACCAGCAGCTGCCCTGGACGAATGTCTGCGATGGCCTCGGTGTCGCGTCGCCGGCCCTCCCGCTCTACGGCGTGGACGGCGTTCCGACGAGCGTCCTGATCGTGGACGGCACGCTGAATACGACGGAAGTCGAAGGGGAAGCCGGTCTGCGCCGCCTCCTGGACCGCACGCTCCGTTAGGAAAAGGCTAGAACAGCCGCTTCCTGGAGGTGGTTGTCATAAACTGTTTCAGATAGAACGGTTCGAAGTACGCGACGTCTTCGAACCGTTTTTCGTGGAAACGGTCCAGCGCGGGACGCAGCATCCCGGCGGCTTTCGGGAAGCACTGGGCGAAACGGGTGTCCGGCCCGCCGAGCACGTCCGCGCACTTCGCGGCCCCGTCCCCGACGAAGAGGACCGGCCCCAGCGCGCGCTCCGCGGCAAAGCTCTCCGCATCGATGATCCGCGCCTCGACCTCCGTCAGCCGCTCCCCGGCGGGGGAGTAGACCGCCGTATAGACCTCCATCCGGCGCGCGTCGACCAGCGGCACGATCCGCACGCATCCTTCCGGCACCAGCCCTTCGTCACGGGCCTGGGCGGCCAGCGTGTCGAGGGTCCCGACGGCCACCAGCGGCACCTGCGCCCCGAAACAGAGGCCCTTGGCCGTCGAGACGCCGACCCGCAGGCCGGTGTAGGAGCCGGGGCCCATGCCGACGCAGACCGCGTCGCAGTCCTGGACGCGCAGCCCGCGCTCCTGCAGCATTTCCTGCACGAAGACCGCGGTCATCGAAGCGTGGGCGCGCGGCGTGTCGCTTTCCCGGCGGCAGACGACCCTGCCGTCCTCGGCGAGGGCCGTGCTGCACAGGGCGGTGGAAGTTTCGATCAGAAGGAGCCTTTCCATGTTACTGTTTGAATAGCAGGGCTTTCAGGAAGGGGAAGACCTTGTATGCCGCGTCCCGGACGATGGGGTAGAGGGTGGAGCGGGAGAGGGTCTCTTCGCTGACGAGCTCGAAAGAATGGTTGACGGAATCGAAGAAGACGGCCAGCGTCCCGAGAATCAGGAACGCGGTCAGCAGGGCGAACACGAGCCCCAGCGTCTTGTCCAGCCATCCCAGCATCGCGAGCTTCAGCACCCCGGAGAGCAGCCTCCCCACGAGCATGAACAGCAGGGAAACCACGATCAGGACCAGCGCGAACGCGATGATCTGCAGCACCGTCGGCGAGACTTCCGCGAACGCGGGCACCTGCTCCCGCAGCCAGCCGCAGATCATGTCCGAGAAGTGGAAGGAGATCCAGACGCCGGCAATCAGCGCCAGGAGTCCGGCGACCTGCGAGATGAATCCTTTCTTGACGCCGTTGAACGCGGCGGGGATGAAGCACAGCAGGATAATGATGTCGAGCACGCAGAGATGTTGCATAAGATGCTGGAATTCGCTATATTTGTCGGTTACAAAAATAGAGAAAAAATATGACATTCAAGGAATACAAAGGGCTGGATTTGGTAGCGGTCGGAAACGAGGTCCTGGAGCGCTGGAAGCGCATCGGAGCCTTCGAAAAGTCCCTGGAGGTGCGCGAAGGCGCGCCCGAGTTTGTCTTCTTTGAAGGTCCCCCCTCCGCGAACGGCATGCCCGGGATCCACCACGTCATGGCCCGCTCGATCAAGGACGCCATCTGCCGGTACAAGACCCAGACCGGCTACCGCGTCGCCCGCCGCGCCGGCTGGGATACCCACGGCCTCCCCGTGGAGATCGGCGTCGAGAAGAAGCTCGGCATCCACAAGGAAGATATCGGAACGAAGATCTCCGTGGCGGAATACAACCGTACCTGCCGCAGCGAGGTGATGAAATATACCGCCGAATGGGAATCGATGACCGAGCGCGTCGGCTACTGGGTCGACATGAAAGACCCGTACATCACCTACGACAACCGCTACATCGAGACCCTCTGGTGGCTGCTCCGCAAGATCTACGACAAGGGCCTCCTCTACAAGGGCTTCTCGATCCAGCCGTACAGCCCCTCGGACGGCACCGGCCTGAGCTCCCACGAGCTGAACCAGCCGGGCTGCTACAAGGACGTGACCGATACGACCGTGACCGTCCAGTTCGCCGTCGAAGGGGAAGAGGACCTGTATTTCCTCGCCTGGACGACGACCCCCTGGACCCTTCCTTCGAACACGGCCCTCTGCGTCGGTCCCAACATCGACTACGTGAAAGTCCGCTCCGCGAATCCCTATACCGGCGCCCCCGCGACCTATATCGTCGCCCAGGCCCTGGTCGGCGCGTGGTTCAACGACAAGATCCCTTACGAAGTGCTCCCGGGCGTGATGAAGGGTTCCGACCTCGTCGGCCTCCGCTACCGCCAGCTGATTCCCTGGTTCAAGCCCCTCGAGGGCGACGCCTTCCGCGTGATCAGCGGCGACTACGTGACGACCGAGGACGGTACCGGCATCGTCCACATCGCCCCGACCTTCGGCGCCGACGATAAGCGCGTCGCCGCCGCCTTCGACATCCCGGCGCTGCTGGTCGTCGACCGCGACGGCCGCCGCCAGGCCCAGGTCGACCGCCAGGGCCGCTTCTTCCGCCTCGAAGACATGGACGACGCCTTCCGCGCCACCGTGGATCCGGAATATGCCGAATACGCCGGCCGCTACGTCAAGAACGCGTTCGACGACAGCCTCCCGAAGGATGCGCCGACCCTGGACGTGGACCTCTGCATGATGCTGAAGGCCTCCGGCCGCGCCTTCCGGATCCAGAAACATGTCCACAGCTACCCCCACAGCTGGCGTACCGACAAGCCCGTCCTCTATTTCCCGCTCGACGCCTGGTTCATCAAGGCCTCCGCGGTCAAGGACGAGATGGTCGCCCTGAACCGTGAAATCCGCTGGAAGCCCGAATCGACCGGTACCGGCCGCTTCGGCCAGTGGCTGGAGAACATCCAGGACTGGAACCTCTCCCGCAGCCGCTTCTGGGGCACGCCCCTGCCGATCTGGCGGACCGAGGACGGGAAGGAGGAGATCTGCATCGGCTCCGTGAAGGAGCTCTATGCCGAGATCGACAAGGCCGTCGCCGCCGGCCTGATGGCGGAGAATCCGCTCGCGAAAGCCGGCTTCGACCCGGACGACATGTCGAAGGAGAACTACGACCGGATCGACCTCCACCGCCCCTATGTCGACGAGATCTTCCTCGTCTCCCCGACGGGCCGCAGGATGACGCGCGAGACCGACCTGATCGACGTCTGGTTCGACTCCGGCGCGATGCCGTACGCCCAGGAAGGCCTGCGCAACCTCGGCTCCCCGCAGTTCGGCTGCACCGCCGACTTCATCGCCGAAGGCGTCGACCAGACCCGCGGCTGGTTCTATACCCTCCACGCCATCCATACGATGGTCAGCGGGACCCCCGCCTTCCGGCGCGTGATCTCGAACGGCCTCGTCCTCGACAAGAACGGCGAGAAGATGAGCAAGCGCCTCGGCAACGCCGTCGACCCCTTCGAGGAGCTCGACAAGTACGGCGCCGACGCCCTGCGCTGGTACATGCTGACGAACGCACAGCCCTGGGACAACCTCCGCTTCGACGAGGCGGGCGTCGACGAAGTCCGCCGCAAGTTCTTCGGAACCCTCTACAATACCTATTCGTTCTTCGCCCTCTACGCCAACGTCGACCGCTTCCGGGTGGATGAGGCCGTCGTCCCCGTGATTTCCCGTCCGGAGACCGACCGCTGGATCGTCTCCCGGCTGAACAGCCTGATCCGGGACGTCCGCGCCGCCTATGAGGACTACGACCTGACCCTCGCCGGCCGCCTGATCCAGGAATTCGTCTGCGACCATCTCTCGAACTGGTACGTCCGCCTGAACCGCAAGCGCTTCTGGGGCGGCGAGATGGACAGCGACAAGCGCGCCGCCTACCAGACCCTCTACGACGTGCTGAAGGACGTCGCCGTCCTCGCGGCCCCGATTGCCCCGTTCTACATGGACCGCCTCTACTGCGACCTCGTCCCGACGGCCGAGAGCGTCCATTTCGTCCTGATGCCCGAGGCCGACGAAAAGCTGATCGACCGCGAGCTCGAGGAGCGGATGGCCCTTGCGCAGAAGGCGACCTCGATGGTGCTGGCCCTGCGCCGCAAGGTGGGTATCAAGGTCCGCCAGCCGCTCTCGAAGCTGATGATCCCCGTGATCTCCGATACCGTCAAGACCCGCCTGGAGCAGGTCAAGGACATCATCCTCGCCGAAGTGAATGTCAAGGAGGCGGAGTTCCTCTCCGACACGACCGGCATCATCACAAAGCGCATCAAACCCAATTTCAAGACCCTCGGCAAGACCTACGGCCCGCGGATGAAGGAAATCGCCGCCGCCTTCGGCACCTTCGACCAGAAGACGATCTCCGCCATCCAGGCCTCCGGTACGTATGAGTTCCTGCTCCCTTCGGGTCCCGTCGTCCTGAATCCCTCCGACTACGAGATTTCCTCCGAGGACATGCCGGGCTGGCTCGTTGCCTCCGAAGGTCCGATGACGATCGCCCTCGACATCGAGGTGACCGACGCGCTCCGCGCCGAAGGCGTCGCGCGTGAACTTGTGAACCGCATCCAGAACCTCCGCAAGGAGGCCGGCCTCGACGTGACCGACAAGATCCATGTCGGCATCTACGCCGAAGGCGCGGATTACGATGAAATCCATGCATCCCTGGTATCTTACCGGGAGTACCTGGCTTCCCAGACCCTCGCGCGGAAGGTCGTGCTCGGCCGGACCGCCGACGCGCCCGCTTCCGCCGCCGACGTGGAATGGAACGAAGCCCTGATCAAGATCGAAGTAAACAAAACCCTGTAATTGAACTATGGAAGAAGAGAAAACCCGTTACAGTGATGCCGAACTCGAGGAGTTCAAGACCATCATCCTCGGTATGCTCGAAAAGGCCCGGAGCGAGTACAACAACCTCCGCCAGGTCGTGATGCACAATGGCAGCAACGACATCGAAGATACCTCTCCCTCCTTCAAGACCGTCGAGGACGACGGCGCGAACCAGCTCTCCAAGGAGGAGGCCAGCCAGCTCGCCCAGCGCCAGTACAAGTTCATCCAGAACCTCGAGGGGGCCCTCGCCCGCATCGAGAACAAGACGTATGGCGTCTGCCGCCTGACCGGCAAGCTCATCCCCAAGGAGCGCCTCCGTCTCGTGCCGCACGCGACCCTGACCGTCGAAGCCAAGGAGATGCTCGCCAAGGGCATCAAGCCCCAGCAGTAGCGTCCGATGAAACTGGACGCCCGGGAAAAACGGCTCCTGATCGCAGGAGTCCTGCTCGTCGTCGTGGACCAGGTTTCCAAGGTCCTCGTCAAGTCCAATATGTCCGTCGGGCAGAGCTTCAACGTGCTCGGCGACTGGTTCCGCATCTGCTTCATCGAGAACAACGGCATGGCCTTCGGGATGACCTTCGGCGGCGTGGTGGGGAAGTACCTGCTCACGCTGTTCCGCATCGTCCTGTTCTGCGTGCTGGTCTGGTGGATCCGGAAGCTGGGCCGCCGGGAAGGGACGCCGACCGGCGCGCTGGTCGGACTGGCCCTGATCGCGACCGGGGCGCTCGGCAACATCATCGACTGCATGTTCTACGGCCTGATCTGGGATTATGCGCCGTTCATGCAGGGGAAGGTGGTGGATATGCTCTACTTTCCCATCATTGATACCTATGTCTTCGGGAAGCACATCACGTTCTTCGACCCGGTCTTCAACGTGGCGGACAGCTGCGTGACCGTGGGCGCGTTCTACCTGCTGTTCTTCCACTGGAAATTCTTCTCCGTGGTCTTCGGAGACGAAGAAAAGGCCGGGGAATCCGCATGAAACTGAAAGATTCCGTTCCGTACCTGCTGTTTTCAGCCGTCTGCCTGGGACTGCTCGGCATCTTCAAGGGTGCCGTGCTCTTCCACATGGAAGAGTACTCGATGTTCTCGACGGACGCGCTCTGGCTGAAGGCTTTCTTCGAGCAGCCGGGCGGCATCATCCCCCTCGCGGGGGCTTTTCTCGTGCAGTTCTGCTACTATCCGCTCCTGGGGGCGCTGCTGATGCTGCTCCTGCTGCTGGCGCTGCAGCGGCTCGTCCGCGCCGCGACCGGCTGCGGGACCTGGACGGCGTTCGCGCCGTCGCTGATGCTGGTGCTCTATGCGGCGCGGATGGATTACGGCGCTTACCTGCCCCATGCCTACGGAATCCTGTTCGGGCCCGTGCTGGGGGCGCTGGTCGCCGTGGGCTTCCTGTGGCTGTACGGCCGCTGCTTCGAAGGGAAGAAGCCGGCGCCGCTGTGGCTCGCGCTGCTGCTGGCCGCGGGGTATGTCGCGTTCGGGGTCTTTGCGCTGCTCGGGGCGCTGCTGATCGTCGTGCGGGCGTTCTGCAAGGGGGATAAGCCGTGGGTGCTGCTGCTGGCGCTGGCGGCGGCGGGCTTCGCGGTCGTGTTCTTCTGCTCGTATTCCAACCTGGTCTACCCGCGCATCAACCGCCGCTTCGCCTACCTTTCGGGCCTGCCGGTCCGCGACGCCTTCCGCGCCTCCCGCCTCTTCCTTCCCCTCGTCCTCGCCGCCCTCTCCCTCCTGCTCACCGCCCTCGCCCCTGTTATTTCGACCAAGCCCGCCGCCTCTGTCATTTCGACCAAGCGAAGCGCGTGGAGAAATCTCCCCTTCGCCCTCTCCCTCGTCCTCCTCTTCTCCCTGACCTACTGGGACCGCAACTTCCACGTCCAGGCGCGGATGGAGAAAGCCATCGCGCTGGACGACTGGGACCGCGTGCTGCACCTCGCCGGGAAGGACAAGGCGCCGACCCGCATCCAGGTCATGTACCGCAACCTCGCGCTCTACCGGAAGGGGCAGCTGACGGAGCGGATGTTTACCTTCCCGGATGCCTCGATGCCGCTCAGGATGCGCCGGCAGGGCGATGTGACCGCCAGCGTTTCCTATATCTGCGCGCCGACCGTCGCGTTCCATTCCGGGCTGCTGCGGACCTGCGAGCGCTGGTGCATGGAACTGTCCGTGACGGCGATGAAGACGCTCTACTACTACAAGTACCAGGCGAAGGTCGCGCTCTTCACCGGCGACTACGACCTCGCCCGCAAATATTTCCGGACCATCGGCAAGAGCCTTTTCCAGCGGCGCTGGGTCGCGCATTACAGTGCCCTGGCGGACCGGCCGGAGCTCCTGGCGCAGGATCCCGAAGGGATGCGCATCCTGCCTCTCCTCGCGGCGGAGGGCTACCGGCTCGACTACAACGGCACCGTCGAGAACGGCATCATCCAGCACTACCTCTCCGTCCCGTATGTCAACGAGTCCGTCTACGAGTGGCACATGGCGGCCCTGATGCTGAGCAAGATGGAGAACAATTTCCTCTACGATTTCCTGGAACGCCACGAGAAGGTCGGCGGGCCCGTCACGACCGGGATCGCCCAGGCGGCGGCCCTGTTCGCCGGCACGAACGGCGACCGGGACCTCCACTCCTATGTCGGCCAGATCCTTTCGTCGAAGCAGTCGGTCCTGCGGGAGTTCTCCCAGTTCGGCAACCGGCTGAACGCGGCGCCGGACCTGGAGGCGCCGGAGACGCAGGCCTGGTTCCGCGAGTATTTCGGGAGGACCTACTGGTACTATTATTACTTTACGACCGGACTGACGACGAACTGATATGAGAAGGCTGCTTTACGCTCTGGCCGCGCTGCTGGCGCTGGCATGCACCCCTTCCGGCTACCGGGAGGCGGCCGGCGTGGATTCCGGCGTGGAGATTTATCCCGACTACGCCGGGGTGGCGCTTCCCTGCAACATCGCCCCGATGAATTTCGACATCCGGACAGAGGCGGACGCGTGGGTGGCCGTCTTCAGCGGCGGGGGAGAGACCCTGGTCCGCAAGGGACCGAAGGTCCGCGTCCCGGTCGCGCAATGGCACGCGCTGCTCGACGCCGCGAAGGGCGGGGAGTTGCGGATCACCCTCTATTCCCGGGAGGACGGCCGCTGGAGCCGCCATCCCGACATCGTGAATTACGTCGCTCCGGAGCCGATCGACGACTATGTGACCTACCGCCTGATCGAGCCCGGGTATTCCGGCTACGGCCAGCTGGTGCTCCGCCAGCGCCGCCTGTCGGACTTCCACGAGCACGACCTCTACAACAACAGCCTGAGCACGCGGCAGGTCGACCAGCAATGCATCAACTGCCATTCCTTCCAGAACTACGGGACGGAGAATTTCCAGTTCCACGCCCGCCAGCTGAACGGCGGCACCTTCATCGCCACGGGCGACCGGGCGCAGAAAGTCGCCTTCAAGTCCGGCGACCTGATGTCGAACGCCGTCTATCCGTCCTGGCACCCGACCGAACCGCTGATCGCCTACTCGGTCAACAAGATCATGCAGGTCTTCCTGACCGCCCATATGAACCGGCTGGACGCCTATGACGATGACGCCGACCTCGTGCTGTACGACGTCGAGAGCGGGGAAGTCAGCTACATCGTCCACAACCCCCTCGCGATCGAGACCTTCCCGTACTGGTCGGCGGACGGCCGGACGCTGTACTATGCGTCGGCCTACCTGCCGGAACTCGGCCTCGAGCGCGGCGTCAACGTCGCCGGGACCTACGACCGGATGCGCTACAACCTCTGGTCGATTCCCTTCGATCCCGAGACCCGGACCTTCGGCACGCCGGAGATGGTCTTCCATGCGGCTGCGGAAGGGCTGAGCGCGGTCATGCCGCGGCCTTCCCCGGACGGGAAATACCTCCTCTCCAGCGCCGCCACGTACGGTTCCTTCCATATCTGGCACGAGACGGCGGACCTGTACCTGACCGACCTGCGGACCGGCGAGACCCGTCCGCTGGACGAGGCGAACAGCCCGCGCGCGGAGAGCTTCAAGGCCTGGTCCTCGAACTCCCGCTGGGTCGTCTTTACGACGCGCCGCGACGACCGGGCGTATACCCGGCTCTATATCTGCTATTTCGATGAAGACGGGAATGTCGGCAAGCCGTTCCTCCTTCCGCAGCGGGACCCGTCCCAGAACCTCTCGCTGTTCAAGTCCTACAATGTCCCGGAACTGACGCGGGAGGCGGTCCGCTGGACCCCGAAGGAGATTGAGCGTGCGCTCAAGGGACCGTCGGTCGGCACGACCGAGGTCGACCGCTCGCCGGGCCGCGGCGGCGTCCCCGTGACGCCGGACCCGGACGCCGTGTCCGGCTCCTCCGTCCCCGTCGGCCTCCCGGCCTCCGCCGCCGCGACCGCGTTCCCGGAGACCACCGCCCCCGCCAACGACATTCCCAAGGGCCAGAGTTTCGACCAATAAAAAAAGCCGGCGCAACAGCGTCGGCTTTTTCTGCGGAGAGATAGGGATTCGAACCCTAGATACCCTTTTGGGGTACACACGATTTCCAATCGTGCCTCTTCAGCCACTCGAGCATCTCTCCAGTAGTATTTCAATCTCCGGCGGAGAGACAGGGATTCGAACCCAGGGACCCTCGCGGGTCAACGGTTTTCAAGACCGCCGCATTAGACCACTCTGCCACCTCTCCTGTTCTTCGTCCCCTGTCTTCTTTAGGGACTGCAAATATAGATAAAAAGTCTTTCCCCGCAAAATATTTTTTCGGGAAGGCGGACCCGTTGCGGAAAACTTTGTGGCTTCCCATATTGGCAAATATACAAATATTTGTGTATCTTTGCCGTCCACTCCCCGGTGAGTTGTCCGAGTGGTTGAAGGAGCCTGCCTCGAAAACAGGTGTACGTGTGAGCGTACCGGGGGTTCGAATCCCTCACTCACCGCTACAAAGCCAGCATTCGCTGGCTTTTTGCGGTTCGTTCGGGATTATGCGCTTCGCGCAAATCCTATGATCCCCCTGCACCCCCAGGGGAGAAGGGGAGGGTTCCCCTTCCGCTGCTCCGCAGCTATCCCCTCTGTCGGCCGCTCCGCGCCCTCCGGCTTCCTGCTTTTTCCCCGCCGTATTCCTCGCGCTTCGCGCGAATCAACAGATCAGATGAGAGAGCCGGGGACGGAATGGTGGACGAAGGCTTCGGCGTAGGTGCAGCGGCATTCCAAACCGCGGAAACGTTCCACCCGAGACGTTTCCAGGCATCCGGGACCAGCAGGCACATCGTACCTCCGGCGCCCTTCGCGGCTACCGGAATGCCCGGCATCGTCATCGCTGCCACCTCAAGTGACTTTTGCAAAACGGCAGTAATCCGCGTAGACTTCGCGGACGACGGTGTCCCAGTCGAGGTACAGGTCCCTCCGGGCGGCTGCGGAAACGCGCGCATATCCTTCCGGGTCGGAGAGGATCTGCAGAATCATCCGGGCGTAACTCTCCTCGTCCGGCGCCGATACATACGCGTTGACGCCGGCTGTGACGGTCGCCGCCGTCCGGGCGCCTTCCAGGAACACGGCCGGCGTCCCCTGGCAGGCCGCCTCGATCTGGACGAGGGAATTGGCGTCGTAGAGCGACGGGAAAAGGAACAGTTTGGCCCGGGCATACAGATTCTCCAGCATCTGCCTGTCCGAAACCAGCCCGCACATCACGACCTCTTCCCGGAGGCCCAGTTCCTCCACCAGCGCCGCGAGCTTCCCTTCATCCTGCCCCTTGCCGGCGAAGAGCATCCGGAAATGCGTCAGCCCCATCTCCCGGGCCTTTGCCAGCGAGCGGACGATGAAGTCGATGTTCTTCAGGTAGTTCAGCCTTCCTACAAAGAGGAAGACCGTGGCGTCGGCGGGAATCCCGAACGTCCGGTTGACGATCCGCGCGGCCGCTTCCGGGTCGGCCACGGGCCGGTGGTCCGTCGCGTTCAGGCGGACCTTGCACGGCGCCTTCAGCCCGTAATCCGAAATATAGAGGTCCCGGATGCCTGCATTCACGGCCCAGCACTCGTCGCAGGCGTTGAATACCCGCATGATGCCGTCCATGGCGATGTCCACGGCGGGCTTGAAATTCAGGGGCCTCTCGAAGTCCTGCCTGTACTGGGAATGGAGGGTCGCCACGACCGGGAGCCTGTGGACCTTGGCATAAAGCACGCCGGCCAGCCCGACGGAGAAAGGGGAATGGATATGGACGAGATCAATCCCGCTCCGGATCAGCTGCGCCTCGAAGTGCGGGTCCAGGGCCGGAGCCGGGATGTCGTAGTCGTTGTGGAGCAGCGGCAGGGAATGGCAGCGCACCACCTTGTAGGGCAGACCCTCATCCGCCTCCCGGCGGTATCCCCGGACCTCCGGGCAGAAGACCACCACCTCGCAGTACTGCACGAGGCGCCGCGCATAGTTGTCCACCACCTTGATGACCCCGTCCACCATCGGATACCATGTATCGATAAACAGCCCGACCTTTTTCATAGCGTGAATGATTAACTACGCCTGCATGATACGAATCCCGGCGCCACGGCGCCGCCCATGTTGCCGGCGCCGATCACGGCCACCCGGCGGGTATATCTGCTGCTTTCCATATTACAAATATAGGTTTATTTACAGTACCAGGGGCCCTTTCCGGATCACGTTGTCGAGCAGGGCGCCCGGGATGATGCGCTTGATGCCGTCCACGACGGCGTTCAGTTTCGCTTCGTGGATGTAGTCGCTGCGCACGACCAGGGAGATGGTCCGGCCCGGCACCGGGTCGACGATGGGACGCAGGCACTTCTGCTGGCTGTACATGATCAGGTCGGAATGGGTCTCCGGGATGATCGTGAGGCCGCCGTTGTCGTTGACGACCTGGATCAGGATGCCGACGCGGCCGCCTTCGAAGAAGCGCTCGTAGGTGTTTTCCCCGTTCCTGAATTCCGCCGGGTCGATCTGCCGCAGGCCGTCGCGGATAATCCAGACGGGCTGCCGGAAGAGGGCCTCCGTCCGGATGCTCTCCTGCGCATAGGCAGGGTTGTCCGGCGAGACATAGGCGAGGAAGCGCTCGTGGTAGAGCGGAATCTCGAGCAGGTCCGCGTCCCGGACCGGTCCGGCCAGGATCCCCATATCCACTTCCGCCTTCCGGAGCTTGTCCTTGACGGTCGCGGTCAGCATCTCCTCGGTCTGCAGGGAAATGGCCGGATGCCGCTCCCCGATGTGCTTGAACAGGCCGGGGACCAGCACCGGGGAGACGGTCGAAATCAGCGCGATCTTGAGCGGACCGGAGAGCTGCTCCTTCTCCGAGAGCGTCATTTCCGCAATCTGCTCCACATTGTACAGGACGACTTTCGCCCGGTCAATGACCTTGCGGCCGACCTCCGTCGGCGCGACGGGATGCGCGTCCCGGTCGAAGATCCGGACATCCAGCTCCTCCTCCAACTTCTTGACCATCAGGCTCAGCGTCGACTGCGTAAGCCCGCAGGCCTCGGCCGCTTTCCCGAAATGGCGGTGGTCGTCGATGGCGACGATGAACCGCAGTTGCTGCAGTGTCATACCTGTGTGATTGATTTTATCAATGCAAAGATAAAAATTTTCGTGTTGATAAATGATGCCTGCGGAAATAACTTTGCCCCCGTTGAAAAAGAGAAATCCATGAACTGGAGGATCATCCTGTGGTATATCGGCGTTTCGCTGCTGCTGGTGGCGGCGCTGATGGCCGTGTCGGCCGCCGTCGCCTTCCTGACCCCGGGGGACGAGAGCCGACTGCCGCTCCTGTTTTCCGCCGTCCTGACCGTCATCGTCGGCGGCTACCCGCTCATCTTCGTTCGCAGAGGCCGCCACCGGCTCTCGTTCTCGGAAGGGAACGGCATCGTCGTCGGCGCCTGGCTCCTCGCCTGCACCTTCGGGATGCTTCCGTTCCTTTTCTACGGGCGCGAATTCACCCCGGTCAACGCCATCTTCGAGAGCGTATCGGGCTTCACGACGACCGGCGCTTCGATCCTGAACGACATCGAGGCGCTCCCGCGCGGACTCCAGTTCTGGCGCATCTCGACCGCCTGGGTCGGCGGCGTCGGCATCGTCACGCTCTTCTCGATGATTACCGTCGGCTCCGACCGCTCGATGCTCTCCGGCGTGGAGATCTCCAGCATGGCCCGGCAGCCGTTCGACGGGGAGCGGAGCGGCAGCTTCGCCGCCCGGATGCTGGCGACCTACGTCGCGCTGACCCTGGTCAGCTTCTTCAGCCTAAAGCTCACGGGGATGGGGTGGTTCGACGCCGCGACCAACGCGATGTCGGCCTGCAGCACCTGCGGCTTCTGTACCCGCAACACCAGCATCGCCTTCTACGCCAACCCGGCCGCCGAGGTCGTCCTGACCGTCTCAATGCTCGCCGCCGGCATCCACTTCGGCATCCTCTTCCTCGCCGTCCTCAAGGGCCGGCCCAAGTACATCTGGCGTTCCGAGACCATCAAGGTCTTCCTCTCCCTGGTCGGCATCGCGATGGCCATCGTCACCGCCGACCTGATGTTCAACGGCGGCTACCATTCCCTCCCCGCCGCGCTGCGGGACGCCACCTTCCAGGTCGCCTCCATCGCCACCACGACGGGCTTCGCCACGGAGGACACGACCCTCTGGCCGCCCCTCAGCATGGCGGTCCTCATCATCTGCTCGCTGATCTGCGGCTGCTCCGGCTCGACTTCCGGCGGCATCAAGATCGACCGCATCATCCTGGCGGCCAAGGGCGTCCACCGCAAGGTCCTGCTGGCCGTCCGTCCCCACCAGGTCCGGACCGTCCAGGTCGACGGCCGCCAGCGTCCGGAAGAGCAGGTCAACGATGTCTTCAGCTACATCTACTGCTACCTCTTCATCGTCGTCGTCTTCGCGACCGTCAATATGGCGCTCGGCCTCGACTTCACGACGGGCGTCACCGCCTCGGTGGCGTGCATCGGCAACGTCGGGCCCGGCTTCGGCGAGGTCGGCTCGATGGCCAACTACGCCGCCCTCCCGGCGGTGCTGAAAGTGACCGGGATGATCGAAATGCTGATCGGCCGTCTGGAGATTTTCCCCTTCCTGTACCTGTTCAGCTCTTTCCGGCGCAAGTAGGACCTAGTCGCGCTGGCGGACCGGGTAGTTGAAATAGGTATCCTTGTAGGGCTCGTCGGCGAGGGTGAAGTGCCACCACTCGCTCTCGAGGGGCAGGAATCCGTGGCGGAGCATCGCCCGGCGCAGGATCATCCGGTTCTCGAACTGTTCCGGGGTGATGCTGCGGCCCGTGGGGCTCTTGCTGTTGTCACCGGTATATTCGCCGGTTTCCGGATTGCCGCAGAAATCCGGGTGGCTTTCCGGGCCGAACCAGTCGAAGGTCCCGCCCATGTCGACGTCCCGCTCCGCCGCCATGTCGAAGAGCGTCAGGTCCACGGTAGAGCCGCGCGTATGGCCGCTTTTGGCCATGATGTATTCCTGGTCGAAGAGGACGCTCTTGTCGAGGTCGGGGTAGAAGTACGCCTTCATCAGCGTGTCGGGCACGTCGGCCGCCCAGCGGACGAAGTGGTCCACCGCGCGCTGCGGCCGGTAGGCGTCGAAGACCTTGATGCGGTAGCCCTGGGCGATGAGCTCGTCGCTGACCGCCTTCAGGGCCGCGGCCGCCTCGCGGGTCAGCATCGCCGTCGGCTCGCGGTACCCGTCGATCCGCTCGCCGACGAAGTTGTAGGTACCGTAGTAGCGGATTTCCAGGATGGCGTCCGGGACGACGTCCGTGATCGGGACAAATTCTTTCCTGTCCCCGCAGCCCGAAACGGCGGTCATGCAGAGGACTGTCAGCAGTAAACCGAATTTGCGCATAGCTTCCGTGGTTTTATTTTCCTCCGAGCAGCGGGCTGTCGGCGATGCCGCGCAGCAGCAGCCAGGTCCGGGTAATCGTGAAATTGTGCTTGCGGGCGATCTCGCTCCAGCGCTGGAACAGCGCGGAGCCTTCGCCGCCGTTCTTCCGCCGCTCCCCGTCCATGAAGAAGTAGAACCCCCAGGTGAACAGGAGGGCCAGCAGGACGACCAGGTAGAACTGCAGGTCGATCGACGCGCCCAGCTTCCAGCCGAGCAGCAGGAGACCGATGATCAGCATGTTGATCGAGACGATGATGGCCGACGTGAACAGGTGGGAGAGTTGCATGCTGATGAAGAGGTGGTGGAAGTGGGTCTTGTCCGGGTGGAAGGGGGAGACGCCGCGCACCATCCGGAAAACCATCACTTTCAGCGTGTCGAAGACGGGGACCGCGAGCGTGGCCAGCGTCAGGGCGACCGGCGAGAGGCCGCTGCCTTCGAGGCCGGAGCAGGGGGAATCCGAGCAGAGTACGCGGAACGTGAACAGCGCCAGGAGCGTTCCCAGCATCAGGGAGCCGTTGTCGCCGAAGAACATCTTGGATTTTTCCCCGAAGACGTTGTGGAAGAAGAACGGGATCAGGGCGCCGACCGTGATCATCGCCATCACCATCCAGGCCGTGTCCCCCGAGAGGGAGAAGATCACGGCGAAGACGGAGCAGGCCATGATGCCGTAGGTGCTGCAGTAGCCGTCCACGCCGTCGATCATGTTGACGGCGTTCATGATGCCCACGCCGGCGATGATCGTGAGGGGGATGCTGACCGTGTCGGATACGGCGTACAGGCCCCAGAGGCCGTGGAAGTCGTTGATTCTCAATCCGAAGATGGGGATGATCGCCCAGACGATCAGGATTTCGAGCACGAAGCGCAGCGACGCGGAGACGTCGCGGACGTCGTCCCAGAGCCCGAGCAGGAGCATCAGTACCAGCAGCAGGAGGATCTTGTAGATGATCCAGTCCTGCAGTACGGCGTACGCGGCGACGCCGGCGATGCCCATCCCGAAGAGGACGGCCAGTCCGCCCAGGACGGGGACAGGGACGCGCTGGAGCTTGCGGGCGCCGGGATTGTCGACGATGTTCTGTTTCCGGGCGACGGAGAGGATTCCGGGATACAGGAGCAGGGTCGCCAGAAAAGCAACGGCCAAGAAAACGAAAGACAACCCGGAATGTTCCATAGCTTGCAGGGAGTGCACAAAGATAGGGCATAATCACAAAAGTTCATATCTTTGAATGATGAAAAAGATGGCGTTTTTGCTGCTGGGCCTGCTGGCGCTGGCGGCGGGCTGCAGCGGCCGGAAAGGGGCCGCGGAGCCCGGTTATATCGTACAGGTTTCCCTCGGAAGCTGGCATTCGCCGGATTACACGGCGGAGGCGGTTACCGCCCGGATCGATTCGGTCGCGGACCTGATTCCCGTGGAGAAGGTGATCATCGGCTGGAGCATCACCCCGGAGCTGTACCGGGCGGTGGGGGAGCACCTCCGCGCCCGGGGGATCCGGATGCTGCTCTGGCTGCCGGTGTTCGCCGAGACGGAGGAGGTCTGCGAGAGCACGCCCGCCGTGGACCTCTGGGGGCAGGTGCCCGCCAATTATGACCTTGCGGCGGGGGAGGGCTTCCGCTTCAACTGCCCTACCGATCCGCAGAACATCGCCGGCGTCGTGGCGCTGTATGACAGGTATTTCAGCGACTGCGGCTTCGACGGCGTCTTCCTCGACCGCATCCGGACGCAGTCTTTCGTCGGCGGCGTCAGCGGGGTGCTGGGCTGCGGGGACGATGACTGCGCGGCGCGCTTCGCCGCCGAGGGCGTCAGCCTGGCGGAGGTCCGGGCGGCGTGGGAAGCCTGCGGCGACGCCTTTTTCTCCGTGACGGGCTATACCCCGCAGGACGGCTTCACCTTTGCGAATCCCGTCGCGGCGGCGTTTTTCCGCGCGAAGGGCCGGGTCGTCAGCGGCGCGGTGGCGGAGGTCGCGGACGCGCTCCGGGCGCGGGGGCTGGAGATCGGGATGGACCTGTACGCGCCGTTCATGGCGCCCTTCGTGGGGCAGGATTACGCGATTCTCGCGCGCCACGCCGATTTCATCAAGCCGATGCTCTACCGCCGGACCTTCGCGCCCGCGGGCATGGGCTTCGAGTACGACCTGCTGCGGCAGGCCGTCCCCGGTGCGGCGGGCTACCCCGATTTCGCGATGGACGTGGCTTTCCTGGATTCGCAGCTCGCCGCGATGGAGCCGTACCCCTGCGCGAAGTATCCCGGCATCGAGATCAACTGGCGGAAGGACGTCGTCCCGACCTCCCCGGAGTACGTCGTCGAGTCCCTGGACGCCGTGATGCGCCACGGCTTCTGTGGCGCCGTCCTCTCCTGGAACATCATGGAAGCCCCCGTCCCCCACATCGCCTGCCTCGGCCGCTGACCGCCCCGCCGCGTTTCTCCCGCTGCTTTTCCCCGCCGCAGACACAAATCCGCCCAAATTGTGTCTCTCACCCCTCATTTCGCCCGCCGCAGACACAAATCCGCCCAAATTGTGTCTGGCAGACAGCACCGTGGCGTCGGGCGGCGGCTGAAGTAGGGTGGCGGCTACGCATTTGCAGGGGTGGAGGCCCTGCAGCGCGCTCCAGCGGGGGCTGGGGTGCAAATGCGTAGCGGGGGGGCGGCGGAGGTGAGGGAGGCCTGCAGGATTTTGGACCGCCTCCTGCAAAAATGGCGGTTTTTGGGGGAGGCCTGCAGGATTTTGGACCGCCTCCCGCACCTGGCGCCGGGATGAGCGGCGGAAGGGCTGGCGGGTGGCTGAGAAAAGAAGGTGGGAGGGGCTTGATTTAAGCGTGATTTGTAACGGGTTGGCGCAGTGGTTATTACTCAAAGTAGCACTGCCTTTTTTTGAAGTGTTGGTTTATTTATTTTGCTGGTAATGAGGCGGTTGCAAATCACGCTAAAGATGACGGCTATCGGGAGGGGCGGAAACTGCAGACTCCTTGCTGCCGGGAAGGGGCTGAGATTCCTTCGCTTCGCTCGGAATGACAGGGAGGGATTCGCTCGGAATAAAGGGGTTAGGCCTGGAACGACGGGCCAGGAAGCAGAAAAAGCAATTTTTCTGAGTAGCCCTTTTTTGGGATATCTCAGGAAAATTGCTTTTTCTGCGATCAGAGGCGGCGTTTTTCGACAATCTCAGGAAAACAGTTTTTTCAGCGTTGATCAAGGCAGTCTTTTCAGCGATGATCAGAGGGACATGTGGAGTGCTTTTTTGTGCTGTTTTTATTGCGGTTTCGGGGAAATTGCTTTTTCTAAGGCGAAATGACTATCTTTGGGATAAGACAAGCATCTATTTATTCAGCGATGAAACCGGAACACCAACGACCGGTGGTGGTGCCGGTGGAACTCGGTACTACGCAGGCGATGCTCCAGACATCGGACTATTATCTTCTGGAAGAAGGAGAGTGGGAGTAATGAGGCGCAGGATTTGGAAACTGGCGGCGGCCCTCGTGGCGGGCCTGCTTGCCGCCGGGTGTACCGTCGAACCGGTCCCCGAAACGACTCCGGCGCCGGAAAAGACGCAGCCGGCGCTCGACTTGATGACCTTTACCGCGACCCTTGAGCAGGATGCTTCGAAGACCGCACTGGACGGGGCGATGCACGTCGTCTGGAACGACGGCGACCGGATCCGCATCTTCAACGCGGCCAACCCCGAAGGCGCGACATTTGTCCTTTCGGGCGGCGCCGGTTCCCCGACCGGGACCTTTACCGGCACGCTGACGGGCGAAGGCCCCTTCTATGCGGTCTATCCCGACGACGCGTCCGCCCGGCTGAACGGGACGTCGATCGTCACCGCCTTCCCCCGGCAGCAGAGCTACGCTGCGGGGAGCTTCGGCGCGGGTGCGAACCTCGCCGCCGGCAAGGCCGACACGACGGATGACCTCTTCTTCCACAACGTCTGCGGCGCGCTGTCCCTGACCCTGAAGGGCTCCGCCACGGTCCGGACCGTGAACATCTATACCCGCGGCGCGGAGCTGCTGAGCGGCGAAGCGACCGTCAGCGGCCTGGATACGGACACGCCGGCCCTGGCGCTGGCCTCCGCCGGTGCGGTTGAGGACGAGGCGTGCCTCTCGCTCGACTGCGGCGCGGGCGTCGCGCTGAACGACGGCGACGGCGTGAAATTCATCCTCATCGTCCCCGCCGGGGCTCTTGCGGACGGCTTCACGCTGGAAGTCATCGACGACGCCGGTACGGCGATGGTCAAGAACGCCAAGGGGAGCGCCGCCAACGCGATCGAGCGCTCCGCCATCCGCCCGATGCCGGCCTTCTCCTATGCGGCGGCCTACAAGGCGGCTTTCCTCGCGGCGGGCGACGAATTTGGCGCCTACACCCATGTGCGCGCGACGGACGGCGCCTTCGCGACCGGATGCCGCTACCTGCGCTCCCAGAGCCAGTACTCCTTCTTCATCGACGGAGGCACGCGGAACCTGAGCTTCCAGGACTGGACGGCGGGCTTCGCGCTGGGCCTCACGCTCCCGGCGACGCTGGACCTGGGGGCCGTGGACGTGGCCGTGGATGCGATGGGCGCGACCGGCGACGTCGCGACCAAGGGCAGCACCGGGATGAAGGTGATCAAGAAGACCCCGCTTCGCGCCTGGATCGCGGACGAGACGGGCGGAACGGGCTATGTCGTACTTTTGTAGGGAGGATGGAGCTATGAAGAAGATATTGATTTTCCTTGCGATAGCGATTTTGAGCGCAGGTGTGCGGATGCAGGCGGCGCCGGTTTCGCCGGAGCGCGCGCTGCGCGTTGCGCAGCAGCTGCTGCCCGCGACCCGGGCGGCCGGGGAACTGCGGATCGTCTGGGACGGCGAGACTGCGGCGACGAAGGCCGCCGAGCCGGCGTTCTATGTCGTCGCGGGCGACCGTGGCTTCGTGATCGTCGCCGGCGACGACAATGTCCCGCCGGTCCTGGCGCTTTCCCGGGACGACCGTTTCGAGGTCGAAGGAATGCCGGCGAACGTGCGCTGGTGGATGGAGGAGATGAAAGCTTACGTGCGCGCGGCGCGCAACCCGGAGCCGCAGGCCCGGGAGCAGTGGCTGGCCCTCGAGGGGACCAAGGCGACGGCGGCCGTCGACGGCGTGACCGACACGTTCGAGCGCCTGACGCCGAAATGGAACCAGGGGAATTCGGATAAAGTCAATTTCGGGAGGAACGTATTCAACGCGCTGTGCCCGCTGGACGGCACGGAGCGTTCCGTGACCGGCTGCGTAGCGACCGCGATGGCGGAAGTCCTGACCTACCAGAGCGGCCAGCCGGGTGTTACGATGCCTTCGAGCGCTTCCGGCACGGTCGGCGGCTATACGGTCAAAAGCGGATACTATCGCCCCGATACGTATGCGCTGGGCGTGACCTACGACTGGACGAACCTCCGTACACTGACGGATAAGGACGCCATCAAGGACGTCGTGGATGCGCATAGCGTGGACGGCAATGCCCTGCTGGAAAACCTGGCCCAGCTGATGCTCGACATGGGCGCGATGGTCGAGGCGATTTACTCGTCGGGAGGAACCGGCGCCAATACGGGGGATATTCCGGCTGCGCTGGCCCTGCATATGGGATTCAACAAGGCGGCCAGCTACGAAGCGGCGTCTGCTTATTCGGCGCGGCAGTGGAGCGACCGCCTGAAGGCGGAAATCGACCAGCGGCCGCTGATCTACAACGGCCGGGATCCGGACAAGGGCGGCCACGCCTTCGTCTTCGACGGCTACGGGATGCTCGGGACGGAACGCGTCTTCCACGTCAATTTCGGCTGGGGCGGGTCCTGCAACGGCTATTACCGTCTGACGAACATGGATACGGATGGCGGCGGCAACTATGTCAACGAGTGCGGCGCCATCTTCGGCCTGTATCCGGCGCCGGAATCGACGTACCCGGTACGCCTGGCCTGGGGATCGTATGACGGCTACGACGGCTTCCAGGCGGACCGCCGCTTCGCCGCGGGCGAAGATTTCACCCTCAGCTTCTGTATCGAGAACAAGGGCAATGTCGCTTATTCCGGCTCGGTCAAGTTCGTGCTGGAAGGCAAGGACGGAACGCAGAAGACCGTCCTGAGGCAGATGGGCGGCATCTCCATCGGCGTCGGCAGCATGACCTACTATTACGGTGTCGGTCCGTTCAACATCGCCGCCCCCGTCTTCGGCGACCGCATCGTCTGCTATGTCACGACGACGGACGAATCGACCTGGGAGGCCGTCCCGACGGCCGTCCACGGCACCGTCGTTCCGGAGGTTCCCGTGATGCCGCGCGCGTTCATCGCGACGGCGGCTTCCTATAACCGCGGCGACTGGTTCACGCTCCGGCTGATGAACCAGGATTACCTCTATGCCGGGACGCAGTGGACCTTCACCGCGCCCTCCGGCGCTTCGGAAACGGTCCCGCAGAGCGCGTTCGAGTATCAGCTCGGCGAGTCCGGGACCTGGAAAGTCTCCGCGGAGGTCAAGCCGACCGTGGGCGGGGATACCGTCGAAACCATCGTTGCATTTATTACCGTGAATTAATTGAAACGCCCTATGAAAACCCGTCTGTTTTCCCTTTTCGCGGCCTTCCTGGCCGCCGTTGGCTGTACTGCCGTCACTCCTGCGCCCGCTTCGATGACGGAGCCGCTGGAGGATGCGGCATGGAATACCTCCGTATGGATCTCCGCCGCGGACGCGCCCGTCGTCACGGGCAGAGTCGGCGGGGCGAACATCCGCTCCGCGGACGGCGCGAGCTGGTTCCTGTCGACCGTGAAGAATGAAAAGAAAGTCGTCGGAGCGAAATGGATGACGACGGGCCTGGGCGTGTACGAGCTCTATGTCAACGGCGAGCCCGTCGGTGCGGAAGTCCTCAAGCCGGGCTTTACCCACTACGAAAAGACGAAACTCGCCTATACGTATGACGTCACCGCTGTCCTGAAAAAGGGGAAGGGCGCCGAAAACGTGCTTTCCGCGCAGGTGACGCCGGGCTGGTGGGCCGACAAGATCATCACCCCCGGCGGCCACGACGGGATGGTCGGGAAGAAATGCGCCTTCCGCGGCGTGCTCGAGCTGACCTATGCGGACGGATCGAAGCAACTGTACGGGACGAACCTCGCGGACTGGACGGCCGGCATCGCCGGCCCGGTGACCCACGCCGCCATCTTCGACGGCGAGGAATACGATGCGCGGGTGCTCCCGGGCTACCTGACGCCGGAGAAGCTCTCGAAGCCGGAGGAGAACACGGAATTCCAGGGACGGATTTTCCCGTCCGACGGCGCCGAGATTTACCTGCGGCCGGACCTGGCGCTCGCCCCGCAGCGCGCCTATATATGGAAGGACGTGGAGGGCGCGACTGAGGATGCGTACGGCAAGGTCGTGATACGGCGGGAGTTCGCGGCGGGCGAGGAGATGGAACTCCACCCCGGCGAGACCCTGGTCGTCGATTTCGGCCAGAACGCCTCCGCCGTGCCCTGCTTCGAGTTCAAGGCGGCGGAGGGCACGGTCCTGACCTGCCTTCCTTCCGAGCTGCTGAATGACGGCAACGGCGCCAAGGCGCGCGGGATGGACGGCCCGGAGGGCAGTACCCACCGCCGGAACCTCCGCATTGACGACTACGGGATGCGCCTGGTCTACACCTTCGCGGACAGCAAGGATTTCGTGACGTATTATCCCCACTGCACTTTCTACGGCTACCGCCTCGTTTCCGTGACGGCGACCGGCGACGTCCGGATCCGCAGCGTCCGCTCGATTCCCGTGACTTCGATCGCGGAGAATATCGAGACCGGGCGGATCGAGACCGGCAATGAGCTGGTCAACAAGCTGATTTCCAATACGGTCTGGGGCCAGCGCTCGAACTACCTGTCGGTCCCGACCGACTGCCCGCAGCGCGACGAGCGCCTCGGCTGGATGGCCGACACGCAGGTCTTCACCCGGACCGGCGCTTACTTCGCGAACACGGACCGCTTCTTCCACAAGTGGATGCGCGACGTGCGCGACAGCCAGAGCGAAGCGGGCGCCTACCCGGGCGTCGCCCCGCTGGCGCAGTACGGAAGCGACATGATGCGCCTCGGCTGGGCGGACGCCGGCATCATCGTCCCCTGGACGATCTGGATGCAGTTTGACGACACCTCGATCGTCGAGGAGAACTGGGCCTCGATGGACCGCTTCATGAATTATATCAACGACACGAAGTACGACCACGCGACCCATGCCGCCGAGAACGGCAACTACCAGTGGGCCGACTGGCTGAGCTACGAGCCGCTCGAGAGCTGCGGCGGGCTCGCGTTCGAGACCGTGCGCGGCCGGCGGCAGCCGAAGCCCGACGCCATCGTCTACTGGAACTACCTGAGCGCCTCCTACTGGGCCATCGACGCGGAGATGATGCGTGACATGGCCGCAGCGACCGGCCGCGACGCCGCGAAATACCAGGCGATGGCGGATGCTGCGAAGGCCTACCTGAAGCAGCAGTTCCTCCGCCCGGACGGCAGTTTCAAGACGGCGATCCTCAATACGATGCAGACCCCGGTGCTCTTCGCGCTGAAGAACGGCCTGCTCGAAGGAAAGGCGCTGGAGGCCGCGAAGGACCGCCTGCGCGCGAACTTCGCCGCCCACGGCAACTGCCTCCAGACCGGCTTCCTCGGGACCTCGATCCTGATGCAGACCCTGACCGACTACGGGATGGCCGACATCGCCTACGAGCTCCTGCTCCAGCGCAAGAACCCGAGCTGGATCTACTCGATCGACAACGGCGCGACGACGATCTGGGAGCGCTGGAACAGCTACACGGTCGAGGACGGCATGGGCCCGCAGGGCATGAACAGCTTCAACCACTACGCCTACGGCGCCGTCTGCGCCTGGATCTGGGAGACCGTCGCCGGCATCGCCCCCGATCCGGCCGCCCCGGGTTTCAAGCATATCATCATGAAGCCGGTGCCGGACAAGCGCCTCGGCCACGTCAGCGCGGCGTATGATTCCGCCGCCGGAATGATCCGGAGCGCCTGGCACTATGAGGGCGACCGCTGCATCTGGGAATTCACGGTCCCCGAGGGCGCAACCGCGTCTGTGACCCTTCCGGGCGCGTCTGAGGCACAGAATTATGCCGCAGGCAGCTACAAATTGGAGTTTTAGACGTTTTCCGGAATAAGTGTATGCAAAGACGATCCTTTCTGAAGACGGCCGCGGGGGCGGTGGCGGCCGCCGGGCTGGGGCTCCCGGCCTGCCGGAACGCCCGGCCTGCCGGCGCGCGCGCCGGTTCCTCCCGGATGACCCTCCGCTGGTTCCCCTATGAGCTGCAGCTGCGGCATACCTTCACGGTTTCTTCCTACTCGCGGACGACGACGCCGGACGTGCAGGTGGAGATTGACTATGAGGGGATGACCGGGTACGGGGAGGCCTCGATGCCGCCCTACCTCGGCCACACCGTCGAATCGGTCTGCGCCTTCCTGGAAAGGGTGGACCTGGGGCAGTTCCCGGACCCGCTCCGCATCGCGGACATCATGGAATACGTCGACGGGCTCTCCGACGGGGACGCCCCGGCGAAGGCGGCGATCGACATCGCCCTGCACGACCTGCAGGGTAAGCTGCTCGGCGCGCCGCTCTTCCGCCTCTGGGGCCTGAACCCCGACCGGGCGCCGGACACGACCTTCACGATCGGCATCGATACCCCGGACGTGGTCCGGGAGAAGACCCGCGAGTGCGCCGGACAGTTCAACATCCTGAAGGTGAAAGTGGGCCTGGACAACGACGAGGAGATGATCCGGACGATCCGCGAGGTCACGGACCTGCCGATCGCCGTGGACGC
This sequence comes from Bacteroidales bacterium, assembly GCA_017438265.1. Lineage (GTDB taxonomy): Bacteria > Bacteroidota > Bacteroidia > Bacteroidales > UBA932 > Cryptobacteroides. The sequence goes on from JAFRVZ010000003.1 coordinate 26,882, forward strand.
CAACCAGGGCTGGACCGACCGCGCGAAGGCGCTCGACGAGATCTTCTGGCTGCAGGAGCAGGGGATCGTGATGGTCGAGCAGCCGATGGCGGCGGACCGGCTCGACGACATCGCCTGGATCACCGAGCGCAGCCCGGTGCCGGTTTTCGCCGACGAGTCGATCCAGCGGCTGCGCGACCTGCCGCGGATCCGGGGGGCGTTCAGCGGCATCAACGTGAAGCTGATGAAATGTACCGGCCTGCTGGAGGCGCAGAAGATGATCGCCTGGGCGCAGGCGGAGGGGATGCGCGCGATGCTGGGCTGCATGACGGAGACGTCCTGCGCCTGCACCGCGGCGGCCCACCTTTCGCCGCTGGTCGATTTCGCCGACCTGGACGGCAACCTGCTGATTGCGAACGACCGCTTCGAGGGGATGGTCGTGCGCGGCGGGAAAATAACAATCCCAGACCGTCCGGGCCTGGGATTGAAAGTGCTCTGATACTGCGCGGGGATTATTTCTTCGCCTTGAGCAGGTCGCGGATCTCTTCGAGGAGGACGACATCGTCCGGTTTCGGGGCCGGGGCCGCCGGCTCGGCCGGAGCGGCTTCCTCTTCCTTCTTCTTGAGGTTCTTCGCCTTCGCGATGGCGCGGATGACGAGGAAGATGCAGAGGGCGATGATGATGAAGTCGACGCACTCCTGGAGGAAGTTGCCGTAGTTCAGGACGGCCGGTTCTGCGTCTTCCGCCGCGCTGGCCCAGCTCGGCAGGGTCACGCTCAGCGACTTGAAGTCGAATCCGCCGAGGAGGGTCCCGACGAGGGGCATGATGATGTCGTTCACGAGGGAGGAGATGATCTTGCCGAACGCGCCGCCGATCACGACGCCGACCGCCATGTCAATCACGTTTCCCTTCATCGCAAAGTCCTTGAAATCGGACCAAAAACCTTTCTTTGCCATATGCTTGATTTTTAGGGTTATTCTCTCCCGTAAATATACCAATTTTTTTTAATCCGGTGAAAAAGACTTACCTTTACATGATAAAAATGATTTGCTATGGGAAAGGTAGTCACTTTCGGTGAGATTATGATGCGGCTGGCGGCGCCGGGATACGAGCGCCTGGGCTATGCGCGGCAGTTGGAACTGTATTTCGGGGGCGGGGAGGCGAATGTCGCCGTGTCGCTCGCGAATTTCGGGGTTCCGGTCGAGTATGTGACGCGGCTGCCGGAGAACGAGCTCGCGACGGCCTGCGTGCGGGAGCTGCGCTCCTGGGGCGTCGGGACGGACTTCATCGTCCGCGGCGGCAGCCGGATGGGCATCTATTTCACGGAAACCGGCGCGGTCGCGCGGCCGAGCAACGTCCTCTATGACCGGGAGCATTCCGCGATCGCGGAGATCAAGCCCGGGATGATCGACTGGGAGGAAGTGTTCGCCGGCGCGGACTGGTTCCACTGGACGGGCATCACCCCGGCGATCAGCCAGGGCGCCGCGGACGTCTGCCTGGAGGCCGTCCGTGCGGCCCGGAAGCAGGGACTGACCGTCTCCTGCGACCTGAACTACCGGAAGAAACTCTGGAAATACGGCAAGCCCGCCGCGGCGGTGATGCCGGCGCTCGTCGAAGGCTGCGACGTGATCCTCGGCAACGAGGAGGACGCGGAGAAGGTCTTCGGCATCAAGCCGGACGCGCGCGGCTACCTGAGCGTCTGCGAGGCGCTGAAGGCCCGTTTCCCGCAGGCGAAGAAGATCGCCGTGACCCTGCGCGGCTCCATCAACGCCAACCACAACACCTGGAAAGGCGTCCTCTACGACGGGAAGCGGCTGTACGAATCCTGCTCCTATGACATCACCCACATCGTCGACCGCATCGGCGGCGGCGATTCCTTCATGGGCGGCCTGATCTACGGGCTGCGCACCTGGCCGGACGAGCCGCAGCGCGCCCTCGAATTCGCCGCCGCCGCGTCCTGCCTGAAGCACACCGTTCCCGGCGACTTCAACCAGGTCTCCGTGGCGGAGGTCGAAAGCCTGATGGGCGGCAACGCCACCGGCCGCGTCAACCGCTAGGAATATGGATAAAACGGACTTCTACAGGACTCTGGACACGGCGCCGATGGTGCCGGTCTTCTACCACGCCGACCTCCCCACGGCGCGGGAAGTCCTGCGGGCCTGCTACGCGGGCGGCGTCCGCGTGTTCGAATTCACGAACCGGGGCGAGGCCGCCGCGGAAGTCTTCGCCGCGCTGGTCCCCTTTGCGGCGAAGGAGCTGCCGGGCCTGTTGCTCGGCGCCGGGTCGGTTTCCGACCCGCGGTCCGCGCGCCGCTTCCTCCGCCTCGGGGCGCGGTTCATCGTCGGCCCGCAGTACGTGCCGGCGGTCCGCCGGGTCTGCCGCCTGCGCGGCGTCCCGTACGTCCCCGGCTGCGGGACCGTTTCCGAGGTCGGCCGCGCCCAGCGCGCCGGCTGCCGCGTCTGCAAAGTCTTCCCCGGCGAAGTGCTGGGACCGGCGTTCGTGAAGGCCCTCCTCGCGCCGATGCCCTGGAGCCGGATCATGGTCACGGGCGGCGTGGAGCCTGTGCGGGAAAGCCTGGAAGCCTGGTTCGGCGCCGGCGTCTGCAGCGTCGGGATGGGCAGCAAGCTCCTTTCCGCGGACCTGCTGGCCGCCGCCGACTGGCCGGCCCTGGCCGGCCGCTGCCGCGCCTGCCTGGACATCATCAACGGATTGAAACATTAAAACATATTATGAAAAGACTGTTACTCATTGCCTTAACCGCCTGCCTGGCAGCAGTGCAGCTCCTGGCGCAGGACGAGGTCCCGTGGGACCGCAAACAGACCGGTTTTGCCTCCACGCCGAAAGTCGGCGCCTTCTTCATCAGCAAGTACGGCTATTCGGACCTGGACGGCCAGCACGGTTTCTCCCAGCGGATGACCCGTGCCTATGTCGACGGTACGATCCTGAATGACTTCAAATACCGCGTCCAGATCCAGATCAACAACGCCGCGTTCCATATGAAGGACTACTTCGTGGAATGGGCCCGCTGGAAGGAATTCTCCGTCAAGATCGGCCAGTACAAGCGCGCCTTCCTCTTCGAGAATCCCTACAACCCCTGGGACGTCGGTTTCGGCGACTACTCCCAGATTACCAAGAAGTTCTCCGGGATGGGGGACTACTGCGGCGAAGCCGGCTCGACCGGCGGCCGTGACATGGGCCTCCAGTTCCAGGGCGACCTCTTCCCGGTTTCCTCCGACGGCCACCGCCTCATCCACTACCAGCTCCAGCTGATGAACGGCCAGGGCATCAACACGGGCGACGCCAATGCCCGCAAGGACCTGATCGGCTCCCTCCAGATCCAGCCCGTCCAGGACCTCATGATCGGTGTCTTCGGATGGACCGGCGACTATGTCGCGAACGGCGTGACCGTGGACCGCAACCGCTGGGCCGTCTCCGCGAAGTATGAGCACGACGCCTGGAGCGCCCGCTTCGAGTATGCGAGCTCCCGGGGCCACAAGATTGCCGAATACAACCCCGCGACGAAGACTTTCCGCGGTACGGGCATGGCTGACGGCTGGTACGCCGCCGTCGGCGTTCCGGTGAACGCCTGGCTGAAGCTCTACGCCAAGTACGATGTCTACCGCGACCAGGCGACCTGGGATTCCGCGCAGACCGTCTGGGCCTTCGCTCCCAACATGCAGATCCACAAGAACCTGATGCTGCAGCTCCAGTACAACTATGTGGACAACCGCCTTGTCCCCGGCCAGAAATACAACGAGTTCTGGGCCGAAGTCTACGTCCGGTTCTAAAACCCCCGACCGATGGCAGAGAGTCAGAAGAAAACGAATTACCGGTGGGTGATCGTCGCGATGCTCTTCTTCGCGACGACGATCAACTACCTCGACCGGCAGGTCCTCTCGCTGACCTGGGAGGACTTCATCCGTCCCGAATTCCACTGGAGCAACAACAACTACGGCACGATCACGGGCGTCTTCTCCCTGATCTACGCGGTCGCGATGCTGTTCGCGGGCTCCGTCGTCGATAAGCTGGACACGAAGAAAGGCTACTTCTGGAGCATCTTCATCTGGTCGCTTGGCGCCTGCCTCCACGCCCTCTGCGGCGCGGGCACGAACGCGATCATGAACGTCCTCGGCGCCGCCGGCAGGATCACGCTCGTCAGCATGACCCTCTTCATCCTGGCCCGCTGCGTGCTCGCGGTCGGTGAAGCCGGCAACTTCCCCGCCGCCAACAAGGCGGTCGCGGAATACTTCCCCCGGAAGGACCGCGCCTTCGCGACCTCGATCTTCAACGCCGGCTCGACGATCGGCGCCCTCGTGGCCCCGTTCTGCATCCCGCCGCTCGCCAAGGCCTACGGCTGGGAAATGGCCTTCATCATCATCGGCGCCCTCGGTTTCATCTGGATGGGCCTCTGGATGCTGGTCTATGAGAAGCCGGAGAAGAACCGCCGCGTCAACGCCGCGGAGCTGGCCTATGTCCGCGAGGACGGCGACGCCGCCCCGGCGCAGAAGGAGAAGACGCGCTATCCCCTCTGGAAGTGTTTCCGCTTCAAGCAGACCTGGGCCTTCATCGTCGGCAAGGGAATGACCGACGGCGTCTGGTGGTTCTTCCTCTTCTGGATGCCTTCCTACCTGAAGAACGTCTACGGGATGAGCAGCACCGACCCGCGCTTCCAGATTGCCATCGGCGTCCTGTACCTGATCGTGATGCTGTCCCTGCTGGGCGGCTACCTGCCGACCATCTTCGTCGAGAAGCGGAAGATGCACCCCTATGACGGAAAGATGCGCGCGATGCTGATCTTCGCCTTCTTCCCGCTGGCGGCCCTCTTCGCGCAGCCCCTGTCCCATATCTCCTACTGGATTCCCGTCGCGCTCGTCGGCATCGCCGCGGCCGCCCACCAGTCCTGGAGCGCCAACATCTTCTCGACCGTCGGCGACATGTTCCCGAAAGAGTCGATCGCGACCATCACCGGCATCGGCGGCATGGCCGGCGGCCTTGGCTCCTTCTTCATCCAGCAGGGAGCGGGCCTCCTCTTCGATGCCAGTGAAGCCGGTGGCTGGACCGTCTTCGGCGCCCACGGCATCCAGGCCGGCTACATCATCATGTTCACCTACTGCGCCGTCGCCTACCTCGCCGCCTGGCTCATCATGAAGTCCCTTGTCCCGCATTACCAACCCATTGAAAAATAATTTGGTATTTCGGAATCTAATCGTTACCTTTGCAGCCCAAAAGTTTAATCAATCAATTATTTAATTCTTTGCAAATGGCTGCTGAATACTTACAGGCTGACAAAAAGCAAGAGATTTTCGCGAAGTACGGAAAGTCTAATAAGGACACCGGCTCCCCTGAGAGCCAGGTTGCGCTATTTTCCTACCGTATCGCTCACCTTACCGAGCACGTGAAGAAGAACAAGAAGGACGTGGTTACCCGTCGTTCCCTTCTCCGCCTCGTCGGTAAGAGACGTCAGGTGCTGGATTATCTCCAGAAGACCGACATCGAGAGATACAGAAACATCATCAAGGAGCTCGGTCTCCGTCGATAAACGATAGGAAAGGATGATAGGGATGGTTCCCGGTAGGAGCCATCCCTTTTTTGGATGAAAAAGACGTTAAGGAAAACAATAATGAACATTATCAAGAAACAGATTACCCTGGCGGACGGTCGCGTGATTGAGATCGAGACCGGTAAACTCGCCAAGCAGGCCGACGGCTCCGCCGTCGTGAAGATGGGTGGCACGATGCTCCTCGCCACCGTATGTGCAGCCAAAGAAGTGAAGGAAGGCACCGATTTCATGCCTCTGACGGTTGATTACAGAGAGAAATACTACGCCGCAGGCCGTTTCCCCGGCGGATTCATGAAGCGCGAAAGCAAGCCCAGCGACTATGAGATCCTGATCGCCCGCCTGGTGGACCGTCCGATCCGTCCCCTGTGGCCGGATGACTTCCACCTCGAGGTCTTCCTCCAGCTGAGCCTGATCTCCGCCGAGGCCGACATCCAGCCCGACGCCCTCGCCGGCCTGGCCGCCTCCTGCGCCCTCGCGACCAGCGACCTTCCGTTCGGCGGTCCGGTCTCCGAGGTCCGCGTCGCCCGCGTTAACGGCGAATTCGTCATCAACCCCGGTTTCTCCCAGATGAAGGACGCCGACCTCGAGCTGATGGTCGCCGCGACCGAGGAGAACATCATGATGGTCGAGGGCGAGATGAACGAGGTCCCCGAGAGCGTGATGCTCGAGGCGATCAAGTTCGCCCACGAAGAGATCAAGAAGCACTGCCGCGTCCAGAAGGAGCTCATGCACGAGCTCGGCACGGACGTCAACAAGCGCGACTATCCCCACGACGAGCAGGATGAGGACCTCCGCAAGGCCGTCAAGGATTTCTGCTACGACAAGTGCTACGCCCTCGCGAAGAGCGCCAAGCCCAAGCACGAGCGCGAAGACGGCTTCAACGCCATCGTCGACGAGTACATCGCGACCCTCCCCGAGCCCCAGAACATCGAGGAGCGCGAAGCCTTCGAGAAGAAGGTCGCCCTCGTGAAGCGCTACTACCATGACGTCGAGAAGGAAGCGATGCGTAACCTCATCCTCGACGAAGGCATCCGCCTCGACGGCCGCGCCACGACCCAGGTCCGCCCGATCTGGTGCGAGGTCGACTACCTCCCGTGCGCCCATGGTTCCGCCATCTTCACCCGCGGCGAGACCCAGTCCCTCGCGACCGTGACCCTCGGCACCAAGATGGATATGAAAGAGATGGACGAGGTCCTGATCCAGGGAGACCAGCAGTTCGTCCTCCACTACAACTTCCCGCCGTTCGCCACGGGCGAGGCCAAGCCCCAGCGGGCTCCCGGCCGCCGCGAAATCGGCCACGGCAACCTCGCGATGCGCGCCCTCAAGCCCGTCATCCCGATGGCCCCGGAGAATCCCTACGCCGTGCGCGTCGTCTCCGACATCCTCGAGTCCAACGGCTCCTCCTCGATGGCCTCCGTCTGCGGCGGCTGCCTGGCGCTGATGGACGCGGGCGTGAAGATCCGCAAGCCGGTCGCCGGTGTGGCGATGGGCCTCATCACGGACGCCGAGCGCCCGAACGACCGCTACGCCATCCTGACCGACATCCTCGGTGACGAGGACCACCTCGGCGACATGGACTTCAAGGTCACCGGCACGAAGGACGGCATCACCGCGACCCAGATGGACATCAAGGTCGACGGC
>JAFRVZ010000024.1 GCA_017438265.1 Bacteroidales bacterium
ATGGGGGATTATCTCGGCAACAAGATCCTGGACAACGACCCGTTCCAGACGATCGACACCAAGGGTGTCGGCAAGCTCGTGGAGTACGCCGTCCTTTCCGGCCGCTCCAACAAGCCGGACCTGAAGTGCGGTATCTGCGGCGAGCACGGCGGTGATCCGGATTCGATCTCGTTCTTCAACAAGATCGGTCTCGATTACGTCAGCTGCTCCCCGTTCCGCGTCCCGATCGCCCGCCTCGCCGCCGCCCAGGCCGCCATTGAGCAGAGCAGCTAGTTAGCTTCGCCGAAGGACTATTATCCCCTGGAACCGTCGCTGCGCGACCCCTCCCTAAAGGGCCCCTCCCTCTTATATTGCCGAGGGTGGCATAGGTTCCAGGGGATAATAGTCCTTCGGCGTATAAACAGCCTTAAAGGAGTTTGGCGGCGATTTCGGAGAGGTCGGAGCGTTCACCTTTGCGGAGGAAAACGTGCTGGAACAGCTTCTGGCCGGCCATCTTCTCGCCGAGGTGCGTGAGGCCGTTGGACCACTGGTCGAGGTAGGGCTGGTCGATCTGGAAGATGTCGCCCGTGAAGACCATCTTCGTGCCTTCGCCGGCGCGGGTGATGATGGTCTTGATCTCGTGGGGGGTCAGGTTCTGGGCCTCGTCGATGATGAAATAGACCCGGCCGAGGCTGCGGCCGCGGATGTAGGCGAGGGGGCTGATGAGGAGCTTCTCCTCCTTGAGCATGGCCTCGATCTTGAGCGCCTGCTTCGCGGAGGGGGAGAACTGGCTCTTGATGACGTTGAGATTGTCCATCAGGGGCTGGAGGTACGGGGCCATCTTGCTCTTCTGGTCGCCGGGGAGGAAACCGATGTCCTGGTTGCCGAGGGTGATCGCCGGGCGGGAGAGGATGATCTGGTCATAGTCACGCTCCTGCTCCAGGGCGGAGGCGAGGGCGAGGAGGGTCTTGCCGGTGCCGGCGCCGCCGGTCAGGGAGACCAGGGGGATGTCGGGGTTCAGGCAGGCGTCGAGGGCGAAGCGCTGCTCGACGTTGCGGGGCTTGATGCCGTAGGCCTCGCGGCTGCGGACAAGGACGACGCGGTCCTGGTCGGCGTCGTAGCGGGCGCAGACGACTTCGTCGCCTTTCTTTTCCCAACGGAGCTTGTAGAGCTGGTTCGGGGCGGGCCTCTTCGCGCTGACCTGCTTCCAGGGGACGCCGCCGTCGGGACCGTAGGCGAGCTTCTGGAGGGCGTCGGGCTTCCCGACGAGGTCCTGCACCTCTTTCTGGGCGCCTTCGATCTTTTCGTCCTGGATTTTGTCGGTCAGGTAGTCCTGGACCTCCATTCCGGCGGCTTTCGATTTCATCCGGAGGTTGATGTCCTTCGAGACGAGGGCGACGAAGGTGCCGGGGTTGTTGTCGCGGACCCAGATCGCGGTCGCGAGGATGCGGTGGTCCTGGATGTCGTCGATGAAGAGGTCGCGCATCGGCTCGGGGAAGGGATGGTTCGGCTCGATCTTGATCGTGCCGAGGCCCGGACCGAGCGGGAGGCCGCCCTTGTCGAAGAGCTTGCCGTTCGAGATGCGGTCGATGTCGCGCATGAATCCGCGGGCGTTGTAGCTCAGGGCGTCGTTGCCTTTCTTGAACTTGTCGAGTTCTTCCATCACGGCGATCGGGATCACGAGGTCGTTGTCCTGGAATTTGCGGATGGACTTGTAGTCGTGGAGGATGACGTTGGTGTCAAGTACGAAGATCTTGTGTGCCATAGGCTTAGCTAGTCTTCTCCTTCGGAGGATTTTTGGATGAGGGATTCCAGGATGGTCTGGAGGCCGTTCTTTTCGGAGCTGAGGACGTCGATGCCGCCGCCGGGGCGGACGTGGCCCAGCGGGTAGTAGCTCACGTCCTGCAGGAGGAGCTCCGCGTCGAGGTAGTCGTAATCGCTGTCGCGCAGCTGGATGAGTGCGCCGGGGACTTCGGAGAATAGGAGGCGGGTCCGGTCTTTTTCGCCGGTGGCGCGCATAAGGTCGCCGAGGTCGATTTCCGCGCCGGTGCGGAAGCCGCACATCTTCCGGAGGGCTGCCATCAGGCCGCCGGCGCCGACGGTCTCGCCGGCGAGGAGGATGCCGTCTTCGACGAGCTCGCGGATCACCTCATAGCAGTCGAGGAAGTAGTCGGCGTCGCTGATTTCGGGGGCGGTGCCGCCGGCAAAATCGAGGGTCTGGGCGAGCGCGGAGCCGCCGAGGCGGTAGTCGCAGCTCTCGAAGGGGATGTAGATGATCCAGCTCTTCGGGTCGTGGACCAGGGTATTGGGCTGCTCCCGGGAGCCGCTGAGCCAGGGGTTGCCGGAATGGAAGGGGAGTTTCTCGAGGGGGTCGTCGTCTTCGCCGAGGCTGCGGAAGAGGGGCGTGCTGATTTCGATGTGGCTGGTTTTGGAGGGCTGGTAGCTGTAGTGGGAGAGGCGGAGGCCCAGCGAGTCGATGTAGTCCGCGGCGCTCTGGGCGGAGCGGTAGAAGGCGGCCATGTTGCCGAGGGCGTCGGAGTTCCATTTCCACTCCATGCTGAGGGCGAGGTCGCCGAGGCGGAAGTGGCCGCGCTTCCAGAGGGTGTCGATCAGGGCCTGGGCGATCAGCAGACGCGTGTAGGGGGCGGAGAAGGCCATCGGGAAGGCGTGGTTCCGCGGGCCGAGCGCCATCACTTTCGCGAGGTAGGTCCCGATCTGGGCGTCGTCGAACTCGAGCAGGCGCGCGGCCGCGGGCTCCGGCGTCTCGTCGATGATCGGGTCGGCGGGGAATTCCGCCGCCTGCGGCGCGCTGCAGAGCGAGTTCAGCATCCGCGCCGGCGAGAGCTCTTCCCGAACCCCGTCGATCACATACTCCCCGTGGAGCGCTTCAGCCTTTTCTAACATATCGTAAAAATAACTATTTTTGGACATCAATCAAAACCGCCGGCCGGAATTCTATGACAGGAAAGGAAACATACTCCGAGGATCAGTACAACCAGCTGCTGGACAGCATCTTCAGCCGCCACCGTTCCGTGCAGGATGCCGGCTTTGCGGGCGACGCCTACAAGCCCGGGCTCGGGCGGATGCGCGCCTTCGACGCGCTCCTCGGCAGCCCTTCCGCCGCCTTCCGCTCCATCCTCGTCGCCGGAACCAACGGCAAAGGCTCCGTTTCCTCCCTCCTCGCCGCCTCCCTCGCCGCCACTCGCGCCGCTGATGCCGGTTGCCTCACTCGCGCTGCTGATGCCGGTTGCCTCACTCGCGCTGCTGATGCCGGTTGCCTCTGTCATTCCGAGCGAGCGCAGCGAGTCGAGGAATCTCCTACCCTGCGCGTCGGCCTCTACACCTCCCCGCACCTGCTGGACTTCCGCGAGCGCATCAAGATCCTCGGCGCTCCGGGGGAAACGGCGGCGCTGATTCCCCGCGAGGCGGTCTACGCGTTCCTGCAGCGCTGGGAGGCCGACATCGACCGCCTCGGCCTGACCTTCTTCGAAATCACCACGGCGCTGGCCTTCCGGTGGTTCGCGGAGCAGGAGGTGGACATCGCCGTCGTCGAAGTCGGCCTCGGCGGGCGCCTCGATTCGACGAACATCCTTACCCCGGCGCTTTCCGTCGTGACCTCCATCGGCCTCGACCACTGCGCCCTCCTCGGCGACACCCGCGCCGCCATCGCCGCCGAAAAGGCCGGCATCTTCAAGCCCGGCATCCCGGCGCTCGTCGGCGAATGCGACGCCGAGACCGCCCCCGTCTTCATCGCCCGCGCCTCCGCCGTCGCCTGTCCCCTCCACTTCGTCTCCGCGCCCTCCTTTGTCATTCCGAGTGAGCGTAGCGAGCGAAGGAATCTCGCCGCCCCTGCGGCTGCTATGGAGCTGGACCTGCGGGGCGCGTACCAGGCGCGCAACCTCGCGACGGCGCTCGCGGCGCTCCGGCTGCTCGGCGTTCCGCCGCAGCCCGACGCGCTCCGCCACGCCGCGGCCCTGACGGGCCTGCGCGGCCGCTGGGAGCGCCTCCGCACCGCCCCGGAGGTCATCGCCGACATCGGCCACAACCCGCCGGCGCTGCGCCTGAACTTCGCGCAGCTCCGCGCGATGATGGCCTCCGGCGCCTATGACCGCCTCATCATCCTCTACGGCATCATGGCCGACAAGGCCCTGGACGACATCCTCCCGCTCTTCCCGGGCCTCGACCCCGCCGACCGCTTCGATGTCCGCTACATCTTCACGACGCCTTCGACGCCCCGCGCGCTCCCGGCGGCTGATATCCTTGCGCGGTTCGGCAGATACCCGGACAGGCCGGGCGTATCGGCGGAGGCGGTGGAGCCGGTTGCGGACGCGGTCAAGGCGGCGCTGGCCGCGGCGACGCCCCGCAGCCTGGTCTACATGGGCGGCAGCGCTTTCCTCGTCGCCGACGTACTGCGCACGGCGAAGGATTTGGAATAAAAAAAATAGTTGTTACCTTTGCACTCCCGCAAGGGCGCATAGCTCAGTTGGTTCAGAGCATCTGCCTTACAAGCAGAGGGTCGGCGGTTCGAATCCGTCTGCGCCCACACTCATTACGGAATTATAGCAGAAAAGACTATTTTCCTGAGATATCCCGAAAAAGGGCTACTCAGAAAAATAGTCTTTTCTGCTATTCTGAGACGTGTATTGCAGAAAGAACTGTTTTTCTGAGGCGGCGTTTTTTCGACGATCTCAGGAAAACAGTTCTTTCTGCAGACAGCTTCTGAATTAATATTTATTCAGGGGATAGCCGGCGGTCATGGTGTGGACGCGGCGGGCGACCTCTTCGAGGACCGTCTTGTGGGCGGCGAGCGCCTCGGCCTGGGCGGGGGTCGGTTCCTCTCCGGCTTTCAGCGACAGCGCATCCGCACACTTCGACGCCGACGCCAGCACGCGGTCGATCAGCTCGACGATGTCGGCCATGTCCTTCTCCACGAACCCGCGCGAAGTCACCGCCGGCGTACCGACGCGAAAGCCGGAGGTCTGGAACGGCGAACGGCTGTCGAACGGGACCATGTTCTTGTTCAGGGTGATGTCGGCCTTGACCAGTTCCTTCTCCGCGATACGTCCGGTCACCTCCGGATACTTCGTCCGCAGGTCGACCAGCATCAGGTGGTTGTCCGTGCCGCCGGAGACGACCTTGTAGCCTTTCTCGAGGAAGCACTTGCACATCGCCTGCGCATTCGCCATGACCTGCTTCTGGTACGCGACGTACTCCGGCTGCATCGCCTCGTAGAAGGCGACCGCCTTCGCGGCGATCACGTGCTCCAGCGGTCCGCCCTGGATGCCGGGGAAGACGGAGGAGTCGAGGATCTGGCTCATCTTCTTGAGGACGCCCTTCGGGGTCGTGATACCCCACGGGTTGTCGAAGTCCTTGCCCATCAGGATGATGCCGCCGCGCGGACCGCGGAGGGTCTTGTGGGTCGTGGAGGTGACGATGTGGGCGTACTGGACCGGGTTCTTGAGCAGTCCGGCGGCGATCAGGCCCGCGGTATGGGCCATGTCGATCCAGAGGATCGCGCCGACCTTGTCGGCGATCGCGCGCATCCGCTCGTAATCCCACTCGCTGGAGTACGCGGAGGCGCCGCCGATGATGAGCTTCGGCTTGCATTCCAGCGCCTTGCGCTCCATCTCGTCATAATCGACATAGCCGGTTTCCGGGTTCAGCCCGTAGGCGACGGCGTGGTACAGGATACCGGAAGCGTTGACGGGGGAGCCGTGGGTCAGGTGGCCGCCCTGGGAAAGGTCGAGGCCCATGAAGGTGTCGCCCGGCTTCAGGCAGGCCATGGTCACGGCCATGTTCGCCTGCGCGCCGGAATGCGGCTGGACATTGGCATACTCCGCGCCGTAGATCTGGCAGATCCGGTCGATTGCGATCTGCTCGATCCTGTCAACCACCTCGCAGCCGCCGTAATACCGCTTCCCGGGGTATCCCTCCGCATATTTGTTCGTGCAGACGGATCCCATCGCTTCCATGACGTACTTGCTGACATAGTTCTCGGAGGCAATCAGCTCAAGGCCGGAAGACTGTCTCTCTTCCTCTTTCCGGATAAGGTCGAATACTTGGATATCCTGTTTCATCGTTCTTGTAATCTGGTCTTACAAAGATAGCAGGAAAAATGCTTTTTTCGTAACTTTGCCTCCCCTTAAATCGTATTTATGAAGGACAGGAAATTGCTCAGCATCGAACTCGGGCGCCTCAGCCCGGAGGAGTACCGCAGCAGCCCCGAAAGCGGCATCGTCGTCGTCCTCGACAACATCCGCAGCGCCCACAATGTCGGCTCCGCCTTCCGCACCGCCGACGCCTTCCATGCCGACAGGCTCATCCTCTGCGGCATCACCGCCTTCCCCCCTTCCGCCGAGATCCACAAATCCGCCCTCGGCGCGGAGGACAGCGTCCGCTGGGAGCACTGCCCTGACAGCCTGTCTGCCGTGACCCGCCTCCGTGCCGAAGGCTACACGGTCGTCGCCGTCGAGCAGACGACCGCCTCCGTGAAGCTCGACGCCTTCCGGCGCGATCCCGCCGCCCGCTACGCCCTCGTCTTCGGCAACGAAGTCGACGGCGTCTCCCAGGCGGTCGTGGACGCCGCCGACTTCTCCCTCGAGATCCCCCAGTACGGCACGAAACACTCCCTGAACGTCTCCGTCGCCCTCGGTGTCATCCTTTGGCATTTCCGCCCGCAGGACGGATATGACAATTTGGCAGAAACGGCCGACTGGCACAAACGTTGTCCAAACCAAAAGCCGTCCATCGACAAAGGATAGATACTAAAACTATTAATATTATGATCAAACCATTAGCAGACAGAGTCGTCATCGAGCCCAAGCAGGCCGAGACGAAAACAGCGTCAGGTCTTTACATTCCTGATTCCGCCAAGGAGAAACCCCAGCAGGGAACCGTTATCGCAGCCGGCCCCGGCAAGAAGGACGAGCCCATGGAAGTGAAAGTGGGCGACGTCGTCCTCTACGGCAAGTATGCCGGTACCGAAGTGGCAGTCGAAGACAGGACCCTTCTGATCGTGAAGCAGTCCGATATCCTCGCGGTTCTCAACAATTAATATAAGGAGCAAGCACTATGGCAAAAGATATCAAATTCAACGTAGACGTACGCAGCAAGATGAAGGACGGCGCTGACGCGCTCGCCAATGCTGTCAAGGTGACCCTCGGCCCGAAAGGCCGCAATGTCGTGATCGACAAGAAATACGGCGCCCCGCAGGTGACCAAGGACGGCGTGACCGTCGCGAAGGAAGTTTCCCTCGAGGACCGTTTCGCCAACATGGGCGCCCAGATGGTCAAGGAAGTCGCTTCCAAGACCAACGAGCTCGCCGGTGACGGTACCACGACCGCGACCGTCCTCGCCCAGGCTATCATCAACGTCGGCCTGAAGAACGTGACCGCCGGCGCCAACCCGATGGACCTCAAGCGCGGCATCGACAAGGCCGTCGCCGCCATCGTCAAGGACCTCCAGGCCCAGAGCCAGTCCGTCGGTGACGACTACTCGAAGATCGAACAGGTCGGCTCCGTCTCCGCCAACAACGATACTTACATCGGCAAGCTCATCGCCGACGCGATGGCCAAGGTCCACACCGACGGCGTCATCACCGTCGAGGAAGCCAAGGGCACCGAGACCGCCGTCAAGGTCGTCGAAGGCATGCAGTTCGACCGCGGCTACATCTCCCCGTACTTCATGACCAACGGCGAGAAGATGGAGACCATCCTCGAGAACCCGGAAATCCTCCTGACCGACAAGAAGATCTCCATGATGAACGACCTGCTCCCGATCCTGGAGCCCGTCGCAAGGGAAGGCCGTTCCCTGCTCATCATCGCTGACGACGTCGACGGCGAGGCCCTGACGACCCTGATCATGAACAAGCTCCGCGGCACCCTGAAGATCGCCGCCATCAAGGCCCCCGGCTTCGGCGACCGCCGCAAGGAAATGCTGCAGGACATCGCGATCCTGACCGGCGCGACCGTGATCTCCGAGGAGCGCGGCATCACCCTCGAGAGCGCGACCCCCGACATGCTCGGCCACGCTGAGAAAGTCACCATCAACAAGGAGACCACGACGATCGTCGGCGGCGCCGGCAACGATGCCGAAATCGCCGAGCGTACCGCCCTCATCCGTTCCCAGATGGAAGCCTCTACCTCCGACTACGACCGTGAGAAGTACCAGGAGCGCCTGGGCAAGCTCGCCGGCGGCGTCGCCGTCATCTATGTCGGCGCGACGACCGAGGTCGAGATGAAGGAGAAGAAGGACCGCGTCGAGGATGCGCTGAACGCGACCCGCGCTGCGGTTGAGGAAGGCTACCTGCCGGGTGGCGGTGTCGCCTACATCCGCGCCGCTGCGGCCCTCGAAGGCCTCAAGGGCGAGAACGAAGACGAGACGACCGGTATCCACATCGTGGCCCGCGCCATCGAGGAGCCGCTCCGCCAGATCGCCCTCAACGCCGGCGTCGACGGCAGCGTCATCGTCCAGAAGATCAAGGAAGGCAAGGATGACTTCGGCTACAACGCCCGCACCGGCGAATACGTCAAGATGTACGAGGCCGGCGTCATCGACCCGACCAAGGTCGCCCGCGTCGCCCTCGAAAATGCGGCTTCCGTCGCCGGCATGTTCCTGACGACCGAATGCGGTATCGTCGACATCCCCGAACCGGAACCGGCTGCCCCTGCAATGAACCCTGGAATGATGTAGAAATATTTTTTAAAAGATTTTTAAAAACTTATTTAAAAATTTTAGAAAAAAAATTTGCAGGTTCAAAAATAAAGTGTACCTTTGCAATCCCGCTTGGACAACGAGCGGGATTTTCTTACGAAGATCATTGAC
>JAFRVZ010000025.1 GCA_017438265.1 Bacteroidales bacterium
CCACATGAAGGAGTGGTAGCTCTCCGGATGCTCCTCCGGCAGGTTTACGTACTCATCCATGTTGAACGTAATCACGTTCTCGAAGGAAACTTTCCCAGCCTTGTTCAATGCAATCAGTTCCCGGTACATTCCCAGCGGGGAACTCCCGGTCGGGCAGCCCAGTTTGAACGGCTTTTCCGCCGTCGGGTTCGCGTCGTTAATACACTTGGCCACATAGTTCGCAGCCCACTTCGACATCCTTTCGTAGTCGGGTTCAATAATTAAACGCATACTTTTAAGTTATTAATTGTTAATAAACACCCCGGCGGACCTGCTACCAAAAGTATGAAACAGAGGGGTTTCCGCCGAAGCTGTTATAATGCTTTCTTGCCTTTCAGCATTTTCTTTTCCTCACTGACCAGGCGACGCTCCACCTTCTTCACGTCCTCGACGGCTGGCAGATTCTCCGGCACAATCCCACGCTCTGTGAGCATTTTGCGGACCGCGGCGTTATTGTCTACGTGCTCTTTGGTAATTAAGGCTTCTCCTTGAAGGTCCTTCGTCTGAATATTGACACTGGTCATCTCTGCCGCAAAGTCCTTCGCTTTAATGCTGATGGTTGGCAGGAAGTCGGCAAGAGGACGGCTCTGTGGAATACCCATATGCCGCTTCATCATATTGGTGCTCATACGGAACAGCGCCTGGTCGCCTTTTGAGCGTATTACCGCGAATGACTGTTCGTTGACCCCGCGCTCGTACATTATACCTGACAACTTCCGCTCCGTTTCCTGTAGTTTTGCCCTGGCTTTAACGCGCTCAACCTCCTGCAGGCGCTGCTCAACCAGTTCTGCTTTACGGGTTTGCACAGCGAAATAGGTCTGAGCAAAAGCGATTTGAGGCTTTCTGGGGTCACCGTTCTGCGCAACCAAATAACAAGCATAGCGCGTAAGCATAATGTCATCTACCTCACGCTGAGCACCTTTAGCAAGGTCTATCTTTTTGCTGACGTCAGCAAAATGATCAGGAATCGGTTGACCGGCATTTCTGCATGCTTCTTTTGCCTTGTCAATTACGTTATAAAAGTTGCGCCACTGCTGGTACCCTAACAATTCGCTAAGATCTCTCGCACTCCAGCACTCAGTCTCATTAATCATACAGACCGCATCTTCAAAACTCTTAAACAGAGTCATTACTTCATCTCTTTTCATAGTTTCGTTTATTAATGGTTATTCTTATGCCTGACTATCGCAGACAAATATCTCGTCTACACTCTAAAAGATCCGGTCCATCAGCTGCCACTTGGCGGCGCTGGGGGCGGTGGGGTCGGCGCCCTGGAACTGGCTTACGTAGGCTTCCCATTCGGCCTGGCGGGGCAGGGCGGCGAGGCGGGCCATGTCGCGGTCCCAGTCGAAGGAGTCGAGCGTGTCGCAGATCATGAAGAGGTCGCGGCCGCGGCGGTAGATCTGCATGTCGAGGATGCCGACCTGGCGCTGGCCTTCGATGACCTCGGGCCAGACGTGGGCGTGGGCCTCGACGTATTGGCGGATCAGCTGCTCGTCGTCCACCAGCCGGAGGGTTTGGCAGTATCGTTTCATCCGTTGTGCGTTTCCTCGGCCAGGCGGAGGAGGTACTGGCCGTACTGGTTGTTTTTCATCGGGGCGGCGATGGCGCGGAGGCGCTCGGCGCTGATCCAGCCGTTGCGGTAGGCGATGCCTTCGAGGCAGGCGACCTTCAGGCCGGTGCGCTTCTCGATTACCTCGACGAAGATGGAGGCCTCGGCGAGGGAGTCGTGGGTCCCGGTGTCAAGCCAGGCGAATCCGCGGCCCAGGACCTGGACTTTCAGCTCGCCGTCCTGCAGGAAGGCCTGGTTCACGCTCGTGATTTCGAGCTCCCCGCGGGCGCTGGGCTTGATCCCCTTGGCGATTTGGACGACCTTGTTGGGGTAGAAGTAGAGGCCGACGACCGCGTAGTTGCTCTTCGGGTTCGCGGGCTTTTCTTCGATGCTCAGGCAGTTGCCCCGGCCGTCGAATTCGGCGACGCCGTAGCGCTCGGGGTCGGAGACCCAGTAGCCAAAGACGGTGGCCGTTTGGGGTTCCCCGGCGTCTTTCACCGCCTGCTGCAGCAACTCGACAAAGCCGTTGCCGTGGAAAATGTTGTCGCCGAGGACCATGCAGACGCTGTCGTCGCCGATGAAGTCCTCGCCGATGAGGAAGGCCTGGGCGAGGCCGTCCGGGGAGGGCTGCTCGGCGTACGAGAAGCGGACGCCGTAATCGGAGCCGTCCCCGAGCAGGCGCCGGAAGCCCGGGAGGTCCTGCGGCGTGCTGATGATCAGGATGTCGCGGATCCCCGCCAGCATCAGCGTGCTGATGGGGTAATAGACCATCGGCTTGTCGTAGATCGGCAGCAGCTGCTTGCTGACGCCTTTCGTAATCGGGTAGAGACGGGTGCCGGAGCCGCCGGCGAGTACAATGCCTTTCACTGTCTTATGCTGTCAGTAATTCTCTGTCAATAAATTCGATCAGTCCGCGGGGCGAAAATTCGCCGGCGTAGCGGAAGTCGGGGGCCGCGGGGTCACGGATGAAGGCCGGGTCGATGTCCGCGGGGCCTTGGTAGATCCGGATCCAGCGGGGATCGTAGAAGGGGCTGTCAGCGACGCCGGGGTTGTCCGTGAGGAGCCGCCGGTCGTACAGTACGGCCTCCAGGAAGCGGGAGGTATAGCCGACGGCGTGCTGCTGGTTCATCTCGAGGATGCAGCGGGCCCGGAGGTTCCGCTCCAGCATCTCCCGGTAGGTCAGCGGCTTCGCGGCGTATTCGATGCCGTCCCGGGCGACCTGCTCCGCCGGCGGCGTCTCGGTCAGGTAGAAGCGGCACCGGATTCCCTGCGCCTCCAGCGCGTCGTAAATCGCGAGCAGCCGGCCCACGCGGTCCTTCGCCTTTCCCGCGAAAAACACGTCGCAATCGGTCCCGCCGGCGGGCGCCAGGTCGATCCGGGACTCGATCTCCGGGTAATGGTGCATCCCGTAGGCCTGCGCCTCCGCCTTGTCGATCGTGAGCCATTCGTCGATTACCCCGGCTTCCCGGTAGACGTCGTACCAGACCTGCTTCGTCGCGACGAGGTCCCGGAAGAACTTGACGATCCGGCAGCCCGGGTAGCGCTCCTTCAGGTACTTGAGGTATTCGACCGGCGGGTTCGCAATCAGCAGGAAGCAGAGCGGCCGGTCCTTCCCGTCGAAGCGGAAGCGGAAGTAGCGCGGGTACCAGGGGCGCCAGAAGGACTCCGTCAGGAGACCCTTGTAGCGGTCGGCGCGCAGGTGCCGCATCGCGTAGCCCGGCAGTTTGCCGAGGTGGCGGAACGGTTCCGTGACGACCTGGACGCCTTCCGTCCCGGCGAGGTCCGCAAGGCAGACGGCGTAGTACCCGTCCTCCTCCCGGTTCCAGAATCCGGGGTCGTAGTTATTGAATACGACGTAGTTGTAGTTCATTTCCCCAGCGCGTCAAACTCCGCGATCTTCCGGACGATGTACGCCAGGTCGTCGTCCGTAAGGGACTGGTGGATCGGCAGGTTCAGCGTGTGGTCCGCCGCGTAGTCCGCGTTCGGGAAGCTGCCCGTCGCGCCGTAGCCCGGCACCCGGTGGAGCGGGTAGTACCGGTAGGTCGTGTAGATCCCGTTCTCGCGCAGGAACCGCGCGAGGGCGTCGCGCCGCCCGTCCAGCACCTGGACGGGGTAGAAGTAGTACGAGCTCTCGACGTAGTCCGGCAGCGCCGGCGGCAGCGCGAGCCACTGGAACTGCTCCAGGTTCATGTCGTAGCAGCGGTGGACCTCCGCCCGCCGCACCAGGAACGCCGGCAGCTTCCGCAGCTGGGTCAGCGCCATCGCCGCGGTC
Organism: Bacteroidales bacterium; assembly: GCA_017438265.1. Lineage (GTDB taxonomy): Bacteria > Bacteroidota > Bacteroidia > Bacteroidales > UBA932 > Cryptobacteroides. Next base: position 3,864 of record JAFRVZ010000025.1, read on the forward strand.
ACGTCGTTCATGATCGCGCGGTGGCCGAAGCTCGAGATGTCGAACTCCCACCACTTCTGCGCGACGCTGTTCTCGTACCCGCTCTTCGTCTCGAGGCCGAAATACAGCCAGCGGTCCGCCTTCCGGCGCAGCTCGGGGCTGTTGAAGTGGAGCATCGCCCCGTCCCCGCAGACCAGGATCTTCATCGCGTCGAACGACCACATCCCCATCTCCCCGAACGTCCCGATCGCCTTCCCCTTGTAGAAGGAGCTGACGCCCGCCGCCGCATCCTCGATGACCTTGATCCCCTTCCGGTTGCAAAGGTCCATGATATCGTCCATCTCGCAGGGAACGCCCCCGTAGTGGAGCAGCAGCAGCGCCTTCGTCTTCGGCGTAATCACTTTCTCGATATCCTCCGCGCGGGCGTTCAGCGTCCGCGGGTCCACGTCGCAGAGCACCAGCTTAGAGCCGTTGGCGCAGACCGCGTTGCCGGCGCCGATGAAGCTGATCGTCGGAACGACGACTTCGTCGCCCGGCGCGATGTCCAGCAGGTGCATCGAGGAAAACAGCCCCTCCGTGCAGCAGTTCGTCGAAAGCACCAGCTCCTTCGAACTCCGGATGTGGGCCGCGAACTGCTCCTCGAACGCGGCGACGCGCTTGCCCTTCCCCAGCCAGTTCGACGCGAACACCTCTTCCAGCGCGGCGAGCTCCTCTTTCCCCAGGGACGGCTGATAAACGTTGATCATATTATTGCGACTTCTCCTTGAAAGTACTGATAATCATATTCTTCAATTCCCCGAGGTTCTCGTCCCGGGAGAGTTTCGCCAGCGCGAAATACGCGGCGGCGGCGACCGCGGCCTGGATCAGCAGCGTCGGCAGGTAGCCCAGCCCCAGCCGGAAGACCGCCCAGCACAGCGCGGCGACCACGGCGGTCGAAAGGACCGGCTTCCGGAGGTCCGCCCAGCGCTCCCGCAGCGTGTAGCCGTAGAAGCGGGCCGCGACGAGGCAGAGGGCCAGGTTGCCGAGATACTCGACGGCCGTGAAGCCGATCGCGACCGCCAGGACTCCGCGGGGAATCAGGACGAACAGCGAGACCAGGTTCGCCGACAGCAGCCCCGCCTCGTAGTACAGCGCGATCTGGCTGTTGCCCAGCGCATAGAAGACCTGCTTGTCGATCGAGGTGATGACCCCCGGGATCCGCAGCAGGCAGAACACGCTCAGGAACACGGCGCAGGGCACCCATTTCTCCGTCAGGAGCACGCCGACCAGCGGTTTCGCGGCGACGGCGACGAACGCCAGAACCGGCACCATGACGAAGGCCGACATCCGGACCGACCGCCGGACCATCCCGGTGAGGCGCTCCCGGTCCTCCTGCGCCCGCGAAAACGTCGGCAGCAGGACGGAGGAAATCGACGCGTTGACGACCTGCGTGACGAGGCTCGAGTACGACAGTCCCCGGTCGAAATACGCCAGCTGGCTCGGGCTGTAAACCTTTCCGATTGTCAGCGTCCGAACCGTGTCGCCGCCGGCGCTGATCAGGTTCGTCCCCAGGATCTTCAGGCTGAACGGGTAGAGCGCCTTCGCGCTCTCCCGGGAGTACCCCGGCCGGATCCGCAGGTCCGGGATCAGGTTCATGAAGACCACGACCAGCAGGATGTTCGTCACGTTGTACGCGACCAGCGCCCAGATCCCGAACCCCGCATACGCCAGCGCGATGCCGAGGATGCCGGAGAGGGTCGTCGCGACCAGGCCCCGGAAAAACAGCGTCCGGAACCGCATCTGCCGGGTCAGCAGCCCGGTCTGGATCGCGTTGAACGAGTACAGGAACAGCGACAGTCCCATGACCCGGATCGGCCACACGAGGTCGCCGACGTCGTAGAAGCGGCTGACCGCCGGCGCGAGGAAATACAGCGCCACGAATAGGACCAGCGCGACGGCCAGGCTGATGCCGGAGAGCGTCGAAAGGTCCGTCTTCGTGAGGTCTTTCTTCTGGACGACCGCAATCGAGAGCCCGCACTGGACGAAGAGTCCGAGGTAATTCAGAATCGCGTTGATGATCGCCAGGCAGGCGAAGTCTTCGGGCAGGAGCAGGCGCGCCAGGATAATCTGGACGAGGATGCCGATCCCCAGGACCAGGACCCTTTCCCCGGCTTTCCAGACAAACGAGTGGATGACCTGATTGCTGCCCGTCATTCGCTGCAGTGCCGCTACGCGGCCTTCTGTTTATACTTTTCCAGCGCCTTCTCCAGCAGGAAGAGGGCGCGGCGGATGTCGTTCTTGTTCAGCACGTACGCAAGGCGGACCTGGTTGCGCCCCATCCCGGGCGTCGAGTAGAAGCCCGCAGCCGGCGCCATCATCAGCGTCTCCCCCGCCTTGCCTTCCGGCGTCTTTTCGTCCTTCCAGCAGAAGTCCGTGAGGCACCAGGAGCAGAAGTCCTCGGCGTCCTCGACCGGCAGCTGCGCGACCGTGTAGAACGCGCCCATCGGCATCGGCGTATAGCAGCCTTCGATCTTGTTGACCCCGTCGATCAGGGATTTCCGCCGCTCGACGTATTCGTCATAGACTTCCCGGGAGTAGGCCTCGGTCCCCTCGATCGAGGCCTCCGCAATGAGCTGGCCGATCAGCGGCGGCGAGAGCCGCGCCTGACAGAACTTCATCACGGTCTCCCGGATCTGCCGGTTCTTCGTGATCAGCGCGCCGATGCGGATGCCGCACTCGGAGTAGCGCTTCGACACGGAGTCGATCAGGACCGTGTTCTGCTCGATCCCCTCCAGGTGCATCGCCGAGATGTACGGCGAGCCCGTGTAGATGAATTCGCGGTACACCTCGTCGGAGAAGAGGTACAGGTTGTATTTCTTGACGAGGTCCCGGATCCGGTTCATCTCCTTCTGGGTGTACAGGTAGCCCGTCGGGTTGTTGGGGTTGCAGATCAGGATCGCCTTCGTGCGCTCGTTGATCAGTTCCTCGAATTTCTCGACTTTCGGCAGGCAGAAGCCCTCCTCGATCGTCGTCACGACCGTGCGGATCACGGCGCCCGCGGACACGGCGAACGACATGTAGTTGGCGTACGCCGGCTCCGGGACGATGATTTCGTCGCCCGGGTTCAGGCAGCTCAGGAAGGCGAAGAGCACCGCCTCGCTGCCGCCGCTCGTGATGATGATCTCGTCCGCCGTGAGTTTGATCTGGTAGCGGTCATAGTAGCCGACCAGCGCCTCCCGCAGCGAGCGGTAGCCCTGCGACGGGCTGTATTCCAGCGTCGTGCGGTCGACGTGCTTCAGCACGTCCAGCGCCTTCTGCGGCGTCGGCAGGTCCGGCTGGCCGATGTTCAGCTTGTAGATCTTGACCCCGCGCTCCTCCGCCGCATACGCCAGCGGCGCCAGCTTCCGGATCGGTGACAGCGGCATCGCTATCCCCCGCTGCGAAATCTTCAGTTCGTTCTTACCCATATCGTTTTTGCCTTTTTTTCTGTTTTAGAGATTTCCCCACGCGCTTCGCTTGGTCGAAATGACACGCACTGTCTGTCATTTTGAGCGGAGCGCAGCGGAGTCGAAAAATCTCCTCCTCCACGCGTACGCCAGCACCGCCCCGAAACACGCCAGCGGCACCACAAACGACAGCGCGACATGCCCGCCGTCGATAATCAGCGCCTGAACCGGCGGCAGCAGCGAGCCGCCCAGGATCGCCATGATCAGTCCCGCGGAGCCGATCTCCGCATCCGGCCCGACATCCTTCAGCGCGAGCCCGTAAATCGTCGGGAACATCAGGCTCATGCAGGCCGACACGCCTACCAGGCTGTACAGCCCGACCCGTCCCCCGACGCAGATCACCACCAGCAGCAGCGCGATCCCCGCAGCCGCGAACGCCCGCAGCATCGCCGCCGGCCGGAACCGCTGCATCAGCGCGGTACACACGAAGCGCGACGCGCAGAACAGGATCATCGCCGCGATGTTGTACCGCTGGCTCAGGACCTCCGCCGCCTGCTCTCCCATCTCCTCGGCCATGAACACCTGCGTCCCGTACTGGATAATGAACGTCCAGCAGGTAATCTGCGCGCCGATGTAGAAGAACTGCGCCAGCACGCCTTCGCGGTAGGCCCGGTTCGCCAGCAGCCGCCGCACGGTCGGCCCGAAGGCCCGCGATAGCCCGCTGTCCCCGGCGCCCCGCTCCGGCACCCGCACCAGCAGCATCAGGACGAAAAACACCGCCAGCACGATCCCGATCGCCGCATACGGCTTTACGACCACGGCCAGGTCGGCCGCCTTGACGGCTTCGAAGCTTGCATCGTCCAGCGCCGCCCGCTCCGCGCTCGAGAGCGGATTCAGCCGCGCCTGGATCAGGTTCATCGCCACGAACATCCCGCAGAGCGACCCGATCGGGTTGAAGCTCTGCGCCAGGTTCAGCCGCCGCGTCGCGGTCTCGGCCTCCCCCATCGACAGGATGAACGGGTTCGCGGTCGTCTCGAGGAAGCTCAGTCCGCAGGTCAGGATGAAGTACGCGGCCAGGAACGGCCAGTACGACCCGGTCTTCGCGGCCGGCAGGAACAGCAGCGCGCCCGCGGCGTACAGCCCCAGGCCCATCAGGATGCCGGCCTTGTAGCTGAACCGCCGGATGAAGAGCGCCGCCGGCAGCGCCATGCAGAAGTACCCTCCGTAAAAGGCCACCTGCACCAGCGCCCCTTCCGTCACGCTCATCCGGAAGATCTTGCTGAACCCCTTCACCATCGGGTTCGTCACGTCATTCGCGAACCCCCACAGGGCAAAGCAGCACGTAATCAGCACAAACGCCCCCCAATACCTCCGCTCAACCGTCCTCATTCTTTTTGTTTAGAGATTTCTCCGCGCGCTTCGCTTGGTCGAAATGACAATTGGCCGCGCGCTTCGCTTGGTCGAAATGACACGCTCTATCTGTCATTTCGAGCGGAGCCCTTTTTGTCATTTCGAGCGAGCGCAGCGAGTCGAGAAATCTACTACCGGTTTTTATACATTTCATCGTAGTACTTCTGATAGTCCCCGGAAGTGACATTATCAAGCCACTCCTGGTTCTCCAGGTACCATTTCACCGTCTTCTCAATCCCTTCCTCGAACTGGAGCGACGGCTCCCAGCCGAGCTCCCGCTGGAGCTTGCTCGAATCGATCGCATACCGCAGGTCATGCCCCGCGCGGTCCGTGACATACGTGATCAGGTCCATGTCGGCGCCCTCCGGCCGGCCCAGCAGCCGGTCCGTCGTGCGGATCAGGACCTTCACGATGTCGATGTTCTTCCACTCGTTGAATCCGCCGATGTTGTACGTGTCGCCCGTCTTACCCTGGTGGAAAATCAGGTCGATTGCCCGGGCATGGTCCTCGACGTAGAGCCAGTCGCGGACATTCTCGCCCTTCCCATAGACCGGCAGCGGCTTGCGGTGGCGGATGTTGTTGATGAACAGCGGGATCAGCTTCTCCGGGAACTGGTACGGCCCGTAGTTGTTCGAGCAGTTCGTCACGACCGTCGGCATCCCGAACGTGTCGTGGAACGCCCGCACGAAGTGGTCCGAACTGGCCTTCGCCGCGCTGTACGGGCTGTGGGGCTGGTATTTCGTCTCCTCCGTGAACAGCGTCCCGTCCATCTTCAGCGCCCCGTAGACCTCGTCCGTACTGATGTGGTAGAATCTGCAGGGAATAGATTTGTCATCTCGACCAAGCGAAGCGCGCGACCCACTGTCATCTCGACCAAGCGAAGCGCGTGACCCACTGTCATCTCGACCAAGCGAAGCGCGTGGAGAGATCTCCCACCCCAGCGGCTCCCAGCAGGCCTTCGCGGCCTGGAGGAGGGAGAGGGTGCCCATCACGTTGGTCTGGGCGAAGGTGAAGGGATCCTTGATGCTGCGGTCCACGTGGGACTCGGCGGCGAGGTGGATGATGCCGTCGACGTGCTCTTCCTGCAGGAGTTTCAGGACGCCGTCGAAATCGCAGATGTCGAGGCGGACGAAACGGTAGTTCGGGCGGTCCTCGATGTCCTTCAGGTTCGCGAGGTTGCCGGCGTAGGTCAGTTTGTCGAGGTTGATGATCCGGTACTCCGGGTATTTGTTCACGAACAGCCGCACGACGTGCGAGCCGATGAAACCGGCGCCGCCGGTGATGACGATGGTTCTTTGCATGGTATGAGATTTCTCGACTTCGCTCGAAATGACAAGCTTATTCGCTCGAAATGACAGGCTTAGTCACGTTTGAAGATGTCGCGGGTATAGACCTTGGCGGCGACGTCGTCGAGGACGGCGTCGTAGCGGTTGGCGATGATGGCGTCGGACTGGGCCTTGAAGGCGGCGAGGTCGTTGACCACGCGGCTGCCGAAGAAGGTCGTGCCGTCCTCGAGGGCGGGCTCGAAGATGATGACCTTCGCGCCTTTGGCCTTGATGCGCTTCATGATGCCCTGGATGGCGGACTGGCGGAAGTTGTCCGAGCCGGTCTTCATCGTGAGGCGGTAGACGCCGACGGTCACATCGCGCTCCTTGGCGGTGTCGAAGGCGCTGGAGGCGGTATAGTAGCCGGCCTTGCCGAGAACGCGGTCCGCGATGTAGTCCTTGCGGGTCCGGTTGCTCTCGACGATGGCCTTGATCAGGTTCTCGGGGACGTCGTTGAAGTTCGCGAGGAGCTGCTTCGTGTCCTTAGGGAGGCAGTAGCCGCCGTAGCCGAAGCTGGGGTTGTTGTAGTGGGCGCCGATGCGCGGGTCGAGGCAGACGCCTTCGATGATGGCCTGCGTGTCGAGGCCCTTCATCTCGGCGTAGGTGTCGAGCTCGTTGAAGTAGCTGACGCGCAGGGCCAGGTAGGTGTTGGCGAAGAGCTTGACCGCCTCCGCCTCCGTCGCGCCCATGAAGAGGACGGGGACGTCCTCCTTCAGCGCGCCCTCGCGGATCAGGGCCGCGAAGGTGTGGGCGGCGGCTTCCAGGGAAGGGTCGTCGAAGCCGACGATGATGCGGGAGGGGTAGAGGTTGTCGTAGAGGGCCTTGGACTCACGGAGGAACTCCGGGGCGAAGATGATGCGGGGGACGACGACCTTCATCGTGCCGTCGGCCTGGCGCTCGCGGTAGGAGAACTTCTCGCGGGCGTGGCGGGTGTAGCCGACGGGGACGGTCGACTTGATGACCATCACGGCGTCCGGATTGACCTCGAGGACCAGCTCGATGACTTCCTCGACGTGGGTCGTGTCGAAGAAGTTCTTTTTCGGGTCGTAGTTGGTCGGGGCGGCGATCACGACAAAGGCGGCGTCGCGGTAGGCGGCGCGCCCGTCGAGCGTCGCGACGAGGTCCAGCGGCTTCTCGGCGAGGTAGCGCTCCAGGTACTCGTCCTGGATCGGACTCTGCCGGCGGTTGATTTTTTCGACTTTTTCAGGGATGACGTCCACGGCCACCACTTCGTGGTGCTGGGCGAGGAGCGTGGCGATGCTCAGGCCGACATAACCGGTGCCGGCGACTGCGATTTTCATTGAGATTGGATTGTCTGGATATACCTCCCACTCCTGCGCGCATGCGTAAGAGGCTGATAATCAGACCATCGAACAGCGAGAGGCGCAGCGATGCCAAGTCCCGCGGGGTGGGCCTCCCGCTCTCCGGAGTTGCCTGTCTCCACAGGTACTATCCGGGGACCCCTTTCTTCTTTGGAAAATTCACCAAAAAAGCAATTGCAAATTTACTCATTTTCTTTGATTTATCAAAAAAAATGAAAGGTTTCAGGCAATCTTTTCGAGCAGGGAGGGATGGATGTAAGAGACGGCGACGACGGCGATGCCGGTAATCTCGACGAGCAGCTTGCGGTCGGACTTGATTTTCTTGATGTAACCTTCCGAGCCTTTGTAGATGCCGTCGCGGACGCGGACGTGTTCGCCGCGCTTGAAATCGGGCACGGACTCCCCGAGGAATTCGATGCGGGTCTCGCGGTTCGGGGCGGTCACGAGGATGAAGCTGCGCATCTGGGCGTCGTCGATCGGCGCCGGGCGGTAGGCGTCGGCGGCGGAGTAGAACATCATTTCGCTGTCATGGACGCGCTTGAACGCCATCAGGAACTCAGCGCTGCACTCCACGAACAGGAGCGAGGCGACCAGCGGCTTCTCGGCATACTGCAGCCGCCCGGCCTTGTAAATCTCCTCGACCCGCATCGCGACATACGTCCGGTACCCCGCCTCATCCAGTTCCTGCTTGATCTTGAACAGTTTCTGGTAAAACGTCTTGACCGCGTACCACCGCGTCGCCTTCGGATCATACCGCTTTTCCACGCCGCAATATACAACAAAAAACTGTCATTCCGAGCGAAGCGAAGGAATCTGTTACCGCAGCGAATGCCCCTCCAGATACGCGTCGAACGCCGCCCGGTACCCTTCCGACACATGGAGGAAGCGGTCCCCCGCGACGATGTCCCCCGACGGGGACACGGAGCGGATCTGCCCCAGCGCGACGATGGCGGAGCGGTGGATGCGCATGAACCTCTGCGGCGGCAGCAGCTCCTCCATCGCCTTCATCGTCGTGTGCACGACCAGCGGCTGCTTCTCCCCCGCCAGATAGACCAGCACATAGTCCTTCATCCCCTCCACGCACACAATCTCCTCCAGCCGCACCTTCCGGTACTCCCCCTCCGCCTTCAGGAAAATCCCCTCTGAATCTGCCATCTCGGCCGAGCGCTGCGCTTTCCCTGTCATTTCGAGCGAGCGCTGCGCTTTCCCTGTCATTTCGAGCGAGCGCAGCGCTTTCCCTGTCATTTCGAGCGAGCGCAGCGAGTCGAGAAATCTCCGCCCCTCGAACCACTCCCGCGCCTTCTCCGCCGCCGCCAGGAACTTCTGGTAGCGGACGGGCTTCAGCAGGAAGTCCAGCGCGGAGACCTCGTAACTCTCGAAGGCATACTGCTTGAACGCCGTCGTGAAGACGATTTTCGTCTCCGGCGGAATCATCCGCGACAGCTCCATCCCGTCGAGGTCCGGCATCTGGATGTCCAGGAACACCAGCTCCGGGCGCTCCGCGCGGATCGCCGTCATCGCCGCGACGGGGTCCGTAAAGGAGCCCGCCAGCGCGAGGAACGGCGTGCGCGCGACGAAGCCCTCCAGGAGCTTCACCGCCAGCGGTTCGTCGTCCACGATCACACAGCGCAACGGATTCATACTTCAATCGTTACCTCTACCCGCCAGCACCCCTCGGAGGCGCTCTGCGCGTAGGTATATTTTCCGGGATACAGCAACTCCAGGCGCCGCCGCATGTTCTCCAGCCCGATGCCGGAGCCGATATGGTCGGTCCCCTGCTTTTCGAACAGCGAGTTCTCGCAGCGGAAGACGACGCGGCGCCTGCCCTCCGGACCGGGCGTCTCCAGCCGCATCGCGAGCCGCACGAACGACGGATAGCGCGCGTTGACGCCGTGCTTGAACGCATTCTCGACCAGTGAGATGAAGAGCAGCGGCGCGATTTCGGCGGGCTCGGCGGGGACGGCGAAGTCCTTTTCGACCGTCGCCTGGCCGTTGCAGCGCATCGCCATCAGGTCCACGTAGTTGTCCATGAATGCCATCTCCGCCGCGAGCGGGACCTGCGCCGCCTCGCTGTCGTACAGCGCATAGCGCAGCAGGTCGCTCAGCTGACCGATGCGCTCCTGGGCCTGGTCCGGGTCGATCTGGGTCAGGGAGGAGATGTTGTTCAGCGTGTTGAAGAGGAAATGGGGGCTCAGCTGGTGCTTCAGCCAGACGAGCTCGGCCTCGGCGGTCTCGCGCCGCTGCCGCTCGAAGGCGACGCGCATCTCCTGGTTCCGGCGGATGTTGCGGATGCCGAGGGCGAGCAGGATGATCATGACCTGCGAGGCGACGATCATCAGGACCGAGATGAGGTAGAAGGTCCAGAGGCGCTCGATGCCGAAGGCGTCCAGCACCTCCTGGGGGATTTCGCCGCGCTGGAAGACGAAGCGGAAGTTCAGCGCGAGGATCAGCAGCGCGTTCACCCCGTAGAACCACCCCTTCCGCCGGCCGCCCGGATACAGCAGTTTCGGAATCAGCAGGTAGTAGTTCAGGAAATAGATCAGGATCAGCGGCAGGAGCGTCTGGAAGGTCACTTTCAGGACGGTCAGCGCCTCCGGGAGCGAGCCGACGACGACCAGGCTGATCAGCGACGGCATGACGCAGAGGGCCGCCCACGACAGCCCCTGCGTCACGTCTATGATGATGTCCTTTTTCATTCCGGACAAAGATAATAAAAATGGCCGTTACATCGTGAGGACGGAGCCCATGGTTTCGGCGGTCGAGGTCGCGTTGAGCTGGCTTTCGTTCTCGATGGTGCGGCGGGCGCGCTTCGCGCCGGCGCCCTGGCGGCCAAAGGTCCAGCTGACGTTCAGCGTCGCCTGCGCGAGGGGGATGCGGGTGGACATGTCGGTCGTGAAGCCGTTGCCGCGGGTGTGGGATTCCATCGCGAGGCGGCCGCCCTTCGCGAGCGGGGAAATGCCGTTCAGCGATACGCTGAGGCGGTCGTCGAGGAAGGTGCGGGTCAGGCCGAGCGTGGCGAGGGAGATGCCGCTGCTCCAGCCCTGGAGGTTTACGCTGCGGCCGGCGGCGATCAGGTTCGCGCTGAGGCGGAAGTCCGCGGGGAGGGTCTGCTGGACGCCGAGCATCGCGTTGTAGTTCCAGCCCGCGTTGGACTGGCGGAGGGTCGCACTGCGGAGGTCCGTGTAGCCGGCGCCGCCGTTCAGGATGATGCGGGTCTTCTGGCCGGGGGTCAGCATCGCGAAGATGTTGAGACCGGTGTCGCGGCTGCGGACGATGTTGCCGTAGGTCGTGTTGAGCAGGTTGTCCGCGTCGTAGAAGCTGTAGGCGGAGATGCCGTTGGGGGTGAAGCTGTGGCGGAGGGTCGCGTTCAGGGTCAGTTTGGGGCCGAAGGTGTTGAACACCAGGCTGACGGTGTGGCTGCGCTCCGCGTCGAGTTCCGTGTTGCCGTAGGAACGGGCGGTCGGGTCGGAGGTGTTGACGTAGGGGTTGAGGTAGCTGATGCCGGGGCGGCTGATGCGCAGGTTGTAGCTCAGGCCGATGTTGCGGGTCGGGGCGGGGCTGTACTGGAGGCTTGCCATCGGGACGAGGTTGCCGTAGTCGATGTGGAAGGGGGCCGCCATGGCGGTGGAGCGGTAGGACTGCCAGGTGTGCTCGTAGCGGACGCCGGCCTTCGCGCCGACCGTTCCGAAGTTGCCGGAAAGCTCGCTGTAGGCCGCTCCGATGCGGTTGTAGAAGTCGTAGTCGAGGCTCGAGGCGGGGTTCTCGACGTAGGCGTCGCCGCGGCGGAGGTAGTCCGTCTGGGCGGAGGAGTTGTGGCGGTGGAGGAACTTCGCGCCGGTCGAGACGGTGAGGCGGTCGCCGAGCGGGGTCGTGAAGTCGGCCTGGGCCGTGTGGCTGACGGAGTTCTGGCGCGCGTCGGTGCGGCGGTCGGTCAGGTCGAAGCCGGGGAAGGCGGCGCCGCCGAAGGTGTTGCGGGTGTCGTTGGTGGTCGGGGCGCCCTCGTACTGGTAGGAGAGGATGAAGCTGCGGGCCGGGACGTCCGCCCAGAGGTGCTGGTAGTCCGCGCTGAGGTTGACGGTGTTGCTCCGCATCCGGCTGTAGGTCGTGCCCTCGTAGCCGAAGGTGCCGAGGCCCGGGAGGGTCATTTCGGTGGCGGAGGTGCCGTCCGTGGTCGCGCCGAGGCCCATCAGGCCGGCGGTCACGGAGACGAGGTTCAGGGTGTCGATCTCGTAGCTGGCGCTCAGGTTGCCGATGCGGATCGGCGAGCGGAGGTCCGTGGCGGAGCGGACTGCGGTCGTCATGCCGCCGTCCTGGACGCGGGTCATGTCCGTCTGCGTCTCGCCGAGGATGTTCTCCATCGCGTTGAGATTCAGGCTGAGGGCGAACTTGCCCTTCTGGAAGCCGCCGAAGAGGCCGCCGCCGTAGCCGCGAGTCGAGGCCATCCCGGTCAGGGTGCCGTAGACGCCGTCGGCGACGCTGGCGCCGCCGGTCGCGGCGCGGTTGGTCGTGATGTTCAGCACGCCGCCGACGCCCTCGGCGTCATAGCGGACGCCGGGATTCGTCACGACCTCGATGTTCTTCACGGCGCTCGCCGGCATCATCTTGAAGACGGTCGAGGCGTTCTGGGACATCATCTGGTTCGGTTTTCCGTCGACATAGACCTGGAAGCTGGAGGAGCCGTTGACCGTGATGCGGTCCTGGCCGTCCACGGAGACCATCGGGACCTTGCGGAGCATGTCGAGCACGGTCGAGGTCTTCGCGTCCACGTCCGCGGCGACGTCGTAGGTCATCTTGTCAACCTCCATCTTGACGAGCGGGCGCTGGGCGGTCACGGTGCCGCCTTTCAGCAGCTCGGCGTCATCCTCGGCGAGGAAGGTGCCGAGGTCGATCTCGGGCTGGTCCGCGATGGTGAATTCCCGGCGGATCTGCTTGCGGCCGAGGTTGTTGAAGAGCATTACGCAGTCGCCCTTGACGGTAAAGGTGATGGAGAATTTTCCGGCCTCGTCGGTCGTCGCGAAGGCGATCGGCTTGTCTTCTTCTCCGGCTTTGAAGAACTCGACGATGGCGTAGGGTTCGCCTTCGCGGGTCGCGGCGTCGAGGATGGTGCCCCGGACCGTCGTCTGGGCCAGCGCCGCCGCTGCGGACAGCATCGTGGCCAAAAGGATCAGTATCTTTTTCATATTCGCTTCTGTTTTTTTCGGAGCGAAAGTACGGCAATAAAAAACACCCGCCGGCCGGTTTTCGACCAACGGGCGTTTTTCTTCGACGAACGCCGGAATCAGTACTGGTACTGGTAGTGCCAGGAGTCCACGGGGACGTATTCTTCAAGGAATTCGTCGTAATAGACGCACTCGAGAAGGAACTCCATCGTGTTCAGGCCGGTGTTCTCGACGATCGTGTCGATTTCGCGACGGTCGATGCGGGAGATCCAGTCCTGGAAGTCGGCGCGCATCTTCCGGTCGCAGTCCTCGGTCGAGCGGCCCTGAATCCGGACGCTCGCCCCGACGCTCCGCCCGAGGGTGTGGAGGTATTCGGCGATCATCTCTTTCGCGCTGAATATCTTGAACTTGTCCTCCCCGCCGACGGAAATGATCCGCGTCGTATATTCGCGGCTCACGGCGATCTTCCCGCACCCCCCGAGTGCGAGAAGACCGACCGCCAGCAGCAATAACAGTCGCCTGGGCATTTCTGTTCCCTAGATTTCTCGACTTCGCTCGAAATGACAGGCCTGCCTCTCGACCGAGCGCTTTTCTGTCATTTCGACCGAGCGCTTATTTGTCATTTCGACCGAGCGAAGCGAGCGGAGAAATCTCTATATGAAGATATACCGCAACACAAACAGCACCGCCAGGATCCACATCGTGACCGAAATGTCCTTGAAGCGGCCGGCGATCGCGTGCATCACGACATAGGCGATGACGCCGATCAGGATACCGTCGGAGATCGAGTACGCGAGCGGCATGAAGGCGATCGTCAGGAACGCCGGGATGCTGCGGCAGTAGTCCTCCCAGTGGATGCGGGTCACGGACGGCATCATCATGACGCCGACGATGATCAGGGCCGGGGCGGTCGCGGCGCTCGGGATCGCGAGGAAGATCGGCGAGAAGAGCAACGCGAGGCCGAAGCAGACGGCGATCGAGAAGGCGGTGAGGCCGGTGCGGCCGCCGTCGCCGATGCCGGCGGCGCTTTCGACGTAGGTCGTGGTCGTCGAGGTGCCGAAGCAGGCGCCGGCGACGGTCGCGACGGAGTCGGCGAGGAAGATCTTGTCGATGTCCTCAACCTCGTCGCGCTCGACGAGGCCGGTCGTCTGGCTGACGCCGATCACAGTGCCCATCGTGTCGAACATGTCGATGAACAGGAAGGTCAGGACGACGACGAGCATGTCCCAGGAGAGGATGTTATGCCACTCGAACTTCATGAAGATGGGGGCGACGCTGTCCGGGAAGGAGACGAACTGCGGGTTGCCGGCGGCGTTGCGGGTCAGCTGGGTCACGGTTTCGCCGGTCGCGGGGTCCTTGACGAGGAGGCCGATGACGGTCGTGGCGAGGATGCCGATGAGGATGCCGCCGCGGACTTTGAGCATCACGAGGCCGCCGGTGATGACGAGGCCGAGGACGGCGACGAGGGCCGTTCCGTGGGTCACGTCACCGAGGACGACGAGGGTCGAGTCGCTGTTCACGATGATGCCGGAGTTCTGCATGCCGATGAAGGCGATGAAGAGGCCGATACCGGCGCCGATGGCTTTTTTCAGGGTACCGGGGATCGCGTTGATCAGGTAGGTTCGGATCTTCGTGACGGTCATGAGGATGAACAGGATGCCTTCGATGAAGACGGCGGTCAGGGCGAACTGCCAGTTGTAGCCCATCGTGAGGCAGACCGTGAAGACGAAGAAGGCGTTCAGGCCCATGCCGGGGGCGAGGCCGAAGGGCTTCTTCGCGTAGAGGGCCATGACGAGGGTGCCGACGATGGCGGCCAGGGCGGTCGCCGTGAAAACGGCGCCCTTCGGCATCCCTTCGAGGGCGCCGAAGATGCTGGGGTTGACGGCCAGGATGTAGGCCATCGTCAGGAAGGTCGTGATGCCCGCGACGATCTCCGTCCGGACATTGTGCTGCTTGGGATCAAATCCGAAAGCCTTGTTCAGGAATGGACTCATAGGTTATAGGGTTCAGGAATCATTTGCTGTTGCTGGGCCTTTTTGCCTGGCAGCCGGCGTCGGCCTTTTTGCCCGGCTTATTTGCCTGGCTTCTTTTTTCAGCCTCCGGCGTGGCCTTTTCGCCTGGCCTCTTTTTTCAGCCTCCGGCGTGGCCTTTTCACCTGGCTTCACCGGCCACCGGCGGACGCTAGTCGCCGGCGAAGGAGAGGAGGCTCGTGACAGGGGTGCCGTCCGGGATCGTGGCGCGGCCGTGGAGGTCGGGGAGCTCGATGATGAAGTTGTCATAGACGGCCGCGGGGTGGAATTTCCGGACGAGGCGGTTCACGGCGCCGACGGTGCCGCCGGTCGCGAGGAGGTCGTCATGGATCAGGACCACGTCGCCCGGGGAGATCGCGTCGAGGTGGAGTTCGACGGTGTCGATGCCGTATTCCTTGGAATAGGATTCGGAGACGGAGGTCGAGGGGAGCTTGCCGGGCTTGCGGGCGAGGATGAAGCCTGCGCCGAGGCGGCAGGCGACCGCCGCGCCCACGACGAAGCCGCGGGACTCGATCCCGACGACCTTCGTGATGCCCTTGTCCTTGTAGAGCTCGTAAGTCATGTCGACCACCGTCCGG
Organism: Bacteroidales bacterium; assembly: GCA_017438265.1. Lineage (GTDB taxonomy): Bacteria > Bacteroidota > Bacteroidia > Bacteroidales > UBA932 > Cryptobacteroides. Next base: position 19,092 of record JAFRVZ010000025.1, read on the forward strand.
AGCGCCTCCGCATCCTTGAACAGCGTCGTCACATCATAAAACAAAATCCCCGGCTTCGGATAATCCGGCACCGTCCTGATGGTTTGGGTCAATTCTTCTAAAGTCATAGCCTTTCGCAAATCGCATATCGCCGCAACAAATCCCACCGCCCGCTCCCGTCCCCGCATGATCATCTCGCTCGCGCTGATCGCGCTAATCTCGCTGATCGCACTGATTGAACAAATCTCGCTGGTCGCGCTAATCGCGTTAATCTCACCGATCTAGCTAATCAAGTAAATCGCGCTGATTGAGCAAAAGTTAATGATCATGTCGGCTGTGGCAGCCTCGCGGCAACTACACGCAACGATACAAACAAAGTTAATCGATTTGGACCGATTTTTATCAACAATCCCCCGCAAGTTATCAACTACTCCCCGCCGCTCCCCGCCGCTCCCCTGCCGCACCCCCCCCGCCCCCACCACCATCACACCCACATCCGCCCCGACCCCAGCCCTCCCCGCCTCTGTCATTTTGAGCAGAGCACCGAGCCTGTCGAGGCGCGCAGTCGAGACCCGAGCGAAGCGAGCGATGGCACCGCAGGTGGCAAAACCTCCATTTGACCGCTGGCCATCACCTTAAGCGTGATTTGCAACCACTTCATTACCAGCAAGATAAATAAACCAACACTTCAGTAATCGGCAGCGTTACTTTGCGCAACCATCGCTACTCCAACACGTTACAAATCACGCCTAACCCCCGCCCTCCCCGCTACCCGCCAGCGCCGCAAGGCAACCAGCAGCAGAAACGGCTAGGGGCGGCGGGGCCGAGGGCGGG
>JAFRVZ010000004.1 GCA_017438265.1 Bacteroidales bacterium
CCTGGAGCGCGTCTGCGCGAACGCCTACGACTTCGTGCTGAACGGCACGGAGCTCGGCGGCGGCTCGATCCGAATCCACGATGCGGCGATGCAGAGCCGGATGTTCGAGGTGCTCGGCATCAGCAAGGAGGACGCCGAGTACAAGTTCGGCTTCATCATCAACGCCTTCAAGTTCGGCGCCCCGCCCCACGGCGGCCTCGCGTTCGGCTTCGACCGCGTCTGCGCCCTCTTCGGCGGCCAGGAGACCATCCGCGACTACATCGCCTTCCCGAAGAACAACACAGGACGCGACGTGATGATCGACTCCCCGTCCTTCATCGATCAGACCCAGCTGGATGAGCTCCAGCTCGATATCCGCAAACCCGCCGCGGAGTAATACCGCTTAAATCGCAGATAGAGAATCGCAGGGAGAGAATCGCCGAAAGAAACTGTTTTTCTGAGTAGCCCTTTTTTGGGATATCTCAGGAAAACAGTTTCTTTCGGCTTTCTGACCCATTATTCCCGGTCTGTCCGGGAATCTTTTGCAAAAAAATACGAATATTTATTGTTTTTCAATATTTATTTATATATTTGCGAAAAATAAATATCCTTTTGCGCTATGATTGAATGGTGGAATACACTTGATGCCGCAGGCAAAGTCCTCTGGGCAGTAACGCTTTCGGCCTCGCTGGTCTTCGTAATTCAGACCATCATGACCTTCCTCGGCGCCGCCGACCACGGCGACTTCGACATCAACTCCGACTTCGGCGGGGATGTGCCCGGAGACGTCGCCGGCGACGTTTCCGACGGCTCGCTGGACGTCGGGGGCCACGTCGACGCCGGCGGGCACGATGCCGACCATCCGGGCAGCGGGATGAACCTGCTGACCTTCCGCAATTTCATCAACTTCCTGATCGGCTTCGGATGGACCGCGATCCTGCTGAAGGACAGCGTTCCCGCGACCGGGCTGCGGATGCTGATCGCGATCGCCGTGGGCGCGCTGCTCGTCTTCCTGGTGATGCTGCTGTTCCGCTGGCTGACGAACATGCAGGAATCCGGCACGATCAATGTCTACAAGTCCGCCGTCGACTGCCAGGGGACCGTCTACCTGACCATCCCCGGCGAGCGGGCCGGTGAAGGAAAGGTCCAGATCACGATCAACAACTCTGTCCGCGAGTACGCGGCCGTGACCGACGGACCGACGCTCAAGACCGGCGCCCGCATCCGCGTCGTCGAAGTCGTCAGCGCCAACACCCTCCTCGTCGAAGAAATCAATTCCGTAATCATCTAAATACCTGAAGCATATGGAACTCTATCTGATCCTTATCATCGTGGGCGTGCTCTTCGTGACCTTCACGGCCATCCTCGCCCGCTACAAACGCTGCCCCTCGGACAAGGTGCTCGTCATCTACGGCAAGACCGGCCGCGACGCTTCCGCGAAGTGCATCCACGGCGGCGCCGCCTTCATCTGGCCCGTCTTCCAGAGCTACCAGTTCCTGGACCTCAACCCGATTTCGATCGAGTGCAACCTGACCAACGCCCTGTCCAAGCAGAACATCCGCGTGGACGTGCCCTGCCGCTTCACCGTCGGTATCTCAACCGAGCCTGACGTGATGACCAACGCCGCCGAGCGCCTCCTCGGCCTCTCCCAGGACGAAATTCGCGGCATCGCCACGGATATCCTCTTCGGCCAGCTCCGTCTGGTCATCGCGACGATGGACATCGAGGAAATCAACGCCGACCGCGACAAGTTCC
>JAFRVZ010000026.1 GCA_017438265.1 Bacteroidales bacterium
CGCCGCCGCCTGCGCCGCCTTCGCGCTGGCCGTCTTCACGCCGCCCCGCCCGAAGGACAGTTTCGACGATCCGGCCCTCGCGTACGCGGAAGTCGAGAAAGCCTTCCAGCTGATCTCCGAGAAGATGAACCAGGGCCGTGCCATCGCCGAAAAGGCCCAGGAGCCTGTCGAATTCCTGACCGAAGCATTCAACAAAACCCGATAAAACAGAAACAGCCATGAAAAAGATAATCCTCATTTTCGCAGCCCTGCTGCTTGCCTTCAGCGCCTTCGCCCAGGACGGCCGGAGCATCTACAACCGCTACTCCGACGAAGAAGGCGTCACCGCGGTCTACATCTCCCCGGCGATGTTCCGCCTGCTCGGCGTCATTCCGGACATCGACATCGACGGGAAGGACGTGAACCTCAGCCAGGTCATCCGCTCCCTCACGAGCTTCTACGTGATCAATACCGACAACCCGCGGATCATCGACAACCTCCGCGGCGATACCGAGCGCTACATCAAGCGCGGCGACTATGAGCTCCTGATGGAAGCCAAGGACAACGGCGAGGCCGTCCGGATGTACACCGTCGGCGACGATGAGGTCGTCAGGAACTTCGTGATGCTCGCCGCCGAGCCCGGCGAATGTACCTTCATCAGTTTCGAAGGCCTGATCTCCCGCGCGGACTTCGAGCAGCTCGTCCGCGACGCGGCCGGCACCGGAAGCTCCGGCGGCAAGAAGGACGGCGGCTACAAGATTACTGTCGAAGACTGAAAAAAAGCCCCTGACTCGCGGTCAGGGGCTTTTTTCATTGCCGGTATTTTTCGCGCTGCTGCGCGATCAGTTCGTCGAGGACGCCGGGGTCGAAGTAGTTGATCTTCATCGAACGCTTCACGGCGGCGAGGGTCTCGGCCGCGGCGGCGCGGGCGACTTCGGAGCCCTTGCGGAGGACCTCATAGACGTAGGGGAGGTCCTGCTCCAGCGCCTTGCGGCGCACGCGCATCGGCTCGAGCACGTCGTTGAGGACCGCGTTCAGGAAGGACTTGACCATCATGTCGCCGAGGCCGCCGGCGCGGTACTGCGCCTTGACCTCGTCGAGGTTCCGGAAGTCGAAACTGACCTTCTTGCCGTGGAAGCAGTCCGCGAATCTTTCGAAATGCTCCGGGCGGCTGAAAGCGTCCAGGTAGGTGAAGACCGGGTTGCCTTCGACCTTGCCGGGGTCGCTGACCTGCAGGTGGCCGGGGTCCGTGTACATGCCGCGGACCTTTTCCCAGACGACGTCGGCCGGATCGGACAGGTAGATGCAGTTCCCGAGGGACTTGCTCATCTTCGCCTTGCCGTCCGTGCCGGGGAGGCGCAGGCAGGCGCTGTTCTCGGGCAGGAGGATTTCCGGCTCGACGAGGGTCGGGCCGTAGACGGCGTTGAACTTGCGGACGATCTCGCGGGTCTGCTCGAGCATCGGCTCCTGGTCCTCGCCGACCGGGACGGTCGTCGCCTGGAAGGCGGTGATGTCGGCGGCCTGGCTGATCGGGTAGCAGAAGAAGCCGACCGGGGTGCCGGCTTTGTTGTCGGCGCCGTCGGCGCTCTCCGAGAAGCCCCGGAGCTGGATTTCCTGCTTGACGGTCGGGTTGCGCTGGAGGCGCTGGACCGTGACGAGGTTCTGGTAGAAGAAGGTCAGCTCGGTCAGCTCGCTGACCTGGGACTGGATAAAGAGGACGGATTTCGCCGGGTCAAGGCCGGCCGCCATGTAGTCGAGGGCGACTTCGATGATGTTCTGGCGGACCTTCTCCGGGTTGTCCGCATTGTCGGTCAGGGCCTGGGCGTCGGCGATCATGATGAAGATCTTCTCGAACAGGCCGCTGTCCTGCAGTTCGACCCTGCGGCGCAGGGAGCCGACGTAGTGGCCGAGGTGGAGACGGCCGGTCGGGCGGTCTCCGGTCAGGATAATCTTTCCCATCAGTCGTTGGTCTTGGCGAGGGCCTCGCGGATTTTCGCTTCGATTTCGTCGCAGAGCTCCGGATTGTCCGCGAGCAGCTGCTTGACGGCTTCGCGTCCCTGGGCGAGCTTTTCGCCGTTGTAGCTGTACCAACTGCCGCTCTTGGCGACGATGTTGAACTCGACGCCGAGGTCGACGATCTCGCCGGCGTGGGAGATACCCTCGCCGAAGACGATGTCGAATTCCGCCTTCTTGAAGGGCGGGGCCATCTTGTTCTTGACGACCTTGACGCGGGTCCGGTTGCCGGTCGCTTCCTCGCCGTCCTTGAGCTGGGTCGTGCGGCGCACGTCGATGCGCACGGAGGCGTAGAACTTCAGGGCGTTGCCGCCGGTCGTCGTCTCCGGGTTGCCGAACATGATGCCGATCTTCTCGCGGAGCTGGTTGATGAAGATGCAGCAGGTGTTGGTCTTGGCGATGTTGGCGGTCAGCTTGCGGAGGGCCTGGCTCATCAGGCGGGCCTGGAGGCCGACCTTGTTGTCACCCATCTCGCCTTCGATCTCCGCCTTCGGGGTCAGCGCGGCGACGGAATCGATCACGATGATGTCGATCGCGCCCGAGCGGATCAGGTTGTCCGCGATTTCGAGGGCCTGCTCGCCGTTGTCGGGCTGCGAGATCAGCAGCGTTTCCAGGTTCACGCCCAGGGCCTTCGCGTAGGTCCGGTCGAAGGCGTGTTCCGCGTCAATGATGGCGGCGATGCCGCCCTGTTTCTGGGCCTGGGCGATCGCGTGGATCGCCAGGGTCGTCTTACCGCTGGATTCGGGGCCGTAGATCTCGATGATCCTTCCCCGCGGGTAGCCGCCGATTCCCAGCGCGTGGTCGAGGGCGACCGATCCGCTCGGAATAACTTGTACGTCCCATTGTGGCTGATCTCCCAACTTCATGATCGTACCTTTCCCATAATCCTTCTCAATCTTGTCGATCGTGGCCTGCAATGCCTTGAGCTTGGCGGCATTGACTTCGGTGGCCTTTTCTTCAACTTCCTTAGCCATAATGCATGAGTTTTAATAAAGTTATCAGAGCAAAGTTATGAAAATAATCGGACGCTGCAAAGGTAAAATATGTAACTTTGCCGTATGAAGGAGAAACTGCTTGGCAAGACGCCGGAGGAGCTTTCGGCGGTCGCGGTTGCGCTGGGTCTGCCCGCCTTTGCGGGGAAACAGCTCGCCCGCTGGATGTATGTGCGCCGCGCGCGTTCCTTTGCGGAAATGACCGACATTTCCAAGGCGGGGCGCGAGAAGCTGGAGGAAAGCTGCGAACTGGGCCTGCGGGAGCCCGCGGGGTCCGTGCGCTCGGGCGACGGCACGCGCAAGTACCTGTTCCCGGTCGGGACGCAGGGCGCGGCGGTCGAGGCGGTCGTGATTCCCGACGAGGAGCGGCGGACGCTCTGCGTCTCCTCCCAGGCGGGCTGCAAGATGGGCTGCAAGTTCTGCATGACCGGGCGCCAGGGCTTCCACGGCAACCTCGACGCCGCGGAAATCCTGAGCCAGTTTATCGCCGTCGACGAGGCGGCGGAGCTCTCCAACGCCGTTTTCATGGGGATGGGGGAGCCGCTCGACAATGTTGACGCGGTGTTCCGCGCCATCCGCGTGCTGACGGCGGACTGGGGCTTCGGCTGGAGCCCGAAGCGCATCACCCTCTCGACCGTCGGCGTCCTTCCGGGCCTGCGGCGCTTCCTCGACGAAACTTCCTGCCACCTGGCCGTCAGCCTCCACAACCCCTTCCCGGAGGAGCGCGAGGCCCTGATGCCGGTCCAGAAGGCCTTCCCGCTCGCGGACGTGCTCGCGCTGATCCGCCGGTACGACTTTACCGGCCAGCGGCGCGTCAGTTTCGAATACACGATGTTCGCCGGCCTGAACGACACCAAGCGCCACGAGGACGGGCTCATCCGCCTGCTGCGCGGCCTCGAGTGCCGGGTCAACCTGATCCGCTTCCACAAGATCCCGGATTTCCCGTACGAGTCTTCCTCCGAGAAGATCATGGAGGCGTTCCGCGACCGGCTGAACGCCCACGGCATCACCTGCACGATCCGCGCCTCCCGCGGAGAAGACATCCTCGCCGCCTGCGGCATGCTGGCCGGCAAACACAACGCCCGATGACGCGCGACCAGGTCCTTTCCCGGCTGCAGAACCTCTGCGCCCGCAGCGAGCACTGCGCCGCCGACGTCTACCGGAAGGCGCTGAAGGCGCTGGAGGGGGACGCGGAGGCCGCGGCGGGCGTCGTCGCCGCGCTCGTCGGCGACGGCTACGTCGATGACCTGCGCTACGCGACCGCGTTCGCGCGCGACAAGGCCGCCCTGACGGGCTGGGGCCCGGTCAAGATCCGCTTCGCGCTGCGCGCCAAGGGCCTTCCCGAGGAGACGGTCGCGGCGGCGCTCGCGGCGCTGGAGCCGGAGCGGGCGGAGGAGAAGCTGCGGCGGCTGGTCGAGGCGAAGGCGCGCAGCCTCGAAGGCGACCCGCAGCGGCGCCTCAAACTCCTGAAATTCGCCCTTGGAAGGGGCTATGATTACGATTCCGTAGAAAAGATTATCCGGGAATCCGGCTTGTAGGCCCTAGGCGATCTGGGACCGGCGGCCGCGGCGTTCCCGCTCGTCGGCCGGGCGTTCCGGCATCCGGTCTTCCAGGAGCCGGTCGTATTCCTCGCGGTTCCGCAGGATGTCGATTGCGCGGTAGATGGCGGCCATCATCGAGCTGGGATCCGCCTCGTCGCGGCCGGCCAGTTCGAAGGCCGTGCCGTGGTCCGGGGAGGTCCGGACGATCGGGAGACCGGCCGTGTAGTTCACGCCCTGCTCGAAGGCGAGGGCCTTGAAGGGCTCCAGGCCTTGGTCGTGGTACATCGCGAGGGTCGCGTCGAAGCGGCTGTACTGGCCCAGGCCGAAGTAGCCGTCCGGGGAGAACGGGCCGTAGGCGAGGATGCCTTCCGCATCCGCGCGGCGGATGGCGGGGAGGATGATCTGCTGTTCCTCGTCGCCGAGCAGGCCGCCGTCGCCGCCGTGGGGGTTCAGGCTCAGTACGGCGATCTTGGGCTCATCCACGCCGAAATCGCGCTTCAGCGAAGCCTGCATCAGCCGCAGCTTGGCGAGGATCTTCTCCTCCGTAATCTTGCCGGGAACCTCCCGCAGGGGGATGTGGCCGGTCACGACGCCGACCTTGAGGCGGTCGCTGACCATGAACATCGCAATCTCTTCGACGTCGAAGGCGTTCTGGAGGTACTCCGTGTGGCCGGTGTAGCCGAAGCCTTCGCTGGCCATCGCCCGCTTGTTGATCGGGCCGGTCACGAGCACGTCGATGGCGCCTTCTTTGATGTCGCGGACGGCGACCTCGAGGGAGGTCATCGCGGCCTTGCTGGATTCCGGGGTCGGCTGGCCGGGCTCGACGAAGCTGTTCTCCGGGAGGCAGTTGACGATGTTGATGCGCCGGGGCTGGGCGTCGCGGGCGGAGGAGATGACGTAGGTCTCCATCGCTTCGATGTTGTGGACGAGCTTGCGGTAGAACCCGAAGATCTTCGAGGAGCCGTAGATGACGGGGGTGAAGGATTCGAGGATGCGGGCGTCCGCGAGGGACTTGATGATGACTTCGTAGCCGATGCCGTTGCCGTCGCCGGGGGTGATGCCTACGATGGGCTTTCTATTGTGCATAAGTACAGTTCTAAGTGGTCTTACAAAGGTAATGAATTTTCGCCGGATTCGTATCCTTCGTCGGGGGGAAGGCCCGGGAGGCGGTACGCGGCGACGGCGAGCCGGTCGCAGCACTCGTTCTCCGGGTGGCCGGCGTGGCCCTTGACCCAGTGGAAGGTGACTTCGTGCCGGGCGAGCAGGGGCAGCAGGCGCAGCCAGAGGTCCACGTTCTTGACCTTCCGGAACTGCTTCCGCTGCCAGTTTTCGAGCCAGCCTTCGTTGACGGCCTTGACGACGTAGGTCGAGTCGCTGTAGAGCTCGACGCGGGCCCGGTCCCAGCGGATGGCCTCGAGGCCCGCGATCACGGCGAGCAGCTCCATCCGGTTGTTGGTCGTCCGGGCGAAGCCGGCGGAGAGTTCCTTGCGGAGGCCGCCGCAGCACAGGACGACGCCGTAGCCGCCCGGCCCGGGATTCCCGCTGGCCGCGCCGTCGGTATACAGGAGGATGACAGGTCTTTCCATCGTTACATCAGCAGGGCGGAAACATCTTCCCCGCGGGCCTGCGCCTCGCGGATTTCCGTCGAGGACACATCGACTTCGGGGACGTGGAACAGCCGGATCCTGAAGCGTTTCTCCGGGGGATAGTCCCGGCAGGCCTCCATCAGCTTGCGGCGGCGGTATTCGGCGCTGACGCCCTTGCGGGGGAAGACGGCGACGCCGTACTCCGCGAGCAGCCGCTCCGCCTCCCGCCAGCGCAGCAGGTTCGGGAGGTTGTCGGCGCCGATGACGAGGGTGAAGCTGTTGCCGGGCTCGCGGCGCCGCAGCTCGTCGAGGGTCCGGATCGTGTAGCTCGGCGGGGGCATCCGGAGCTCGATGTCGAGCACGTCGACGCGCAGCTGAGGGTGGCGGGCGACGGCTGCGACGGCATCCCGGTAGCGCTGCTCCGCACTCAGGGCTTTCGAACTGTCCTTGAAGGGGTTCTGGGGAGATACGACGAGATAGACGCGGTCGAAGCGGCCGGAGCCGGTCAGGCGCTCCAGGATGGCGAGGTGGCCGATGTGGAGCGGATCGAAGGATCCGGAGTAGACCGCGATTCTCATTGCAGGAAACGGTCGACGACGCCTTCGATCTCGCGGAAGGCGGTCTGCAGGTCGTCGTTGATCAGGATATAGTCGAACTGGGGGGCATAGGTCATCTCCTCCGCCGCCTTGGCGACCCGCTCGTCGATGGCCTCCGGGCTGTCGGTGCCGCGGGCGACCAGGCGCCGGCGGAGCTCCGCCACGTCGGGGGCCTGGATGAAGACGGACAGGGCCTTGTCGCCGAAGTATTCCTTCAGGCTGATGCCGCCCTTCACGTCGACGTCGAAGATGATGACGTGGCCTTTCGCCCAGATGCGTTCCACCTCCGATTTCAGGGTCCCGTAGAAGCGGCCTTCGTAGACTTCCTCATACTCGACGAACTTGTCCGCACGGATGCGGGCCTTGAAGGCGCGGGGGGAGAGGAAGTAGTAGTCCACGCCGTCCTGTTCCTGTCCGCGCGGCGGGCGCGAGGTCGCGGAGACGGAGAATTCCATCTCCGGATGGAGGTCCAGGATGTGGCGGACGACGGTGGTTTTCCCGGAGCCGGAAGGGGCGGAAAAGATGACAACTTTGTTGCTCATTTTTCTCTATGATATTTATGCAAAAATAACTAATTTTGCCCAGTTTTTCCGTTGGAAACTATTTTAATTCGTTACCCGATATGATTTCTTACAAAGATTTGGGCCTTGTGAACACCCGCGAGATGTTCAAGAAGGCCGTTGACGGCGGTTACGCCATCCCTGCGTTCAACTTCAACAACATGGAGCAGCTCCAGGCCATCATCCAGGCCTCCGCCGAAACCAAGTCCCCGGTGATCCTCCAGGTCTCCAGCGGCGCCCGCAAGTATGCGAACCAGACCCTCCTCCGCTACATGGCGGAAGGCGCTGTCGAGTATGCGAAGGAACTCGGCTGGGAGCATCCCCAGATCTGCCTCCACCTCGACCACGGCAACAGCTTCGAGCTCTGCAAGAGCTGCGTGGACATGGGCTTCTCTTCCGTCATGATCGACGCCTCCTCCCTCCCGTACGAGGAGAACATCGCCCTGACCAAGCAGGTCGTTGAATACGCCCACAAGTACGACGTGACCGTCGAGGCCGAACTCGGCGTCCTCGCCGGTGTCGAAGATGAGGTTTCCGCCGCGGAATCCCACTACACCAAGCCGGAAGAAGTCATCGACTTCGCGACCCGTACCGGCTGCGACTCCCTCGCCATCTCCATCGGCACCTCCCACGGCGCCTACAA
>JAFRVZ010000005.1 GCA_017438265.1 Bacteroidales bacterium
CGCGAGCGCGGTACCCTCTCCGAGGGACCCGCGCAGGGCGTCGCGCACGGCGATCAGCGCCTCCGGCGTCTCGCAGCCGTGCTTGCGCATCAACTCGCGGAGCGTTGCCATCCGCGACTCGACCCGCTCCAGCGCATCGCCGGAGAGGTCCGTGCGCGCGTCGAGCGCTTCCAGCTCGGCGAGGATGTCCGCCACCTCGAGGCGGGCGGACGAAAGCCGCTGCTCCCAGTCCGCAGCGGCGGAGACAAAGCGCGCGAGACGGGAGAGGGCCTTGCCGGCCTCCTTGAGGCCTGCATCGAGGTCCGCTTCCGTAACGCGGTAGATTTCTTCCTTGATCTGTTCGGCGTTCGCGAGGCGCGCATGCTCCTGCTCCAGTTCCTCCCACTCCCCTTCCACGAGCTTCGCCGCTTCGAGGCGGGCCAGGGAGGCCCGGGCATACTCGCCCTCCGCCTGCGCCTGCCGCTCCTGCTCCGTCACTTCCGAGAGTTCGCGCTCCAGCTCCTTCACCCGCCGGAACAGCGTCCCGCAGGACTGCAGCAACTCCCCGTTCCCGGCATAGTGGTCCAGGACGGAGAGCTGGTAGCGCTTGTCGCGCAGGAGGAGGGTGTCGTGCTGGGAGTGGATGTCCACGAGGCGGCCGGCGAGTTCCGAAAGGAGCGCGGCCTGGACGGGGCAGTCGTTCACGAAGGCACGGGAGCGGCCGGTCGCGTTCACGACGCGCCGGACCAGCAGGTTCCCGCCGTCCGGTTCGACGTCCGCCGCTGCGAGCAGGGCGTCCACCGCCGGATCCGCGCAGGAGAACTCACCCTCGACGACGCAGCTGGCGGCCCCTTCCGAAATCACGGAGGCGTCCGCCTTTGCGCCGGTCAGCAGGGAGAGTGCGCCGAGCAGGATCGACTTGCCGGCGCCGGTCTGTCCGGATATGATGACAAGACCCTCCGGAAATTCGACATCCAGAGCGTCTATGAGCACATAATTCCTGACGTGAAGCGCCCGGAGCATCGATTACTCGTCCTTGGCCTTGCGGTAGAAGAGCTCGTCGTTTTCGAATTCCGAAATCGCGACGAGGTCCGGTTTCGGCTGGCGTTCGTAGTACTTGGAGATTTCGATCTGTTCCTTGTTCTCGAATACTTCCTCCATCGTGTCGCGCTCGTTCTTGAAGTCTTCGAGCTTCTTCTGGAGTTCCTTCTTCTCGGCCAGGGCGATCTGGTTCGCACGCTTGTAGAGGATGACGACGGATTCGTAGATGTTGCCGGTCGGTTCGGCGAGGTACTTGACGTCCCGGGTGATGGTGTTGGTAGGGACTTTCTTCTTGTTATCCATAATAATACTGTTGTTCATAAAAAATACTTCCGGCGCGGGGCCGGAAGTTTCAAAAATTTTATTTCTTCTCGAGCTCGAGCTCCTCGTCGGAGCCCGTGAACTTGCCCAGGGCCTTTTGGGAGCGGTTGTACATGACGTCCAGCTCGTGGCGGTGGGCAGAGTCGGGATACTCGCCGATGAAGGTAAAGTAGTCGTCCGCGAAGGTCAGGTAGCGGTCGCGCTGCTTCTCGGGAACGCTCAGATAGGCGTATTTATAGGAAGCCATCGCGGAGTAGTAGAGGATCTCCTCCCGGTAGATGTTGTCGGCATCCTCCTTCAGGACGTTCTTCAGCGCGACGCGCGCGGCGAGGTAGTCCTCCATCTTGTAATAGAGTTTCGCCGCCTCGAACGCCTTGCGGTCGAGCCGCTCGGAGAGGTCCGTGATCATATTGAGGCACTCCGTCGCATGGGGCGTGTCCGGGTACTCGTCGACGTAGGTCGCGATCGCGGCGAGGGCCCTGGTCGTCGGGGTCTGGTCGAGCTCGTAGCGCAGCGTCGAGCGGTACATGCAGTCGAGCCGCATGAACATCGCGTCCGCGACGAAGGGGCTGAGCGGGTACTTGGTGATGAAATCGGAAAAGTTCGTCTCGGCCGTGTAGTAGTCGCGGAAACGGTAGTTGCTCAGGCCCAGGTAATAGCGGACCGTGTCGTCACGGGCGGTCCCGTCCGTCATCGCGGCCAGCGACTCGAAAAGCTGGGCGGCCTTCGCGTATTTGCCCTGGTTGAAATAATCGAACGCCGTCGAATACTTCAGGTCCCCGTCGTTGCCGGCGAGGAGCATCTCGTATTCCGACCGGCAGGACGCGAGCGCGAGCAGGACGGAAAGGAGCGGCAGGATGACGATTCTCAGATGCTTCATACTTTACTTGTTTTCCAGCAGGAACTTTTCCGCATCCAGCGCGGCGCGGCAGCCGGAGGCTGCAGCCGTGACGGCCTGGCGGTAGCGGGGGTCCTGGACGTCGCCGGCGGCGAAAACGCCCTCCACGTTCGTGCAGGCGGTCTTGCCGTCCGTGACGATGTAGCCCTCCGCGTCCGTTTCCACCCAGGGGGCGAAGAGTTCCGCGTTGGGGTGGTGGCCGATGGCGAGGAAAAATCCGTCGATGGAAATATCAAAAACCTCGCCATCCTTGCGGACCAGCCTTGCGCCGGTCACACCTTCCTCATCGCCGAGGACTTCCTGCGTCTGGCAGTTCCAGAGGACCTCGATGTTGGGGGTTGCGGCTACCCGCTCCTGCATCGCCTTCGAGGCGCGGAATACATCGCGGCGGACGATCATATAGACCTTGCGGGCCAGGCCGGCCAGGTAGGTCGCCTCCTCGCACGCGGTATCGCCGCCGCCGACCACGGCGACGACCTTCTTCCGGTAGAAGAAGCCGTCGCAGGTCGCGCAGGCGGACACGCCGCGGCCGCGGTACGCCAGCTCGGAAGGGAGTCCGAGGTAGCGGGCGGTCGCGCCGGTCGCGATGATGAGCGCGTCGGTCTCGATTTCGTCGCCGTTGTCAACCGTGATCCGGAAAGGGCGGGCGGAGAGGTCGGCCTTCATCACGACGCCGCGGCGGATATCCGCGCCGAAGCGCAAGGCCTGGGCGCGCATCCCGTCCATCAGCGGCAGGGCCTCGACGCCCTCCGGGAAGCCCGGGTAGTTCTCGACCACGGTCGTCGTTGTCAGCTGGCCGCCCGGCTCCATCCCCTCGTAGAGGACCGGAGCGAGCGACGCGCGCGACGCATAGATGGCGGCGGTATAGCCGGCAGGGCCGCCGCCGACGATCAGGAGTCTCGTCTTTTCCATTATTCCTGGACGAAGGCGACGATTTCGCCCTTGGCGACATCCTCACCCTGCTTGCCGAGGGTCGCGACGACGCGGCCGCTCACGGCAGGGACGATTTCCTCCATTCCGTAGTAGGCCTGGACATAGCCCATCGGCTTGCCGGCGTCGACCTTGGTCCCGGCGACGGGCGCCGCGGAAACGTCGTCGACGTCAACCTGCCAGAGGAGCTTGCCCTTGACGGGCGCCTGGACCGGAACGGCCTTCGGATACTTCTTCGTATATTCTTCGACGTCGAACTTCGGCATCTCGACGACCGGACGGACGACCTCGATCGGGGCGCCGGCCTTCGCGCGGAAGTCCTCGAGCTCCTTGTTGAAGCGTTCCTTCGCGATACCGCTCCGGTAGTCGCGGTACTGACGCTCGTGCATCGCCAGCTCGAAGAGCTCTTCGTCGTCCTCGCCGCAGTCCCAGCCTTCTTCCTTCATCATCTGACGGAACTTCGGAAGCTCGTCCGGGTAGTTGTCCTGCGGGTTCTCGGTATGGAATTCCATGCCCTTCTCCTTCGCGAGTTCGACGATCTCCGGCGCGAGCGGGCCGGGGAGGTTGCCCATCTTGCCCTGGATCATGCCCCAGGTATCCTTGTCGATCGTGGAGAAGCGCGGCTTGTCGGAACTCATCGCCATCAGGTTCATCAGGGCGGTGTTCTTGACATACTGGCTGAACGGGGTCACGAGCGGCGGGTAGCCGAGGCGCGGCCATACGTATTCGACCTCGTTGAAGAGGCGGACCATCAGCGTGTCGAGGGAGCTCTCCGGCTTGCCGTGGGCGCGCTCGGCGGCGTTGATCGCAGCCTTGAAGCCCCTCAGGTCGGCCAGCATCGAACCCATCATGCCGCCCGGCAGGCCGCAGCCCACGAGGAGCGAGGTCATCTGGGAGTTGGTCGGGCTGATCCAGTAGCCGAGGAAGTCGTCGATGAATTCCTGGGTCAGGCGGCGGACCTCCATGTAGGCGTCCATGTTGATGTCCTTGACGAGGAAGCCGTCCGCTTTCATCATCTGCTGGATCGTGATCACGTCCGGGTGGACCTTACCCCAGGAGAGGGGCTCGACGGCGACGTCGAGGTAGTCGGCGCCGGCGCGGGCGACTTCCAGCATCGAAGCAGGCGAGAAGCCCGGGCCGCTGTGGCCGTGGTACTGGACCTTGATGTGGGGATGGGCCTTCTTGATGCCGGCGACGAGCTGACCGAGCTCGGTCGGACGGCCGACACCGGCCATATCCTTGAGGCAGATCTCGTCGGTACCGTACTCCACGAGCTTTTCGACCAGCTTGAGGTAGTACTCGACGGTATGGACCGGGGAGTGGGTGATCGAGAGGGCGGCCTGGGAGATCATTCCGGCCTTCTTCGCGTATTCGATGGAGAGTTTGAGGTTGCGGTGGTCGTTCAGGCCGCAGAAGGAGCGGGCGATGTCCGTGCCCTGCTTTTTCTTGACCTTGAACATCAGTTCACGCACGTCTGCAGGGACCGGGTACATCCGCAGCGCGTTCAGGCCGCGCTCGAGCATATGGGTCTGGATACCGGCCTTGTGGAAGGGAGCGGTCCACTTCCGGACGGAAATGTTCGGATTTTCGCCATAAAGGAGGTTCACCTGCTCGAACGCACCGCCGTTGGTCTCGACGCGGTCGAAGCAACCCATATCCACGATGGCCGGGGCTACCCGGACCAGCTGGTCAACCCGCGGCTGATATTTGCCGGAGGACTGCCACATATCCCTGTAAACGAGGGAGAATTTAATCTCACGTGCCATATTTGTTATGTTAGATTTATTGATTTTCAGGCGTATGCAAAGCTGATTTCGGTAAATCGTGTAAAGATACAAAAGAAATGTTGGAAGTAAAAATAAAATTTGTACCTTTGTACCCTCCAACACGGTGCGATTAGTTCAGTTGGTAGAGCACCAGATTGTGGTTCTGGGTGTCGTGGGTTCGAGCCCCACATCGCACCCCAAAAAGCTTCCTTACGCAGGGAGCTTTTTTTTTGCGACTATTTTGTATATTTGGTGGTGTATGAAACGATTGATTGCCATTTCCATAATGCTTCTGGCGTGCTGGGGCGCGCTGGGGCAGACTCGGGACTTCCTCACGCTGAGCGGAAAGGTGACGGACTCCCAGACCGGGGAGTCGCTGGCCTTCGTATCCGTGAACCTGAAGGGGACGAATATCTCGATTGTGACGAACTCCGAAGGCGTCTTCAGCCTGAAGGTGCCCGGAACGACGGGCGCGGATGCGCGCGTCAGCATCAGCAGCATCGGCTACCTGACCGCCGAATATGCAGTGAATGACTTTTTGCAGCTGCCGGAGGACCGGATGCTCAGCGTCCACCTGCTTCCGGTCGTGATGCGGCTCGACCCGGCCGTGGTGCGCTCCGTGGACCCGAAGGTCCTCTTCAGCACCGCCTACGCCCGGGTCCGCTGGAACTACCCGTCCAAGGCCGTCGGCATGACCGCCTTCTACCGGGAAATGATCCGGAAAGGAACGACGAAGTACCTCGTGCTCAACGAGGCGGTCGTCGACATCGAAAAGGCTTCCTACTCCGGCTATGCGAACGACAAGGCCGCGATCTACAAGGGCCGCGGCAGCATCAACTACGACGTGACCGACACCCTCTTCGTCCAGTTCCAGGGCGGCATCACCGCCGCGCTGGACCTCGACATGGTCAAGAGCCCCTTCGTCGGCACGACCCTCCAGGCCGCGACCCACTTCTACGACTTCAGCCTCGACGGGATCGAGACCCTCGACGGGAAAACCTGCTACGTCGTCGGTTTCCGCCCCAAGGAGGGCGCCCAGCCTTTCCTGTTCATCGGGAAAATGTTCATCGAGACCGAGTCCTTCGCCATCGCGCGGATGGAGTTCTCGATGGACCTGAAGGGCCGCGAGGAGGCCGCCGCGGGCGAATTCATCATCCGCCGCCCCGCCGACCGGCGCTTCACCGTCGAGCACGCGGACTATTCGGTCAATTTCAAGGAGTACGACGGCCTGTGGTACTTCGAGTACTCGCGGGTCGACATCAACTTCACGGCCCGCAAGCGCCGTTCCCTCTTCCGGACGTCCTATACCGTGACCGGCGAGATGGCCGTCACGGACCACAAGAAAGGGGATTTCAAGGTTGTGAGCGACGAGCGCGTCCGGATGCGCGACATCCTCTCGAACCGCGTGGCGGCCTTCACGGATGAGGATTTCTGGGAAGGTTACAACGTCATCGAACCCGACCAGTCGATCGACCAGGCGATCCGCCGCATCATCCGGCAGCTCCGCCGCCGGGAGGAGAATTAGTCCCGGCCGGCCGCGGCTTTCCGCCGCGTCGGATGGCAGACGACCTGCAGGTCGATTCCGTCGATCTTGTACCCTTTGAGGCGGCGGCGCTTCAGCCGCTCCTCGACCAGCGCGTACAGTTCCTCGTCGTAGAGGTTCCGGTACGTATGGTTTACGCTGTCATAGAAATGGATGTGTTTCGACGGGTTGGCGTCGAAGTACATCTTCGCGTCCGCGCTCATCCGGCTGCGGTAGATGCCCGCTTTCGCGAGCCGCGAGAGGGTGTTGTAGACGGAAGCGACCGTCACGGACGCGGCGCCGTGCTCCGCGAGCCAGGCGGCGACGCTGTCGGCGCCGGCGTGCTCGAGGGCGAGCATCGCCGCGTGGACGGCAAGCCGCTGCGGCGTCGCCTTGAGGGAGCAGGCCTTGAGGGCCTGGCGAAACTCCTGCTCCGTCAGCATGGTGTTGTGCTTGATCATCGGAATCCTGTTTAACAGGACAAAGATACGTAATTTTTAAAACTTCAAACTTGGAACTATGAAAATGCTTGATTTGCACGCAACTGAGCGCCCGCGGGAGAAACTGCTCGCCCGCGGCGCGGCCGCCCTCAGCGACGGCGAACTGATCGCGATCCTGCTGCGCACCGGGACGGCCGGCGCCAGCGTCCTGGACCTGGCCCAGACCCTCGTGCGCCGCGTGGACGGCCACCTCATCCGCTTCGCGGACCTGACCCTCGCGGAGCTCTGCTCCGTCCGCGGCATCGGCCCCGACAAGGCCGCGACCCTCGTGGCCGCCTTCGAACTCGGGAAGCGCTTCGTCGAGGACCTGTCCCACCTCGACGATGCGCCCGTAACCCACGCGCGGACGGTGTACCGGCTGATGCTGCCGCGGCTCAAGGGCCTCTCCCACGAGGAGTGCTGGGTCCTCTTCCTCAACGCTTCCTCGCAGCTCGTCGCGACCCGCCGGCTCTCCTCCGGGGGCACGACGGAGACGGTCGTGGACAACCGGATGGTCCTCGCGGAAGCGCTGGAGCACCGCGCGCGCGGCCTCATCCTCGTCCACAACCACCCCAACCTGAATCCCCTCCCCAGCACCGCGGACATCGAAGTGACCCGGCGGCTGCGCGAGGCGGCGCGGTCGCTGGACCTGCAGTTGCTGGACCATGTAATTATTTCCGGGAACGGGTTTTACAGCTTCGCGGACGAGCAGGTCTACCGGCCCTAGAGCTCCTTGCGGAGGCGGGCTTTCGGGATGCCGAGCTGGTCGCGGTACTTGGCGATCGTGCGGCGGGCGACGTTGTAGCCGCGCTTCCCCATTTCCGTGACGAGCTGGTCGTCGGTCAGGGGGCGGTGCTTGTCCTCGGCGTCGACGAGCTCCTGGAGGGCCTTCTTGAGCTCGCGGGTCGAGACCTCCTCGCCTTCCTTGTTCTCGAGGCCCTCGGAGAAGAAGTATTTCAGCGGATAGATGCCGAAGTGGGTCTCGATGTACTTGCTGTTGACAACGCGGGAGATCGTCGAGATGTCGAAGCCGGTCATCTCGGCGATGTCCTTGAGGACCATCGGCTTGAGGTTGGCCTCGTCGCCGTCGAGGAAGTAGTCGTGCTGGTATTCGACGATGGCCTTGACCGTGCTCTCGAGGGTGTTGTGGCGCTGCTTGAGGGCCTCGACGAACCACTTCGCCGAGTCGAGCTTCTGCTTGACGAAGGTCGCGGCCTCGCGCTGGGCGCGTTCGCCGGAGCCCTTGGCCTCGAGGAGCAGGTCCGCGTATTTCTTGTTGACGCGGAGCTCCGGGATCGAGAAGCGGGGCATCGAGAGCTTCAGCTCGCCGTCCACGAGGTCGAGGACGAAGTCGGGGACGATCTGCTGGGCCTGCTCCGTATAGGAATCGTCGATCTGGCCGCCGGGGGAAGGATTGAGCTTCAGGATCTTGCCGAGGGCGGCCTTCAGCTCTTCCTGGCTCATCCCGCTGCGGCTCAGGATCTTCTGGAAATGCTTGCTGGTAAACTCGTTGAAGTAGTCGCGGAGGATGCGCTCGGCATTTTCGGTATCCGGGGTGCGCTTCAGGGTCCGGATCTGGAGGAGGAGGCACTCCTGCAGGTCGCGGGCGCCGACGCCGGCGGGGTCGAATTCCTGGATGATCTTCAGCATCCGCAGGACCTCCTCCCCGTCGGTCTGGATGCCGGCGCGGAAGGCGAGGTCGTCCACGAGGGAATCGATGTCGCGGCGCAGGTAGCCGTCTTCGTCGAGGCTGCCGATGATGAAGGTCGCGACGTCTTTTTCGTGCTGGGAGAGGTGGCGGAAGCCGAGCTGGTCGAGGAGGCTCTGGGTGAAGCTCTCCTTGACGGAGAAGGTGTTGTATTCGGGGCGCTCGTCCTTGCCGTAATTGTTGACCTTGAGGCGGTAGGAAGGAATCGGATCGTCCGCGTCGAGCTCGTCGATGGAGATGTCCTTCGGCTCGTCGTCATCGTCGTCGCGGCTCTCTACGGGGTGGTCGTCGTCAAGCACGGGATTCTCCTCAAGCTCCGTGCGGATGCGCTGTTCCAGTTCCTGGATCGGCAGTTCGATGAGCTTGATGGTCTGGATCTGAAGCGGAGACAGCTTCTGGGTCTGTTTCAGTTCGAGTCCTTGCTTGATCATTCGTTCCTGTTCTATCGCGTTCCCGTGGGCCTGAGCACCAGGACGGTGTCAACGACGTAGCTGTGCTCCCTGTCCACGGGCGGGTAATCTATATTCTCTTTCACGACGAAGGCGGAGCTGTACTCGTGGCTGATCTGCTGGAGGAGCTGCATCGCTTCGGATTTCGTCCGGAAATCGCCGACGGTCACCTTGAAGAAGGGACTGGCGAAGCTGCGGTGGGCGACGATGCCGGGGTGGGACGCTTCGAAGCTGCGCTGGACCTGCTCCGACATCTGGCGGGCGTTCTGCTTGTTGTCGAAGAAGATACGCACGCGGTAGCCGGTCATCGCCTTCGCGCGGTTGTTGGCAATATGGGAGTCCATCGCGGTCGCGACGGACGCGGGCTGGTTCACCTCGACCATCGAGAAGACCGAGCGGCCGACGAGGGTCGAATCGACCGCCGTCGCGGGCCGGTACACGAGGGAGTCGACGACGTCGAAGCCTTCGGGGATAATCAATTCCTGGGCACGGAGGCCTGCCAGCGGCAGGGCCAGGACGGCGAGGAGAACGAGGAGTATCTTTCTTTTCATCGAACGATATCGCTGATTTTCAAATTCTTGATCTTAACCTTCCTGCCGGGGGCGTCGGGCGGTCCGACCCGGAAGGTCACGTCCGCACGGTAGCCGTCGAAGGTACTGTCGCCCAGCAGCTCCAGCAGTTTCAGCACGGAGACGCCTTCCTCCAGCATCAGCGCGCAGGGAAGTTCATGGACATCCGCCGACGCGGCACGGAGCAGGACGTCGCCGCCGGTCACCCGTGCAAAGGGTTTGCCATTCTTCTTGACCACCCCTTCCAGCCGGCTGACACACAGATCCGGCCCGGGGTTCCGTACGCCGACGGCGAGGACGGCATCCGCGCTCCGCAACCCCCGGGGGGTAAACGAAAGGACGCGGAAGGAGGTATAGCGGACGCGGCGCAGCTGCCGCATCCCGGCGCAGGAGCTCAGTCCCACCACCACGACGGCCGCCAGCAGGAGCGCGGCGATGCGCATATATCTTCGTGTTGCCATTATCGCAAAGATAGTCAGATTCGTCGAAAAATCCTATCTTTGCGCCAGAAATGGCCAAGCTCTACATCGAAACATACGGGTGTCAGATGAACGTCAACGACACCGAAGTCATCTTCTCCATCCTCGCCCGCGAAGGCTATGAGCGGACGGAGGAGATCGGGGAGGCGGACGTCATCCTCGCCAACACCTGCTCCGTGCGCGACAACGCCGAGCAGCGCATCTGGGGCCGCGTGGAGCAGTTCCACGCCCGCCGCGCCGCGAAGCCCGGCCTGCTGGTCGGCATCGTCGGGTGCATGGCGGAGCGCCTCAAGGACGCGCTCCTCGA
Organism: Bacteroidales bacterium; assembly: GCA_017438265.1. Taxonomy (GTDB): domain Bacteria; phylum Bacteroidota; class Bacteroidia; order Bacteroidales; family UBA932; genus Cryptobacteroides. The sequence continues at coordinate 10,449 of JAFRVZ010000005.1, forward strand.
CTCCGGGAAGGTCGACCTCGTCGCGGGCCCGGACGCCTACCGGCGCCTGCCGGCCCTGCTCGAAGCCGCCCGCCCCGGCCATCCCCAGATCGACGTCGAGCTCTCCCGCGAGGAGACCTACGCCGACATCAAGCCCGTCCGCATCGACCGGAACGGCGTCTCCGCCTTCATCTCGATCATGCGCGGCTGCAACAACGTCTGCTCCTACTGCGTGGTGCCCTATACCCGCGGCGTCGAGCGGAGCCGCGAACCTTCGACCATCGTCCGCGAGGCCTGCGACGTGTTCTCCCGGGGTTACCGGGAGGTCACCCTGCTGGGCCAGAACGTCGATTCCTACCGCTGGAAGGACGGGGAGACGGCCGTCGGTTTCGCGCAGTTGCTGGAGATGGTCGCACAGGTCAGCCCGGAGCTCCGGGTCCGCTTCGCGACCTCGAACCCCCAGGACATCTCCGACGAGGTCCTCTACACGATGGCCCGCCACGAAAACATCTGCCGTCACATCCACCTCCCGGTCCAGTCCGGCAGCGACCGGATGCTCGAAAAGATGCGCCGCCGCTACACGCGCGAGGGCTACCTCGCCCGCGTCGCCCGGATCCGGGAGATCCTCCCCGGCTGCGGGCTCACGACCGACGTGATCGCCGGCTTCTGCTCCGAGACGGAGGAAGACCACGCGCTGACCCTCAGCCTCTTCGAGGAGGTCGGCTTCGACACCGCCTTCATGTTCCAGTATTCGGAGCGCCCGGGGACGATGGCCGCGCGCCGCTTCCCCGACGACGTCCCCCCGGAGACGAAGACCCGCCGCCTGAACGAGATCATCGCCCTCCAGAACCGCCTCAGCCTCGAAAGCTACCGCGCCGACATCGGCAAGCGCTTCACGGTCCTCGTCGAGGGTCCCTCGAAGCGCAACCCCGCCGAACTCTGCGGCCGCGCCTCCAACAACAAGATGTGCGTGTGGCCCGACACGGTCCACAAGCCCGGCGACTACGTCGACGTCCGTGTCACCGACGCCACCTCCGCGACGCTCCTCTGCACCCTCGCCGACTGACGCCCGCCGGCGGCCACCTGGGAACCTTCTTCTCCTCCCTCCGGTATTTTCTGCCCGTTTAGCGGCGCTGGCCGTTCTGCTGGGGAACGACGGGGTCGGCGAGGACCTGGGCGTTCATCCATTCGAAGATGTTGGCGTGGCCCTGGGGGGCGACGGAGCCGCCGCCGTTGTTGCTGGGCTTGACGTCGCCGGGGGTCTGCTCCTGCGAGGCGGTCACGGCATCATTGAAGAGGTAGGTCCAGGAGAAGTGGCCCATCAGCCGCTGGCCGGGGTTGTCGATGCCCTGGACATTCTCGAACATGGACATCCAGACGTTCTTGGCGCCTTCCTTCATCAGGCGCTGGAAGGTCGGGATGCAGTGGGTCTTGGGATCGACGGTCGTGTCGTCATAGGACTGGACGATCCAGATGTTCTCCTCGGCGAGGGCCTTGATCTCGTTGTCGGAGATGTTGGCGTCGGCGTAGGCCTCGCAGGTCGGATAGGCCGCCGCGAAGTAGCGGGGGTTGCGGATCAGCATGTGCATCGTCATGTAGCCGCCGTTGGAGCAGCCGCCGAGGTAGATGCGCCTGGGGTCCACGTCGGGGTGGCTGTCGACGAAGGCGTCGATGCAGGATTTCAGCACGTCGGCATAGAGGGAGGGGTATTCGCCGTGGCCGAAGCCCTTCGAGGTGCCCATCCACATCGTGGGGCACTGGACGGAGAGGACGTAGGCACCGCCGGCGCCGCCCTCGGTCGTGAAGTGGGACTGGATCTCCGGGCGGATCAGGGAGACGACCTCGTTGCCGAGGAGGGTGATGGAGACGTCGACGCCGCCTTCACCGCCGCCGTGGAGCCAGATCACGAGCGGGTTGGCCTTGCCGTCGCCGCGGAGCGACCAGGGCTCATAGGAGGCGTAGGTGAGGGTGATGTCGCCGGCCTTGCCGGTCGCCTTGCCGGTGAAGGTGCCCTTGTTGAAGTAGTCGGCTTCGGAGACGAAGTCCTTGAGGGCCTTGTCGGTCGCGCATGCGACGGCGGTGAATTTCTGCTTGCCGGCCTTGAGGGTCTTGCCCTTCTTCAGGCTGACCGTGACGCTGTACTCGTCCCGCCAGACGCCGTTGCCCTTGGCGAGGCCGAGGCCCCGGCCGGAGGCCTTCTCAAGGCCGAGGGCGAGGTATCCGCCTTCCGGGTTGAAGGCGCCGCGGGCGTCGCAGGGATAGACGGCGATGACGTTGCGGTCGGTGCCGTTCGTGTTGACGGCGAAGGCGGCCGGATCCGGGTTGTCGAGCTTGATTTCGGGCTTGACGACGACGAGGTTGACGGCCGTCGAAGCCTCGTAGGTGGTCACGCCAACGACCTGGGGCGTCATTTTCAGGGTCTGGGCGTTGGCGGACAGGGCGGCCGCACAGAGGGCCGCGGCAGTCGCGAGGATGCTGAGTGTCTTCATTGCGTGGTTGGTTATATTATGTAATCGTTGTTTCCGTTTTGCTTCCGGGGTGATAAAGATAATGAATTATCACCAAAACGCACGGGCTTTTTGTATCTTTGGGGTATGGAATGGAAAGCGATACTGTTCGATTTCGACGGGACGCTGGCGGACACGGCGCCGGGCATCGTGCTGACGATGCGGCGCGCGTTCGCGGAAGACGGGCTGCCGCTGCCGGAGGAGGCGGCGATCCGGCAGACCATCGGGCTGCCGCTGCCGCAGGCGATCCGCCTCCTGGGCGGCCTCGACGAGGCGGCCGCCGCCCGCACGACCGCGACCTACCGCCGCTTCTTCCCGGAATGTGAAATGACCCACATCACCATCTTCCCCGAAGTCGCCGAAACCCTGCGGGAACTCCGCTCCCGGGGCCTGCGCCTGGCCGTCTGTACCTCCCGCGGCCGCGACTCCCTCGAATCCATCCTCCGCCTGCACGGCCTCCTCGACTGCTTCGAGACCTTCGTCACCGCGACGGACAACCTCCCCGCGAAGCCCGCCCCGGACATGGTCCTCGCGCTGCTCGACCGTCTCGGGGTGGCCGCCGGCGAGGCCCTCGTCGTCGGTGACACGACCTTCGACATCGAAATGGGCGCCCGCGCCGGCTGTCCGACCTGCGCCGTGACCTACGGCAACCATTCCGCGGTGCAGCTGGCTTCCGCCGGCCCCACGTTCACCATCGCGCATTTCTCCGCCCTCCTGTCCCTCCGGCGGTAGCGGGAATCGCCTGTCCGCAAGAGGCTGTCAAAACGGCCGCGGACATCTGCTGCAACAGCCTATACGAAGAAAAGCACCTGCATTCCTGCAAGTGCTTTATTCTTATTGGCTCCCCTTCTAGGACTTGAACCTAGGACCCCCTGATTAACAGTCAGGTGCTCTAACCAACTGAGCTAAAGAGGAATTTATCCCGGGGCATCTCGCCCGTGGGATTGCAAAGGTACAACAAAAACATAAATACGCAAAGATTACGGCAAAAAAATTTTATTTTTTAAATTTGTATTCTGGATAACACGCTCAGACAATGGATATCGACCTCCTGTCAAAAATGGTTCGCGAAATCATCCTGGAAAGCGATGAAGTCACGCTTCCCGGGGTGGGAATGTTCGTCGCTGAGACGGTTCCCGCGACCTTTTCCAATAAGGGATTTACCATCAACCCGCCGTACCGGCGCCTGAGTTTCCGGCAGAAGCAGGGCTCCGACACGCTGCTGGCGGATTACTATGCCGCGACGTACGCGGTCCCGCGGGACAAGGCCGCCGAGGTGCTGGAAGCGTTCCTGTCGGGGATGAAGGATGTCCTGAAGGAGCGGAAGACCATCGTGTTCCCGGGCCTGGGCCGCCTGCGCGCGACGAAGGAGAACCAGTTCTTCTTCGTGTCGGACGAGGCGATGGACATCTGTCCGCAGGCCTTCGGGCTGGAGGCGGTGTCGCTGAAGTCGCACGGGACGGTGGAGGCGCCGGCGGTGCCGGCGGTGCCGGATCCGGTGGCGGCCGCGGAAAAAGATTTCTCGACTCCGCTCGAAATGACAGGGAAGGCGGCGCTCGAAATGACAGAGAAGGCGGCGCTCGAAATGACAGGGAAGGCGGCGGAAAGAGATTTCTCGACTGCGCTCGAAATGACAGGGAAGGCGGTGCTGTGGACTGTCGCGGTGGCGGCGGTGCTGCTGGGATTGCTGGCGGTGCTGGGAAGGGTGGCGCCGGACTTCGTGGACCGCTTCCTGTATACGAAGGAGGAGTTGGAGGTTTTGCGGTACGTGCTATGATCGAGCTGATGTATCCGATGCGGCCGGCGCCCGTTCTGCCGGCTCCGCGCGCGGGGGAGGAGGAAAGGGACCGGAAGGTGTCGGAGGAGATGCTGCCGGTGGTGGACGTTTCGGGAGAGGTGGTCGGCCAGGCGGCGCGCTCCTATGTCCACGGCGGTTCCCGCCTGCTGCACCCCGTCGTCCACCTCCACATCATCGACCGCCTCGGCCGCCTCTACATCCAGAAGCGCTCCGCGTCCAAGGACCTCTACCCCGGGCGCTGGGACACGGCGGTCGGCGGCCATGTCGGCTACGGCGAGACCGTCGCCGAAGCCCTCGTCCGCGAAGCGTCCGAGGAGCTGAAACTCTTCGACTTCAATCCCGTCTTCCTGGATGCCTATATCCATGAGAATGAGCGCGAACGCGAACTCGTCAACGTCTTCGCGACCATCGGCTCGTTCCGGCTGCGGCCGGACCCGGACGAGGTCTCCGAAGGCCGCTACTGGACCTTCCCGGAGATCGAAGCCGCGCTCGGCGGCGAAGTGTTCACCCCGAATTTTGAAAGCGAATTCACCCGCTATGGAAAAACCCTCGAGGCCCTTCTCTAAATTCATCGGAGACCAGCTGTCGGTCTGGCCGCTCGCCGCGGCGAACTTCCGCGCGCTCAAGACGGCGCAGACCCGCACCGTCTCCGTCGGAGGGCTCGAAACCCGGCTCCAGTTCAACCCGGAACGCATCATCTCCGCGCTCGCGCCGACCGATGCGGACTCCCTCGCCGCCCGCCCGTGCTTCCTCTGCCCGGAAAACCGCCCCCCGGAGCAGTTCCACGTCAAGTTCGAAGGCCGCAAGGGCCGCTCCTACAACGTCCAGGTCAACCCCTATCCGGTCTTCCCGGACCACCTCGTCCTCGCCCGCGACACCCACGTCCCGCAGTCCATCTGGCACTGCTATGTCGACATGCTCGATTTCGCGCGCCGCTACCCCGACTGCACGATCTTCTACAACGGTCCCGCCAGCGGCGCCTCCGCCCCGGACCACATGCACTTCCAGGCCTGTCCGCGCGGCCTGATGCCCCTGGAGCAGGCCGCCGACCGCGCGCTGGACGGCCCCGCCCCGGGCGCGGCCGACTTCCTCGCCCGGCTCCAGGACGCGGAGGTCTACCGCCTGCATTGCTTCGCCCGCGGCATCTTCCTGCTGCGCGCCCGGACCGTCAAGTCCCTCGCGAAGCTCTTCTACCGCGTCCTCGACACGGCCCCCGTCCCCGCCGGCGAGAAAGAGCCCCGTTTCAACCTCATCACCTGGGCCGCCGGCGGCGAGCTCCGCTCCCTCCTCATCTTCCGCACGACCCACCGCTCCCGCCACTTCTTCCTCCCGGAAGACGACCCGGACCACCTGACGATGAGCCCCGGCTGCGCCGACATGGGCGGCTGGTTCATCGTCCCGCGCCCGGAGGACTACGCCAAACTCGACGCACGCCTGCTGGAGGAAATGGTCGCGGAGGTGACCCTCTCCGCGGAAGCGGAAAATGAAATCGTCTGGCGCCTGACCCGGACCCAGCGCAAGATTGACGTCGGCATCATGGCCGCCCCGGAAATCGCCTTCGAGATCATCTCCGACGGCGCCGGCGTCCAGCATGTCCGCTGGCAGGACGGCCGCATCAACTACAACGGATCCCTCTACGACGAGCTCGTCTTCGAGGCCCAGACGCCCGATTCGCTCTTCGCCGAGGCCTCCTTCATCCTCTACGGCGTCACGATCGGCATCGACTTCCACTGGGAGCGCCGCGTGGACCAGCGCTTCGCCGGCTCCCTGAAATTCATCGTCGAAGGCGAAAGCATCCGCGCCGTCAACACCGTCGGCCTCGAGGACTACCTCCTTAGCGTCATCTCCTCCGAGATGAAAGCCACCGCCGGCCTCGAGCTCCTGAAAGCCCATGCCATCATCTCCCGCTCCTGGGTCCTCACCAACCACCCCCACACGGGCTTCGACATCTGCGCGGACGACCACTGCCAGCGCTACCAGGGCAAGACGATGGCCGTCGGCGCGAACGTCCGCCGTGCCATCGACGAGACCTGGGGCCAGGTCCTCTGTTACGGCGGCGACATCTGCGACACGCGCTACTCCAAGTGCTGCGGCGGCCGCACGGAGCGGTTCAGCACCTGCTGGGAGGACCGCGACTTCCCGTACCTCCAGCCGGTCGACGACATCCCGGAAGGCGGCGGCGCCCCCTTCTGCGACACCCGTGACCCGGAAATCCTCCGCCAGGTCCTCAACGACTACGACCGCGAGTCGCCCGACTTTTTCGCCTGGCAGGTCCGCTATACCCGTGCGGAACTCTCCGACCTCGTCCGCAGCCGCACCGGCATCGATTTCGGCGAGATCCGCGAACTGAACCCGCTGGAGCGCGGCGCCTCCGGCCGCATCAAAACCCTGGAAATCACCGGCACGAAGGAGCGCCGTGTCCTCGGCAAGGAACTCGCCATCCGCCGCGCCCTGAGCCCCTCCCACCTCAAGAGCTCGAACTTCGAAGCCCGCTGGGAGGGCGACACGCTGGTCCTCGACGGCCGCGGCTGGGGCCACGGCGTCGGCCTCTGCCAGATCGGCGCCGCCGTGATGGCCCACGAAGGCTATACCTGCCGCCAGATCCTCCGGCATTATTATCCCGGCACCGAAATCGAACGAAGATGAAAAGCAACTCCCCCTGGCAATGGATTCCGACCCTCTATTTCGCGGAGGGCCTCCCCTACTTCATCGTGAACGTCATCTCCGTGACGATGTTCAAGCGGATGGGCATGAGCAACGGCGACCTGACCCTCTACACGAGCCTCCTCTACCTCCCCTGGACCATCAAACCCCTCTGGAGCCCCTTCGTCGACATCGTGAAGAGCAAGCGCTGGTGGATCCTGCTGATGCAGGCCCTCCTGACGCTGACCTTCCTCGGCCTCGCGTTCAGCCTCCCACACCCGTCCGCCGCGGAAATCGCCGCCGGCGGCATCGGCATCTCCCCCTTCCTCTGGACGCTCGCCATCTTCTATGTCAGCGCCTTCGCCTCCGCGACCCATGACATCGCCGCCGACGGCTACTACATGCTCGCGCTGGACCAGCACCGCCAGTCCGCCTTCGTCGGCGTACGCAACACCTTCTACCGCATCGGCTCCGTCTTCGGCCAGGGCGTCATCGTCGTGATCGCCGGCCTGCTCGAGACCCGCTACGGCGACATCCCGAAAGCCTGGTCCGCGACCCTCATCCTCAGCGCCCTGATCTTCGCCGCCATCACCCTCTACCACCACTTCTTCCTGCCGCGCCCCGCGGAGGACGAAACCCGGCAGGTCCAGTCGTCCCGGGAGATTTTCCGGGATTTCGGCCGGACCTTCGTCAGCTTCTTCAGCAAGCCCGGCGTCTGGATCGCCATCGTCTTCATGCTCCTCTACCGCCTTCCGGAGGCCTTCTCCGTCAAGCTGCTGACGCCCTTCATGCTGGATCCGGTCGAGAAGGGCGGCCTCGGCCTCACGACCGCACAGTCCGGCCTCGTCTACGGGACGGTCGGCGTCGTCGCGCTGCTGCTCGGCGGCATCCTCGGCGGCCTCGCCGCCGCCCGCTGGGGTCTGCGCAAGATGCTCTGGCCGATGGCCCTCGCCCTCGCGCTCCCCTGCTCCGTCTACCTCTATCTGGCCGCCGCCCAGCCCCACTCCCTCGGCATCATCTACGCCTGCGTCGCCTTCGACCAGTTCGGCTACGGCTTCGGCTTCACCGCCTATACCCTTTATATGATGTATTTCGCGGACGGCAAGTTCAAGACGGCCCACTACGCGCTCTGCACGGCCTTCATGGCCCTGAGCATGATGCTGCCGGGCCTGGTCGCCGGCCGCCTGCAGGAATCCCTCGGCTACACAGGCTTCTTCGTGATGGTGATGGCCTGCTGCCTGCTGACCGTCGCCGTGACCTTCATCGTCCGCCGCCGCATCGACCCGGCCTACGGCCGCAAAACCGCCTAGCCTTATGAGAAAAACCGCATTCTACGCATTCGCCCTGCTGCTCTGCTGCCTCTCCTGCCGCGGCCAGCAGCCCTCCGCCGCCGTCCAGGTCGCCCCTTCCGCCCCCGTCAAGCCCGGCATCGAAGTCCTCCGCGAGCGCGGCTTCGAAGGCCTGAAGGGCAAGCGCGTCGGCCTGCTCACGAACCCCTCGGGGGTGGACCGCAACCTGAAGAGCACCGTCGACATCCTCTTCGAGGCCCCCGAAGTCAACCTCGTCGCCCTGTTCGCGCCGGAGCACGGCGTCCGCGGCGACGTCTACGCCGGCGGCAAGGTCGAGAGCGGCCGCGACGAGACGACCGGCCTGCCGGTCCACTCCGTCTACGGCGCGACCCGCAAGCCGACCCCGGAGATGCTCCGCGGCCTCGACATCGTCGTCTACGACATCCAGGACGTCGGCACCCGCTCCTACACCTTCATCAGCTCCCTCGGCCTGATGATGAGCGCCTGCGCCGAGCTCGGCATCGAGGTGATGGTCCTCGACCGCCCGAACCCGCTCGGCGGCCGGAAGGTCGAAGGTTCCCTCGTCGAGCCGGGCTTCTACTCCTTCGTCAGCCAGTACCCGATTCCCTACATCTACGGCCTCACGGCCGGCGAGGTCGCGACCTTCATCAACGAAGAGGGCGTCAACCTCGGCCAGAAGGGCACGGACCCGTTCCACAAGTGCAAGCTCACGGTCGTCCCGATGGAAGGCTGGCGCCGCGACATGCGCTTCACCGACACCGGCCTCCCCTGGATCCTCCCCTCCCCGAACATCCCCTACCCCCAGACCGCCATCGACTACCCCTGCTCGGGCCTCGTCGGCGAGTGCCCGGGGTTCCTCAACATCGGCATCGGCTACAGCCTCCCCTTCGAGCTCTTCGCCGCCCCCTGGATCGACGCGGACAGGCTCAAGGCCCGCCTGGACAGCTACAACCTCCCCGGCATCGCCTTCCGCACCATCCACTACACCCCCTTCTCCGGCAGCATGCGCGGCACCCTGATCCACGGCGTCCAGTTCTACTTCACCGACTACGAAGTGGCGACCATCACCCTGACCCAGTTCTGGGTCATGCAGGCCATCCACGAGCTCTACCCCGACCGCGACCCCTTCGCGACCGGGGACTACGCGATGTTCGACAAGTGCGCCGGGTCGGACTACATCCGCACGACCTTCCGCCGCCGCTACAAGGTCGCCGACATCCTCGATTTCTGGAACCGGGACGCGGACGGCTTCCGCGCCCTCAGCTCGAAGTATTACCTTTATGAATAGCAGGCCATGAGAAAGCGCATCTACGAGATTATCGAATTCGGACGCCGCGGAGGTACGGCAAGCGTCGTCTACGAGTACCTGATGCTGGTCGCCATCATCGTGAGCATCATCCCGCTGATGTTCTACGAAACCAATCCCGTCTTCCACATCATCGAAGCCGTGACGGTGAGCCTGTTCATCCTGGACTATCTGCTGCGCTGGCTGACCGCGGATTACCGGCAGAAAAAAGGGGCCCTGTCGTTTGCCAGGTATCCGTTCACGCCCTGGGCCGTCATCGACCTGCTGTCCATCCTCCCGGGCCTGAGCCTGATCGGCAAGGGATTCAAGATCCTCCGTCTGACCCGCCTGCTGCGGATCATCCGCCTGCTGAAGCTCATCCGCTACTCCAGCAAGTTCCGCATCCTCGGCCGCGTCATCCACAAGGAGCGGAAAGTCCTGCTGGCCGTGATGTGGGTCGCCGTCTTCTACGTCTTCCTGACGGCGCTCATCATGTTCAACGCCGAGCCGCACATCAACCCGGTGACCGGCGCCGAGACCTTCCACGACTTCTTCGACGCGCTCTACTGGGCGACCGTCACCCTCACGACCGTGGGCTACGGCGACATGATCCCCGTCACGGACATCGGCCACCTCGTCAGCATGGTTTCCTCGCTGTTCGGCGTCGCCATCATCGCCCTCCCCTCCGGCGTCATCACCGCCAGTTACCTCAACGAACTCCGCAACGAAAGAAACAACAACGGAAAAAGTTGATTATCTTTGCGTCCGGCCATGAGAATCACGGGAAGAATACGGAACCTGCTGACCGCCGCGCTGACCGCGCTGCTGTGCCTGTCCTACGTCAATTCGACGATGTGCTGGCACTCCCACGTCATCGGCGGCCAGGTCATCGTCCATTCCCACTTCTACGGAAAAGCCCATACCCAGCAGCAGAACGCCGACGGAGGCCATACTCCGAGCCAGCTGCAGGTCATCCAGGAGTCGAACGCCCTCTCCTTCACGGACCGCATCCTCCCGGAAATCCACCTGGAAAGGATTGAAGTCCTGACCGCGGTCTACCAGACCCCGGCCGTCGCCGTTCCGGAAACGGCACCGCTCTTCAGCGCCTCGCTGCGCGCCCCTCCGGTTCTGTAGTCCGCCCCGCGACGGGGCCCCCTTTTCCCCATTCCCCGACTACAAAACCGAAACGACAATGAAAAGAATCCTTTGTGTACTGGCAGTCCTGCTGCCGGTGCTTTCCGGATGCCGGAACCAGGCATCCGATACCACCCGGAAAGACTTTACCTTCACGGGAGACGCCGTCCGCGTCAATCCCGAATCCCCCGTCGCCTCCGAGCTCGTCGTGGAGACCGTCGCGACGAGCGCGTTCGAGGCCGCCTACCGGGCGACCGGCAGCGTCCAGCCCCGGGCGGGCAGCTACGCCGAAGTCGCCGTTCCGTTCGACGGCCGGATCACGCGGGCGCTCGTGCGCCTGGGCGACCATGTCCGTGCCGGACAGCCGCTCTTCGAGATGAGCTCCTCCGCCTTCTTTGAAGCCGTCCGGGAACACTTCGAGAACCAGGTCGCGATGCGCAACGCCGAGGCGAACCTGAAGCGCCGGGAGGCGACCTATGCGGCCGGATACCTCTCCGAGCGGGAGATCGAGGAGGCGCGCGCCGAGGCGGAGAACGCCCGGAACGCCTGGCAGATGTCCCGGATGGCGCTCTCCGTCTTCAACGTGGATCTGGAACACCTGAAAGTCGGCGAACCGGTCCGCGTCACGGCCCCGATTGCGGGCCGCATCGTCAGCAGCCGGCTGACGCCGGGTCAGTATGTCAAGGAAGACGCCGAGCCGCTGGCCGCCGTCGCGGAACTCTCGCGGGTCTGGATTTCGGCCCACGTCAGCGAGTGGCAGGCGACCCGCATCGGCGAAGGCAGCCACGCGGAAGTCCTGACGGACGACGGGGACCTCTGCGAGGCGTCCATCGTCTATGTCGGCGAGATCCTGGATCCGCAGACCCAGACCGCGGAAGTGATGCTGGAGTGCCCCAACCCGGACCACCGGCTGATGCCGGGCATGTTCGTCTCCGTGGAGTTCCATACCCCGCAGGCGCAGGCCATCCTGATTCCGGCGACCGCCGTCTTCCAGGGGGAAGGCAGCAAGTATGTCTATGTCGAACTGGAGCCGCTGCACTTCGAGCGCAGGCCCGTGCGGGTCGAGAGCGCCGGTACGCAGCAGGTCCAAGTCCTGTCGGGTCTCTCCGCCGGCGAGCGCATCATCGCGGACGGAGGCATTTATCTGAGCGAGTAACATGCACCGGCTGATTGAACTGACCCTGCGGCGCCGCTGGCTGGTCGCCGTGGCGTTCCTGCTGATTTCCGCGTTCGGTATCTACAGCTGGACCCGGCTGTCCGTGGATGCGTATCCGGACATCGCCGACGTAACGGTCCAAGTCGTGACCCAGGTCCCCGGACTGGCCGCCGAGGAGATCGAGCAGCAGATTACCATCCCGCTGGAACGGGCCCTGAACGGCATTCCCTCGCTCAGCATGATGCGCAGCAAGAATACCTTCGGGCTTTCCATCATCGTCCTCGTCTTCGAAGACGGGACCGAAGATTACTGGGCGCGCCAGCGCGTGCGCGAATGCATCGGGGATGTCGACCTTCCCTACGATGCCGTCCCGGAGCTCAACCCGCTGACCTCCCCGACCGGCGAAATCTACCGCTATGTCATTGAAAGCGAGAACCATACACTCCGCGAGCTGACCGATCTCAACCACTGGGTCATCATCCCGCGGCTCCAGCAGATCCCGGGCGTCGCCGCCGTCAGCAACTTCGGCGGCCTCACGACCCAGTACCAGCTCGAAATCGACCCGAACCGGCTGATCAAGTACGGCCTCTCGCTGGACGACGTCCGGACGGCGATCGAGGAGAACAACGCGAACAGCGGCGGCAGCATGCTGTCCAGCGGCGACGTGAGTTACGTCGTCCGCGGCGTCGGCCTGATCGAGAACCTGGAGGACATGGGCCGCATCGTCGTGAAGACCGTGGACGGCGTGCCCGTCCGCCTCTCCGACCTCGGCGAGCTGAAATACGGCAACCTCGAGCGCAAGGGCGTGCTGGGCTTCGTGGACGACGAAATGTCGATTGAGGACGGCGTGGAAGGCATCGTCCAGATGCTCCGCTACCAGAACCCCTCCGAGGTTCTGGAAAAGGTCCACGCCGCCGTGGACGAGCTGAATTCGGACGTCCTGCCGAAGGGCGTGAAGATCCGCCCCTTCATGGACCGCACCGAGCTCGTCGGAACGACCCTCCACACCGTGAAGCATACGCTGCTCTTCGGCATGCTGCTCGTGATCGGCATCCTGCTGATCTTCCTGGGCAGCCCCCTGAGCGCGCTGATTGTCGCGGCGACCATCCCCATCTCCCTGCTGGTCGCCTTCATCCTGATGCACCTGACCGGCATCCCCGCCAACCTGCTGTCGCTCGGCGCCATCGACTTCGGCATCCTCGTGGACGGCGCCATCGTGATGATCGAGCGGCTGCTGAAGCTGCGCGAGGAAGCGCCGGACAAGCCGCTGGAAAGCCAGACCGTGATCCGGCGCATCGCCGATGTCGCGAAGCCGATCTTCTTCTCCACGGTCATCATCATCGTGGCCTACCTGCCGCTCTTCACCTTCGAGCGCATCGAGAAGAAGCTCTTCACGCCGATGGCCTTCACGGTCGGCTACGCCCTGATCGGCGCGCTGTCCGTGGCCCTGATCCTGATTCCGGGCCTCGCCTACGCGCTCTACCGCAAGCCGCAGCAGGTCCGCCGCAACCGCTTCCTGGAGCGGCTGACCGCGCGTTACAAGCAGAGCACGAGCCGCGTGATGGACCGCCCGAAGGGCGTCTTCACGCTGATCGGCGTCATCCTCGCGGCGGTCTGCGTCCTGGCCGTGACCGTCGGAAAGGACTTCCTGCCGAACCTGGACGAGGGCGGCATCTGGATCCAGATCCAGGGGCCCCCGGGCATTTCCCTGGAGAAATCCACGGAGATGGCCTCGAAGCTGCGCGCCCGCCTGAAGCAGTTCGACGAGGTGACGTACGTGATGACCCAGGTCGGGCGTGACGACGAGGGCGCGGAGGCCTTCACCTCCTCCCACATCGAATGCTGCGTCGGCCTGAAGCCGTATTCCAGCTGGAAATTCGGCAAGGACAAGGAAGACCTCGTGGAGGAAATGTCGGCGGCGATTGCCGCGATGCCGGGCTTCCGGGCCGGCTTCTCGCAGCCGATCATCGACATGGTCATGGACCAGATCGCCGGTTCCCACAGCGACCTGGCCGTCAAGGTCTACGGGGATGACCTCACTGAGGCGCGGCGCATCGCGGAGGACGTGATGGCCGTCGTCTCGGACATCCCGGGCGCGACCGACGTCATCATCGACCAGGAGCCGCCGCTTCCCCAGCTGAAAGTCAGCGTGGACCGCGAGCGCATCGCCCGCTACGGCCTCAACGCCTCCGACATCGCGAACCTGATCGAGGTGGCGATCGGCGGCAAGGCCGTCTCGGAAGTCTATATCGGGAGCCGCGTGTACGACGTGGTCTGCCGCTTCAAGGAGGACGCCCGCGACACGCCGGAGAAGATCGCCGCGCTGCGGCTGATGACCCCGGACGGCGGGCAGATCCCGCTGTCCGCCGTCGCGGAGGTGACCTCCGTCCTCGGCGCGAGCTCGATCACCCGCGAGATGAACCGGCGCCACCTGACCGTGCGCCTCAACCTCCGCGGCCGCGACCTGACCTCCTACCTCGACGAAGCGCGCAGGCGCATCGCGGAGGAGGTTTCCTATGACCATACCGCCTTCCAGGTGCGCTGGGACGGCCAGTTCGAGAACCAGCGCCGCGCATACCGCCGCCTGGCGATCATCATCCCGTTCGTCCTGGCCCTGATGTTCCTGCTGCTCTTCGGCGCCTTCGGACGCTTCCGACAGGCGGGGCTGCTGATCTCGCTGCTGCCGCTGGCGCTGGTCGGCGGCCTGCTGGCGCTGAACGTGCGCGGAATGACCTTCAACGTCTCCTCCGCCGTCGGCTTCATCGCCCTGTTCGGCCTGACGATCCAGAACGGCGTCATCATGATTTCGCACATCAACAGCCTGCGCCGGGAAGGGACGCCGCTGCGCGAGGCGGTCGTCGAAGGCGCGGCCCACCGGCTGCGTCCGGTCCTGATGACCGCGACCGTGGCCATCCTGGGCCTGCTGCCCGCCTCGCTCGCGACGGGCATCGGCTCCGACGTCCAGCGCCCCCTCGCGACCGTCATCGTCTACGGCCTCCTGTTCTCGACCGTCATCACCCTGTACATCCTCCCGACCCTCTACTACCTGATGGAGCGCCGCGCGGAGGCCAAAACCCAGAACCCAGATGAAGAAAGCATTTATCTGTAGCGCGCTCCTGCTGCTCCCGCTCCTGCTCGGGGCGCAGGCCGTCAGCTATACCACCTATATGCAGGCCGTGGCCCGGGACAACGCAGCCCTGCTCGCCGAACGCTACAACGTCGAAATCAGCGCGGCGAACCTGCGGGCCGCCCGCGTCTTCAACGACCCGGAACTGTCCCTCGCCTATTCAGACAACCAGGACCGGACCCTGATGATGGGCCGCAGCTACGAGGCGGGCCTCTCCTACGAGGTCAACCTCGGCGGCCTGCGCCGCGCCCGCATCGGCGTCGCGGCCACGGAGCAGGAACTCTCCGAGGCCGCCCTCGACGACTACCTGCGGCAGCTCCGCGCGGAGGCGTCCTACGCCTGGAGCGCCGCATGGGCCGCCCGGGAGCACGAGCGCATCCACCGCAACAGCTACGAGATCCTCGCCCGGGTCGCCCGTGCGGACAGCCTCCGCGCCGGCCTCGGCGAAATCCGCCGGACCGAAGCCGCCCAGTCCGCGCTTGAAGCGCTGACCCAAAAGGGCGAATGGATGCAGGCCCGCGCCGAATACCAGAATGCCCTCTCGACCCTCTCGCTGATGGCCGGAGGCATGGCCGTCAGCGACCTGGACGCCACGGAACTCCCGGGGACGGCCGTCCCGTACGGTCCCGGCGAGCTGATGGACATCGCCGAGCTGTCCCGCGCCGACCTGAAGGCCGCGGAACTCTCCCATACCCTCTCGCAGAAGAACCTGGCCCTGGTCCGCGCCTCCCGCGCGATGGACCTGGGACTGGAACTGGGCTACGCCTACAACACGGAAGTCCGGAACGAAATCGCCCCGGCGCCGATCTACAACGCGCTGACCTTCGGCGTGACCATCCCGCTCAAGTTCTCCTCCCTGAACCGCGGAGAGCGTGCGGCGGCCGAAGCCTCCGTCTCGCAGG
Source organism: Bacteroidales bacterium (assembly GCA_017438265.1). GTDB lineage: Bacteria > Bacteroidota > Bacteroidia > Bacteroidales > UBA932 > Cryptobacteroides. The sequence goes on from JAFRVZ010000005.1 coordinate 26,290, forward strand.
CGGAGCGCTACCTGGAAGCCGCGCGCCAGCTGGTGCGCACCGAGGTCCAGCAGGCCTGGACCGCCTACCAGGCGGCCCGCGACGTCGCGGAGCACTACTCCCGGCAGATGGTCGGCGACGCCCGCGGCGTCCTGGAAGGGATGGAGTTCTCCTACACGCAGGGGGACGCCACGCTGCTGGAGCTGCTGACCGCCGTGCAGACCTGCAACGACGTCGCGCTCGCGGCAGCGGATGCGCAGGCCGCCCTCTTCGATGCGGCCGCAGCCCTGCGCGCAGCCCTGGGCGTATTGGAATAAGGAATCAGCGGACGAGCAGCAGCGCCGCCTCGGGCGTCAGGAAAGGCATGATCTCCTCGTACGGAACGACGAAGGAAGGCATCCCGAGCGCATAGGCCGCAATCTCGTACTGCTGGTAGGTAAAGACGAGGCCTTCCTCCGTCGGGAACGGCTCCCAGGCCGGCAGGGGAATGTCTTCCCCTTCCTCAAGGAAAAGCCACCCGCGGAGTTCCTCCGGGCTGACCTCCTCGCCGCTGTCGGCGAAATACGCGCAGAGTCCTTTCTCCAGCAGCGGCTGGATCCGGTCCGCGCAGTCCGGATCGACGAGGTGCGCGATCCGGCGGCCGGTCTTCCGGTCGAAGGTCAGGGAGCCCTGGCCCGTCACGCCGCCGTGGGCGCCGCCCATATAGACATAGTCCTCCGACAGGAAGACGACGTAGCGCGGATGCTCCTCCTCGAGCGTCAGCTGGAAGTCATACTCCCAGTCCGGCGTATTCTCCAGGAAGGATTCCTTCTCCTCCGCGCTCATGTCTTCGTTCCCGCGGACCGCCTCTTCCCGCAGGTCCGCGTCCTCCTGCGAATAACGGTCGATCAGCGCCAGGCTCTGGCCCCAGTAATAGTCCAGGAACGCCTGCGCGTCACGCCAGTCCCCTTCAAACGCGGGAAACGAGCGGCCGGACTCGTACTGGAACATCGTGCCGAGCTGGAGGTCCGCCACTTTCAGCAGTTCCTCCCGGATGGCGGCCCCGGGGCCCCGCTTCGCGGTCGGGAGCTCCACATGGAAGGACAAGGACGCGTGGTCGGTCATATCGGAGTATTCATACATCCTCGTTTCGAGGGGCTGCTTCGTTCCCTGGCAGGAAGCGGCGAGCAGCAGGAGCGCGGCGGCAAGGCCGGCGACGGACAGTCTTCTCATCATACGGTACGAAGATAGCAACAACCCGGGCAAAAAGCAAGCAGGACGGCACTGCTGCCGTCCTGCCTGGTCGAGAAGAGGCGACTCGAACGCCCGACCCCTACGTCCCGAACGTAGTGCGCTACCAACTGCGCTACTTCTCGATTATCTTTCGGGAACTTCCCCGCTACGAGAGCTTGTTGATGTAGACCTGGAGGCCGCTCTTGAGGTTGGAAGCCTTGTTCTTGTGGATCACGCCGATCTTGGCGAGCTTGTCGATCATCGCATAGACCTTCGGAGCGTTCTCCTCGGCGGTCTTCTTGTCGGTCGTGTTACGGAGGTCGCGGATCGCGTTCCTCGTCGTCTTCGCATAATACTTGTTATGCAATCTGTGCCGTTCGCTCTGGCGAATGCACTTCTCTGCAGAAGGGTTGTTTGCCATTATCTTACTTTTTTATATTTTTTTAGTAGTGGGTAGGAGAATCGAACTCCTATTGCAGGAATGAAAATCCTGAGTACTAGCCGTTATACGAACCCACCGAAACGGACCGCAAAGATAGACATTCTTTTCGTGAAGTCCAAATCTTTTTTAATCCTTTTTTTCAGCCCACTCGAAGGAGTACAGCAGGGACTCGACCTGGCGCAGGTACTGGCGCTTGTCATACTTGGGCGCATAGACGAAGGCGTCGAGCACCAGGATGCTCCCGCCGTCCGGGGTATAGAACGCGTGGGAGACGAAAGGACCGCCCATATAATCGTTGTACACCTCCCAGTAGCCGCGGGTCTGGACGAAGTCGCGGCCCTTGTAGCGCATGGAGGTCAGCGTCGGGGTGATGTAGTCGGAAGTCGTCATGTAGGTGTTCTCGAACATGCCCGGGACATTGTTCATCAGCGCCTCGTTGCGGTGGGCGATGATGTTCTCGGCCGTGAAGTCCGACGCGTCGCCGGCGGCGGGGTACTTGTAGATCAGGACGCCCTGCATCGTGTATTGCTTCTCGTCCGCGATCCAGATAAAATCGTCGGTCTTCTTCTTCAGCTTGTAGCCGGAGGGGAAATGCGGCGAACCGCCCATGATTTCCCGGACCTGCGGGGCGATGTTGCGCTCCTCGTAGAGCAGCGTGTTGTTGATCACGCGGTTGCGCTCCGCCTGCTCGATGCCGTTCAGGATCACTTCGGAATTCTCCTTCAGGACGGCGACGGCGCTGTCCGCGTCGTGGGCGTTGACCTGCAGCACGACCTGCGGGCTCGCCCAGACGTCGTTGCGGAGGATGACGCCTTCCTCAACCTGGGGGTTGAACTCGAAGAAGACGATGTTGCGGTGGACCTTGAACAGGTCCACGAAGTTCGACGGGACGACGTTGACCAGCGAGTACAGCGGCTCGCGCGGCGTCAGCCACGGGCACTCGTCCGCGAGCAGGTCGCGGACCTCGTTCCCGAGGGTCCCCTCCCAGTCCGCCTTGTCCAGCACGACGATCACTTCCCCCGCCTTGCCGCTCACGTTCGGCAGCAGGACTTTTCCGGAGTTCTTGCAGGACACCAGCGCCAGGACGGCGGCAATTACGGCAATAAACTTTTTCATATCCTTGTCAGTTGATGAGTCTTCCAATATCGTTTCCGAACGCCAGGAACATCAGCGCGAATATCAGCACCATCCCGATGATCTGCATCACCGCGAGGAAGCGGTCGCCCGGTTTCCGGCCGGTCAGTATCTCGTAGAGCGTAAAGACGATGTGGCCGCCGTCCAGCGCCGGAATCGGCAGCAGGTTCATCACGCCCAGCATGATCGACAGCAGCGCCAGCAGGGAGCCGAACTGCAGCCAGTCCCAGCGGTTCGGGAACACCTGCCCGATCGCGATGAAGCTGCCCACGGACTTGTAGGCGCCCGTGCTCGGCGTCGCGACGAGCCGCAGGTCGCGCACGTAATCCCGGATGGTCTCCCAGGTATAGGCGCATCCCGCCGGCAGCGCGCGCAGCCCCTTGTAGCGGAGCACCCGGTAGCCCGGCATCTGCATATAGACGCCGATGCGGCCCTGCGTGTCCACCTGCAGCGGCACCCGGAGCGTATCGGCCCCGCGGAGCACCGTGGCTTCGACTCCGGCCCCGGCGGCCGCCGCGAGCAGCGGCCGGGCGTCCTGGACGAAGGCGACCGGCGCACCGTCGAAGGCGACGATGCGGTCGCCGCGCCGCAGACCCGCGGCCCCGTTGGCGGAATCCGCCATCAGCGTGTCGACGACGAACGGCACCGCCAGTTCGAACATCCCGGGCGTATTCATCACCTCCCCGATCCGCGAACGGTCGATGTAGATGTCTAGCGTGTCGGTCCCGCGCAGCACGACGGCCTTGCGGACCATCCGGCGGCCCAGCTCCGCCTGCAGCATGTTGAAGTCCTGCGGGACGTAGTCGTCGAAGCGCAGGATCCGGTCGCCGCTGCGGAAGCCCATGTCATAGGCCAGTTCGTTGACGTAGATCACGTTGTCCTCGTTGCTGAGGTAGGAGCGGCCGTTCAGGCCGAGGATCACGGTAAAGACGGCGATCGCGAGGATGAAGTTGAAGAGCACGCCGCCGGCCATCACGAGCAGCCGCTGCCACGCCGGCTTCGAGCGGAACTCCCAGGGCTTGGGCGCTTCCTTCAGGCTCTTCAGGTCCATCGACTCGTCGATCATCCCCGCAATCTTGCAGTAGCCGCCGAGGGGCAGCCAGCCGATGCCGTATTCGGTCTCCCCTTTCCGGAACTTCAGCAGCGACTTGCCGCCGACGTCGAAGAACAGGTAGAACTTCTCCACCCGGATACCGAAGAGCTTGGCAAACGCAAAGTGGCCCAGTTCGTGGAACAGGATCAGCACGGACAGGGCGAGGATTACCTGGAGGGTTTTAATCAGAACCAGCATCGATCAGCGCGTTGGCCCGGGCGTACACTTCCGCGTTCGTCGCGAGAATGTCGTCGAGCGAAGGGTTCGCTGCAAAATCCGCACCCAAGACGCATTTCTCGACGATGTCGCTGATGCCGTAGAAGCCGATCCGGCCGGCCAGGAAGGCGGCGACGGCGGCTTCGTTCGCGGCATTCAGCGCGCAGGGGATGTTTCCCCCGCGCCGCAGCGCCTCGAACGCCAGCCCGAGCGCCGGGAAGCGCTCCAGGTCCGGCTGCGCGAAGGTGAGCGCGCCGAGGCGTGCGAAATCGAGCTTCCGGTTGCTGAGCGGATGGCGCTCCGGAAAGCCGAGGGCAAACTGGATCGGCTCGCGCATGTCGGGGTGGCCGAGCTGGGCGAGGACGGCGCCGTCCTCGAACTCGACCATCGAGTGGATGATGGATTCGGGGTGGACGACGACGTTGATGCGGTCCGCGTCCATATCGAAGAGCCAGCGCGCCTCGATGACCTCGAAGCCCTTGTTCATCATCGTCGCGGAGTCGATCGTAATCTTGGCGCCCATGTTCCAGTTGGGGTGCTTGAGTGCGTCGGCGGCGGTCGCGGCGGCGATCCGTTCCCGGCTCCACTGCCGGAACGGCCCGCCGGAGGCGGTCAGGTGGATCCGCTCGACGGCGTTCCCCTGCGCGGCGAGGAGGCACTGGAAGATCGCGGAATGCTCCGAATCGACGGGGAGGATGGGCGCATGGTGCTCCTGCGCGAGGGACATCACCAGCGCGCCGGCGGCGACGAGCGTCTCCTTGTTCGCAAGGGCGATGATCTTGCCGGCCTTGACGGCCGCGAGGGTCGGGAGCAGGCCGCTGAAGCCGACCATCGCGGCCAGGACGATGTCCACGTTCCCGCCGGCGACCAGCGCGCAGGCGGAATCGGTGCCGCTGAAGGTCTTGACGGAGGTGCCGCCGAGGGCGGAGGCGAGTTCGTCGTAGCGGTCGGGGTTGCAGATGACGGCGTTGTTGGCGTCGAATTCCGCGGCCTGGCGGGCGAGCAGTTCGACGCTGTTGTTCGCGGTCAGGGTGTCGACTTCGAAGAGGTCCGGGTGCTGGCGGACGACGTCGAGGGCCTGGCGGCCGATCGAGCCAGTCGATCCGAGGATGGCGATTCTTCTTTTCATCAGAAAGTTATGTACTTGGTAGGATCGACGGCTTCGCCCTGGTACCAGAGCTCGAAATGGAGGTGGTCGCCGGTCGTGAGGGTGCCGGTGTTGCCGACGATGGCGATGGAGGAGCCGGCGGAGACCTTGTCGCCCGTCTTCTTGAGGAGCTTCTGGTTGTGCTTGTAGATCGAGACGAGGCCGCCGGCGTGCTGGATCTGGATCGTGTAGCCGGCTTCGTCGTTCCAGCCGGCGAAGATGACCGTGCCGTCGAGGACGGACATCACGACCGAGTTGGCGGGGGCGGTGATGTCGATGTAGGGGTGCAGGACGCTGTCATAGCCCTGGGAGATGACGCCCTTGAGCGGGGGGAAAAAGTGCATCCCCTCGATGGAGAGGTCGCGCCGGCCGCCGCTCAGGTCGAACTGCTCCTCCTCGCGCACCGTCTGGCGCAGCAGGGAGTCGCGGCGGGCCAGGGCGAGGCGGTCCACCTCCGCCAGCGAGGCCTGCGAGAGGCCCAGCACGAGGCTGTCGATGCGGACGGGGTCCTCCCCGGAGACGACCCGGGACAGGTTCTCGGCATAGAGTTCCCAGCGGCTCACGATGCTCTCGAGGGAATCGATGCGGAGCGCGTTCTGGACGGCCATGCGGCGCGCGTGGGCGTCCGGATAGCCCGGGATCGAGGTCCGCAGCGGGGTGAAGGCGATCAGCGCCCAAAAGGCCACGAGCAGGACGACGACGGCGGTGATGACGGTGATGAGGAAGGTGTTCCGCGTCAGGCGCAGGGCCTTGATCTCACGGTGGGAAGCGTCGTCAATCAGACTGATTCTAAAAATCTTGACCCTTTCCCTATTTTTTGCTCTTGCCATACTTTTCGCTAAATTTGCACTTTCAATGGAGAGATTGATCGGCATAGATTACGGAAGAAAACGGGTCGGCGTCGCAGTCAGCGACCCGCTCGGGATCTTCGCGTCCCCCCTGGAGACAGTGCCCAGTGCAAAGATAATAGATTATCTGAAAAAGTACGCGGAAAGCGAGTCCGTCGTCCGCTTCGTCGTCGGCTATCCGGTCAACATGAACGGCAAGCCCTCGGAGGCGGCCGCCGACGTGGACATCTTCCTGAAACAGCTTTCCAGGCACTTCCCCGCGGTCCCGGTCTCGCTCGAGGACGAGCGCTTCACCTCCGTCCTCGCCCACCGCGCGATGATCGACGGCGGGATGAAGTACTCCGACCGCCGGGACAAGAATTCCGTGGACCGGATCAGCGCCGCCCTCATCCTCCAGAGCTATTTGGACAAGAAGAAATGATACAACCCATCTACCTGTACGGCTCGGAAGTCCTCCGCAAGGTGGCCGCTCCGGCCGACCTCGCGCAGAAAGAGGAACTGACGAAGCTCGTCACCGACCTTTGGGACACCCTCGCCGAATCCGAAGGCTGCGGCCTCGCCGCGCCCCAGATCGGCGTCTCGCAGCGCGTGCTCGTCGTGGACGGCGACGTGATGTACGACGTCTATCCCTACCTGAAGGGCTTCCGCCGCACGATGATCAACCCGGAAATCCTGGAAGAAAGCCCGAAGAAATGCGAGTTCAGCGAAGGCTGCCTCAGCGTCCCCGGCATCTACTGCGACGTCACCCGCCCGGAATCGATGACCGTCCGCTACTGGAACGAAAAGTTCGAGCAGGTCGAGGAGACCCTCGACAGGTTCGCCTGCCGGATGGTCCAGCACGAAATGTCCCACCTCGACGGGACCCTCTTCGTCGATCTGGTCGCCCCGATCCGCAAGAAGATGATTTCCAAGAAGCTGCAGGGCATCTCCCACGGCAAGGTATCCACGCACTACAAATCCAAACTGAAATAAACGTATGGGAGCATTCCACGCATACGATATCCGCGGTATCTACGGCGTCGATTTCGACAAGGAGACCGCCTACAAGGTCGGCTATTTCATCCCTGAGCTCCTCGGGGCCCGGCGCGTGCTGGTCGGCCGCGACTGCCGCGTTTCCTCCCCGGAGATCCACGACGCCCTGCTCGCGGGCATCACCGACGCCGGCGCCGACGTGGACGACATCGGCCTCAGCAGCACGCCGCTGGTCTATTTCGGGACCGCGAACTACGGCTACAAGGCCTCCGTCCAGATTACCGCCTCCCACAACCCCCGCGAGTACAACGGGATGAAGGTCAGCCGCGAGAACGCGCTTCCCGTCGGCTTCGACACGGGCCTCGGGCAGATCAAACAGTGGATCGACGAGGGCCGCCCGACCCCGCCCGCGGCGCAGAAAGGCAGCGTGAAGGAAATCGACATCAAGCCCGACTACCTCGCCTTCCTCCGCCGGTACAAGGGCGACTATTCCAACCTCAGGATCGCCTTCGACCTCTCCAACGGGATGAGCACCCTCTTCGCGAAGGAGATCTTCCGGGGCGAGGACGCCGAATTCCTCTTCGACGAGATGGACGGCCGTTTCCCCAACCACGAGCCCAACCCCCTCATCCCCAAGAACGTGGAGCCCCTCCGCACGCTGGTGCGCGAGAGCGGCGCCGACATCGGCGTCATCTATGACGGCGACGCCGACCGCGTGATGTTCGTGGACGACCGGGCCCGCTTCATCGCCCCCGATCTCATCATCGCCCTGATGGCCTATTACTTCTGCGACGAGCGCGGCGCGCGGAACCCCCGCGTGCTGCAGGAAATCCGCAGTTCCAAGGCCGTGGGCGAGTTCCTCGCCGGCTACGGCGCCGAGGTCCATACCTGGCGCGTGGGCCGCGCCTTCGCCGCACCCAAGCTCCGCGAGATCGACGGCCTCTGGGGCGGCGAGCTGGCCGGCCACTACTACTTCAAGGACTTCTTCTACAGCGACAGCGGCATGCTCGCCTCGATCATCGTGCTCCGCATCGCTTCCGCCCTGAAGAAGCAGGGCCGCACGCTCAGCGGCGAGATCGACAGGCTGACCCGCTACCGCAACTCCGGCGAGATCAACTTCCGCGTCGAGGACAAGGCCGGCGCGATGGAAGCCGTGAAGGAGCTGTGGGCCTCGGAGGAAAAACCGGACCGCGTGATGGACTTCGACGGCTACCGCCTCGAGTTCCCGCAGTGGTGGTTCAACATCCGCCCCTCGAACACGGAGCCCTACCTCCGCTTCATCTGCGAGGCCACGACGGACGAGCTCCTCGCGGAGAAGATCGCCCGCACGAAAGCCCTCCTGGAGGAAAAATTCGGCGCCCGGCAGTCCTAGCGGCTTGACTTTTGCCGACCGACGTTGTCTAAATACCAGTAAACCGACTTTTTGTGAGAAAAACCATAGTTACCCTTCTCGTCCTCGCCGCCTGCGTCCAGGTCTGGGGACAGACCGATTCCGCCGCCCTGCGGCTGACCCGCGGCCGCGCCGAGCTCCTCGTCCCGCGCCCCGCCCTGCACCCCGTCAAATCCCTGATCCCGCCCGTCTCCGCCGTCGGCGTCGACACGATCGCGACCGAGAATCCGGTCGTCAAGATCGTCCTGCTGAGCGACGGGACCTACAAATACTGGAAAGACCCCGCCGAGGTCCTGAAGGAGGACACTTTCAACACCTTCTGGGACAACTACGGCTCCGACCCCTACCGGCGCTCCTGGGAGAGCTTCCCGGAGAAGGCCTACGTCTGGCTCGTCGATGACGCCAGCCAGTACTGCTACCCCGGCGACCTCTCCCGGATCGACATCTCCTCCCGCTACGGCTACCGCCGCACCCGCTACCACCGCGGCATCGACATCCGCCTCCCGAAAGGCACCCCCGTCTATGCCTCCTTCGCCGGCAAGGTCCGGATGGCCAAGTACATCAGCGGCTACGGCAACGTCGTCGTCATCCGCCACGAGAACGGTCTGGAGACCTTCTACGCCCATCTTTCGAAGATGGAAGCGCAGCGGGACGACTGGGTCGAGGCCGGTCAGGAAATCGGCCTCGCCGGCGCGACCGGCCGCGCCTCCGGCTCCCACCTCCACTACGAGGTCCGCTACCTCGGCTATGCGATCGACCCGGAATGGATCATCGACTTCAGCAACGGCGACCTGCGCCACCAGGTCTTCACTTTCAAGAAGCAGCACCTGGATCCGAATTTCAAGTTTGAGCCCGAGTCCGACGACGAGGAGGAGCTGATCGCCCTCGCCGACGAGGAGGACCGCCTCGAAGCCGAGCGGCTCGAGGCCGAGCGCAAGGCCGCGCAGTACTACACCGTCAAGTCCGGCGACACCCTCTCCCGCATCGCTGTCCGCTACCACACGACCATCAACGCCATCTGCAAGCTCAACAACATCACCGCGAAATCGACCCTCCGCGTCGGCCAGCGCCTCCGCGTCAAATAACCCCTGTCATTCCGAGCGTACGCCTCCTGTCATTCCGAGCGAAGCGAAGGAATCTATTCGCAGAAAGAACTGTTTTCCTGAGACAGCCGAAAAAACGTCTGCTCAGAAAAACAGTTCTTTCTGCATTCGTGTCAGTAAATTATGGTATCTTTGAGGAAAGGATATCTAATCAATCTGACAATGAAACCTATCAGCACGGAGAAGGCGCCGGCGGCGATCGGGCCTTACAGCCAGGCCATCGACAGCGGGGCCGGGCTCATTTTCCTTTCGGGGCAGCTTCCCATCGACCCTGCGACGGGCGCGTTCCCGGAGGGCGGCATCCAGGCACAGACGCGCCAGTCCATCCTGAATGCGGAGGCCATCCTCCGCGCGGCGGGGCTCTCGCTTTCCCATGTCGTCAAGACGACGGTCTTCCTCGCCGACATGGGCGATTTCGCGGCGATGAACGAGATCTATGCCCGGTTCTTCCAGCCGCCGTTCCCGGCCCGGAGCGCCGTGGCCGTAAAGACGCTCCCCAAGGGCGCCCTGGTCGAGATTGAATGTATTGCAGCCAAATAATGAAAAGACTGAGACTGATCCTCGCGGCCGCGGGATTGCTGCTGGCCGCCGGGGCGGCGGCGCAGCCGGCCCTCGTCACCCGCGACGGGGTTACCCGTTTCGAGATCGACGGAAAACCCTTCGTGATGTTCGGCGGCGAGCTCCACAATTCCACGAGCTCCAGCGAACAGTATATGGACGACATCGACGTCTGGGAACAGATGAAGGACGCCCATTTCAATTTCGTGATCGCTTCCGCCTCCTGGGAGCTGGTCGAGCCGCAGGAGGGCCGCTACGATTTTTCCTCCGTGGACCACGTGATCCGGAACGCCCGCAAGCACGGCCTGAAGGTCGTGATGATCTGGTTCGCCAGCTGGAAGAACGGCTACTCGACTTACGCGCCCGGTTACGTCAAGCGGGACCCGAAGAAGTATCCCCTCGCGGAGGACAAGGACGGCAAGACCCTGAACGTGCTCTCGACCTTCGGCAAGGCCTCGCTGGAGGCGGACAAGAAGGCCTACGCCGCGCTGATGCGCCACATCCGGGAAATCGACCCCGACCACACCGTCATCATGATGCAGGTCGAGAACGAAATCGGCATCCTGGGCGGCCCGAGGGACTATTCCGCCGCGGCCGAAAAAGCCTGGAAAGCGCAGGTCCCCGCTGACATGACCGCCTACCTGACGGCCCACAAGGGCCACCTGTATCCGGAACTGGAGAAGGTCTGGGCCGCGAACGGCTACAAGACCCGGGGCAACTGGGAGGAGGTCTTCGGCAAGAGTTTCGAAAAGGCCGAAGACTGGAAGGAATTCCCGCGCTATACCGAGGAACTCTTCCAGGCCTACCACTATGCGAAATATGTCGGTGAGATCGCGGCCGCCGGCAAGGCGGAGCACAACATCCCGATGTACGTCAACAACTGGATCAAGCAGCCGGGCATGGGCGCTCCGGGCCAGTACCCTTCGGGCAGCCCCCAGCCCTGGGTGCTCGATGTCTGGCGTGCGGCCGCGCCCGCCGTGGACATGATCGCCCCGGATATCTATGCCAACGTCTTCGAGTGGACGCTCGGCCAGTTCGCGATGGGCGGGAATCCGGTCTTCATCCCGGAATCCCGGGGCGACACCGCCAAGGCCCTCTATGCCTACGGTGAATTCGACGCCCTGGGCTTCGCGCCCTTCGGCTTCGACGGCCCGCAGGAAGGCAACTTCTTCGGCGTTTCGGCCGAAGATTTCGCGCGCCTCGGCGCCTGCTACGGCATCCTCTCCGAGATGGGGACGCTCCTGCCGGACAACTACGGCAGCGACCGGATGCGCGGCCTGCTGGTCGGAACGGATAACCCGACGCCCAGCGTGACGATGGGCGACTACGTCCTGACCCTCCAGTCCTCCGTGCGTGACCGCAGGGCGGTCAACTACGGCCAGGGCGCCGAGCAGATGGCCGCGCAGAACGCCGCCCTTGCCGCCCGCGCCCAGCAGCAGGCCCAGTCCGGCGCCCTCGTGATCCAGACCGGCGCAGATGAGTTCTACATCGTCGGCTGCAACGCGCGCTTCAGCTTCCAGTCCACCAGCGCCAAGGACGGCCAGGTCCTCCACGAGGTCATCGAGGAAGGTACCTTCAAGGACGGCGCCTGGGTCCCGCTCCGCCGCCTCAACGGCGATGAGGACAACGTCACCATCATGGGTGTCGGCGCCCGCCGCATCGTCCTCTACCGCTCCACCGTCGGAAAATAGATGCCCGAACCGGTCGGGCATGACGGATTTGACAGCTGAAAAGACTGTTTTTCTGAGTAGCCCTTTTTCGGGATATCTCAGGAAAACAGTCTTTTCAGCGTATAGATTCCTTCGCTTCGCTCGGAATGACAGGAGGCGTGCGCTCGGAATGACAAATAGTTTAGGCGGCGGGGAAGGGGAAGACCTTGGTCAGCCAGAAGAAGGCAAGGACGAAGCCGATGACGCCGATGATGATGCCGACCTTGGCCATGTCCTTCGTCGAGACGAGGCCCGTCGAACTCGCGATCGCATTCGGCGGCGTACTGATCGGCAGGATCATCGCGATCGAGGCGCAGGTCGCCACGAAAATGATCATCGCGTTCGAACCGCCCCAGGCGAGGAAGGACGCGTTGTTGGCGGCGGCCGGATCGGCCATACCCATCGCAATCACGATCAGGATCGGGATCAGCAGGGCCGCGGTCGCGGAATTGCTGATGAAATTGCTCAGGAAGTAGCAGACGATGCCGCCGATCAGGAACACGGCGACGACGGACATCGAACCGAACGGGATCGACTCGATCAGCACCTTCGCCAGGCCGGTCTGCTGGAGGTCGGTACCGAGGGCGAAGCCTCCCGCGACGAGCCAGAGGACAGTCCAGTTGATTTCCTTGATGTCATCCTTGCCGAAAATGCCGGTCAGCGTGAAGACGGAGAGCGGGATCAGCGCCACGATGTTCGAGGAGATCTTCGTCAGGCTCTCGGTCGCCCAGAGCAGGATCGTCAGCGCGAACGTGCCCCAGACGACATAGGTCTTCCAGTCCGTCCTGCGCTTGCTCTCCGGAATCTCGAGCACGAGACGCTCGGTCTTGAACGGGAACATCACCTGCAGGAGCACCCACGCGATCAGGATCATGACCAGCACGTAGGGAATCATATGGATGGCCCACTCGGAGAAGGTGATCTCAATGCCGGCTTCGCCGAGGAACTTGATGGCGGTCGCGTTCGGCGGGGTGCCGATCGTCGTGCCGATACCGCCGAGGTTCGAAGCGACGGGGATCGCGAGCGAAAGGCCGATCTTGCCCTTGTCATCCGACGGCAGCACGGCGAGCACCGGCGCCAGGAAGGCCAGCATCATCGCCGCGGTCGCGGTGTTGCTCATGAACATCGAGAACACGGCGATCACGACCAGGAAGCCCAGGAGCACCCAGCGCGGCTTGGTACCGAAAGGCTTCAGCAGCACGCGCGCGAGCGTCACGTCCAGCCCGTATTTCGATGCGACGATGGCCAGCGTAAAGCCGCCGAGGAACAGCATCACGATCGGGTCTGCGAACGCCGCCATGATGCTGGCATACGGCACCAGCTGGCCCGCTTCGGGCGTACAGAGGAACCCGATGCCCTTGTTGGAGACCGTCAGCAGGGACAGCACGATCACAAGGACGGACGTCGCCCAGTTCGGAACGATTTCGAACATCCACATCAGCGCCGCGAACACGAAAAGGGCGATGACGCGCTGCTGGACAGGGGTAAGGGCTTCGATCCCGAAGAAACCCGTCGGGACAGCCCAAAGGAAGGCCGTGACCAGCAGCACGATCGGCAGCAGGACACAGAACTTCACATTGAATCTTTTGTCAGCCATAAAAGAATGCACTAAATAAAATTGCCTTGCAAAATCTTGCAAAAATAGCAATTCTATCCTTCGTATCCAACAGCAATGACGCAGAGGACGGAATAATCCTCTTTAATGCCCAGCAGGTCGCGCAGGTAGTCCTCCGCCAGCTGCCTGCTGCCGTCCGGCAGGGTCCGGTCGCGGCCGCGGACCTGCACCCAGCAGGTCCCGAGGCCGTGCGCCACGGCGGACAGCTGGATGAACGTCGCGCTGATTGCGCTGTTCTCAACCCACATGTCCGACTTGGCGGAGTCGCCGAGCACCACGATGGCGGCCGGCGCCTGGCTGAGGAAATGGGACCCGCCGTCCCGCATCTGGCCGACGGCGGCAATCAGGTCCGGATCCTCGAGGATCATGAATCCGGAACTCTTGCAGTTCTTGCTGGAAGGCGCCGTGCGGGCGTCCTCGATCAATTCGTCCAGCAAGAAACGAGGCACAGCCTCTCCGGTAAAAGCCCGGACGCTGTGCCTCTTTTCGATAACTTCCAGGAAGTCCATAAGGGCAGGATTTAGACGATCCCCTGCTCGAGCATCGCCTGCGCGACCTTCATGAAGCCCGCGACGTTCGCACCCTTCACGTAGTCGACGCTGCCGTCCGGACGGGTGCCGAACTTGACGCACTGCTCGTGGATCGATTTCATGATGAAATGGAGCTTCTGGTCCACCTCTTCCCCGCTCCAGCTGATGTGCGAAGCGTTCTGGGTCATCTCCAGGCCCGAAGTGGCCACGCCGCCGGCGTTGACCGCCTTGCCCGGCGCGAAGAGGACACCGTTGTTCTGGAAGAAATGGATGGCGCCCGGCTGGCATCCCATATTGGACACCTCGCAGCAGCACCAGCAGCCGTTCGCCTTCAGTTCCTTCGCGTCGTCTTCGGACAGCTCGTTCTGGAAAGCGCACGGGAGGGCGATGTCGCACTTGACGCTCCAGGCCTTCTTGCCCGGGGTGAAGATTGCCTTGCCGGGGAACTTGGTCGCCATATCCTCGACGCGGTTGCGGTTGGAGGCACGCATCTCGAGCATGTAGTCGATCATTTCCGGGGTGATGCCGTCCGGGATCGCGCAGACGCCGTCCGGGCCGGAGATGGCCACGACCTTGGCGCCGAGCTCGACCGCCTTCTTGCTGGCGCCCCAGGCCACGTTGCCGAAGCCGGAGATCGCGAGCGTGAGGCCCTTGATGTCCTTGCCGATCTTGTGGAGCATGTTCTGGGCGAAGTAGAGGGCGCCGAAGCCGGTCGCCTCCGGACGGAGGATGGAGCCGCCCCAGGTGCTGCCCTTGCCGGTCAGGACGCCGGTGTTGTACTCGCGCGCGAGCTTCTTGTACATGCCGTACATGTAGCCGATTTCGCGGCCGCCGACGCCTACGTCGCCCGCCGGAATATCCTGGTCGGGACCGATGCACTGCCAGAGTTCATACATGAAGGCCTGGCAGAAGCGCATGATCTCGTCGTTGCTCTTGCCGACCGGGTCGAAATCGGAACCGCCCTTGGCGCCGCCCATCGGCAGGGTCGTGAGGGCGTTCTTGAAGGTCTGCTCGAAGCCGAGGAACTTCAGCATCGAAGGGGTCACGGCGCGATGAAAGCGCAGGCCGCCCTTGTAGGGGCCGATCGCGCTGTTGAACTGCACGCGGTAGCCGGTGTTGGTACGCACCTCGCCGCTGTCATCGACCCAGGTCACGCGGAACGTGAAGATGCGGTCCGGCTCGACCATCCGCTCGACGATTCTCGCCTTCTCGAACTCGGGATGCTGGTTATAGGTCTCTTCGACAGATTCCAAAACCTCCTGTACCGCCTGGAGATATTCGACTTCTCCCGGATACTTGGCCTGGAGGCGGGCCATGATGTCTTGTGCTTTCATTATGTGTATCAGTGTTTAGTTAAAGTGGTGTCTATTCAACTTCCCAGGTCGATCCGCTGTGGAGCAGCTCGTCGACGCTGTGGATCTTCGATTTGGCCATCACGTCCTTGACCTGGTCGCGGACGCCGTCGTCGTAGGTGATGTCCTTGACGTCGCGGATGACGCCGAGGGCGACCGGCAGGTCCGGTCCCTTCATGTCGGCGAGCATCATGTGGATACCCATGTTGTCCGTGTGGGCGTCGTGGGTCAGCACGTCGTCGATCGTGAAACCGTCTTCGCCGATGGTCACGGCCTTGATGCCCATGCCGAAGAGGACGAGGCCCTTGTTGCGGTCCTTGCCGAAGACCATCTTCTCGCCGTGGCGGAGGACGATGGTGCGGTCGGCGCGGACGGCCGGGTCGGAGAGGTTCTTGTGGGCGCCGTCATTGAAGATCACGCAGTTGGTCAGCATCTCCATCACGGAGGTTCCGTCGTGGAGGGCCGCCGCGGTCATGATCTCCTCGTTCAGCGCCAGCTCGACGTCGAGGCTGCGGGCGAAGAAGGTGCCCTTCGCGCCCAGCACGAGGGAGCCCGGGTTGAACGGGTGCTCGACCGTGCCGTACGGGGAGGTCTTCGTAATCGCGCCGAACTTCGAGGTCGGGGAATACTGGCCCTTCGTCAAGCCGTAGATCTGGTTGTTGAAGAGGATGATGTTGATGTCGATGTTGCGCCGGATGGCATGGATGAAGTGGTTGCCGCCGATGGCGAGGGCGTCGCCGTCGCCGCAGGCCTGCCAGATGGTCAGCCACGGGTTCGCGACCTTGATGCCGGTCGAGACCGCCGTCGCGCGGCCGTGGATGCTGTGGAAGCCGTAGGTGTCCATGTAATAAGGAAGGCGGGAGGAGCAGCCGATGCCGGAAACGACGACATAGCGTTCCTTCTCATAGCCGAGCGCCTGGCTCACCTTCGGGAGGGAGCGCTGGAGCGCCGCCAGCACGGCGTGGTCGCCGCAGCCGGGGCACCAGCGGACTTCCTGGTCGCTCTTGAAATCCTTGAATGTCAAATTAGCCATTGTATGCCTCCTTTATTGCTTCGGTCAGTTCCTCGACGAGGAACGGCTGGCCCTGGACCTTGTTGAACTTGATGTAATGGAACTCCGGGAACAGATTCCGCAGGTAGGCGGCGAACTGGCCGTTGTTCAGCTCGCAGACGAGGATCTTCTCGTAGCGGGACAGGATCTCGCGGGTGTTGCGCGGAACCGGGTAGATGTAGTCGAAATGCGCGAACGGGACGTCGCCGATTTCGTGGCACGCCGTCAGGATGTGGCCGAAGGTGCCGCCCCAGCCCACGACGAGGACCTTGCCGGACGCAGGTCCGTTCACGGTCAGCTCGGGGATGAAGTCGGCGATCTTCTCGACCTTCGCCTGGCGTTCGGCGACCATCAGGGCGTGGTTGGCCGGATCGGAGGAGAGGACGCCTTCGTGGTTCTTCTCCAGGCCGCCGACGCGGTGCTCCAGGCCCTTGGTGCCCGGGATCGCCCACTTCGGGACCATCGTCTCGGGATCGCGCTCGAACGGGTGGAACGGGTGGCCTTCATACCGGGCGAGCGGCGGGACGATCTCCGGATAGTCCTTCATCGAAGGGATCCGCCAGGGCTCCGAGCCGTTGCCGATGAAACCTTCGGAGAGCAGGATGACGGGGGTCATGTGCTCCACGGCGATCTTGCAGGCGTTGAAGGCGGCGTCGAAGCAGTGGGCCGGGGAATGGGCGGCAATGACGGGGATCGGGCATTCGCCGTTGCGTCCGTAAAGCGCCTGGTTCAGGTCGGTCTGCTCGGTCTTCGTCGGGATACCCGTCGAAGGGCCGGCGCGCTGGACGTCCACGACGACGAGCGGGAGCTCCGCCATCACGGCGAGTCCGAGGGCCTCCGTCTTCAGCGAGAGGCCGGGGCCGGAGGTCGTCGTGACGGCCAGGTTGCCGGCAAAGGAGGCGCCGATGGCCGTGCAGATGCCGGCGATCTCGTCCTCCGCCTGCAGCGTCTTGGCGCCGAGGCTCTTGTGGATGGCGAGTTCCTCGAGGATGCCCGTTGCGGGCGTGATCGGGTAGGAGCCGCAGAACAGCGGGAGATGGGACTTCTCGGAAGCGGCCAGCAGTCCCCAGGCGGTCGCCTGGTTGCCGTTGATGTTCCGGTAGGTGCCCTTCTTCATGTGGGCGGGCTTGACTTCGTAGGTGTTCGGGATGGCCTGGATGTTGGCGGCGTAGTTGAAGCCGTCGTTCAGGACCCGCTTGTTGGGCTCGACGAGTTCCGGGTGCTTCTTCGCGAACTTGGCCTCGATGTAGTTGTAGATGTACTCCAGCGGACGGCTGTAGATGAAGCAGGCCATGCCGAGGGTGAACATGTTCTTGCACTTGCGGATGGTCTTCATGTCCAGTCCGGAGTCCTTGAGGCTCTCCATCGTCAGGGTCGTGATCGGGGTCGGGATGATGGCCCTGTCTTCCACCCGCAGTTCGAGGAACGGATCCTCCGTCTGGAAACCGGCTTTCTTCATGCCGGCCTCGTCGAAGGCGTCGGTGTCGACCAGGATCATGGCGTTGCGCTTGCACCACTTGGCGTTGGCCTTCAGGGCCGCCGGGTTCATCGCCACGAGCAGGTCGCAGAAATCGCCCGGGGTAATCACGTCGTCGCCTCCGATATGGACCTGGAAGCCGGACACGCCCGAGACGGTGCCGTGCGGAGCCCGGATTTCAGCCGGGTAGTCCGGGAAAACGGAAAGCTTGTTTCCGTACACGGCGGACATATCTGCAAAAAGAGATCCGGTGAGCTGCATACCATCTCCCGAATCTCCTGCAAATCTGATTACAACATCTTTAGCATCAATGACTTTATGTTGCATTGTAGATTTAGTTATGTAAATTGATAGTTTTAGGTCTTTGCGGTTAGTTTTGTCCCGACATCACGCCGGGGGTCGAAGCGCTACTGCTGCGCCTGTTGCTGCTGGGCGGCAAGCTCGGCCTGGAGGCTCTCGAGGGTCCGGCTCTCAGGGATGCCGAGGGCGCGGCGGGCGGCGGGCGTCAGGTCCACGCTCTGGGCCTCGTCGACATAGAGGAACGTCGCGACGTCCATCACGTAGATGTAACCGCCTTCCTTGGCCAGCTTCTGGACAGCCTCCTGGGCTTTCTGCTGGATCGGGGCGAGCAGCTCCTGCTGCTGGGCGGCGAGCTCCTGCTGGATGGACTGGTTGAATTCCTCGATGCGCTGGTTGATCTCGGTCAGCTCCTTCTCCTTGCTCTCGCGGATGGCCTGGGTCCAGGTCGAAGCCTTCTGCTGGTACTGCTGGTACTTGGACTGGAACTCGTCGACCATGGCCTGGTACGTGTCGGAAGCTTCCTTCTGGGAGGCGTTCATCGTCTCACGGGCGGCGTCCATCTCAGGCATGAGGTAAACAAGCTCATTGAAGTTCACGTGGGCGAATTTGTTCTGGGCGAAACCGGTCACCGAAACAAAAGCCATAGCGGCAAACAAAACGATCTTTTTCATATTCAATGTTTTTTATAAGATTCAACTTAGAACTGCTGTCCTATCACAAAATGGAATTGGCTTCCGCCGTTTTCCTTATCATCAAATCCATAACCCCAGTCTACACCGAGCAGGCCCACCATCGGGAGGAAGATGCGCGCGCCGATACCGGCGGAACGCTTGATCTGGAACGGGTTGAAGTTCCGGATGTCGGACCAGCAGTTGCCTCCTTCCGCGAAAGCGAGGACGAAGATCGTCGACTGCGGCTGGAGGATGACCGGGTAACGGAGCTCGACCGTGAACTTGTCGTAGAGGTTGCCCGCCCAGGACATGCCTGCCGAGTTGTAGGCCGAAGCCAGCTGCGGTGTAAGCGAGTAGTTCATATAACCGCGCATCGATACAACTTCCGAGCCATACGTGCTGTAGCCCGACATTCCGTCGCCGCCGACGAGGAATCCCTCGAACGGGGAATAGCCCCAGTTGCGGTTGTAGAAGCCCAGGTAGCCGAACTGGGCGCGGGTCATCAGGACGAGGTCGCCGGCCAGCTTGGTATAGACCGCACCGGAGACCTTCCACTTGTGGTACTCGATCCACTTGTAACGGTCGGACGCAGACCAGCGGTCGTAGTTGACTTCCCGCCAGCTGTTACGCTTGATCACGTTGCCCTCCGCGTCGAAGTCCTTCTTGCGCAGCAGGGAGAACGGCGGGGTCAGCGAGAGGTTGAACGTGAACTCGGAGCCCTGGCGCGGGTAGATATTCTGGTCGGTCGAGGTACGGTTCAGGGACAGCGAGTAGCTGATGTTGTGGGCTACGCCGTTGTCGAAGATGAAGTAGCCGGAGTACCAGTCCCGCAGACGGTACGACTGCCAGCTCAGGCCGTTGTAGAGGATGAAGTAGTTGTCAGGCCATTTCAGGCGGTTGCCCAGCGAAGCCGAGAAACCGTAGATCTCGATCTGCTTGTCGTTGTTCAGGATGCCGTAGTAGAGCAGGGAGTTGGTCTGACGGGTATAATATGTTGAAAGGTTAAGCGAGGTAGGCTTCTTGCCGAACAGCCAGGGTTCCGTGAAGCTGAGGGTGAAGGCCGTGTAGTAGGTGCCGTTCGTCTGGAAGCGGAGGGCGAGGTTCTGGGCGTCGCCCAGCGGGACGGGACGCCAGGCGCCCTTCTCGAACAGGCGCCGGGTCGAGAAGTTGTTGAAGCTGACGCCGACGGTCGCGACGAAGGTCCTGGCGCCCCAGCCGCCGGAAAGCTCGAGCTGGCTAGAAGGCTTCTCCGTCACGTTGTAGACGATGTCGACGGTATTGTTCAGGGAATTCGGAAGGATCGACCATCCCTTGTTGGGGTCCGCGATGGCCTCCTGGTCGAACTGGCCGAGGGAGGCGATTTCCCGGATCGAGCGCTCGAAGTCGGTCTGGCTGTAGAGGTAGCCCGGGCGGGTGAAGACCTGGCGGCGGACGATTTTCTCGCTCGTGAGGTCGTTGCCGTTGATGATGATGTTGTTCAGGGTCGCGGGCTTGCCTTCGGCGATGCGGATCTCCACGTCGACGGAGTCGTCCTGGATCGTCAGCTCGACCGGGGTCACGTTGATGAAGAGGTAGCCGTTGTCGCGGTAGAGCTTCGTTACGTCGTAGTCGGTCTGCTTGTCGCCGCCGAAGAGGCGCTTCTCCATCGTCACGACGTCGTACACGTCGCCCTTCTCGATGCCGAGGACGGAGTTCAGCACGTCGGTCGCGTAGAGGGAGTTGCCGGTCCAGGTAATGTTGCGGAAGTAGTATTTGCGGCCCTTGTCGACCTTCAGGTCGATGCCGAGGCGGCCGGGCTCGACGTAGTAGATGGAGTCCTTGACGAGGCGGGCGTCGCGGTAGCCGGCTTCGTTGAAGGCGCTGATCAGGCTGTTCTTGTCATCCGGGTAGTCCTTTTCGCTGAACTTCTTGCTGGAGAAGAAGTTGTAGATCTTGTTGGACTTCGTCTTCTTCATCGACTTGGCAAGCTTCCAGTCGGAAATCTCGCCGTCCGCGCCTTCGAAGTTGATCGTCTTGATGCGGACGCGCTCCTTGCGGTCGACCTTGAAGGTCACGCGGATCGCGTTCTTCACGACGCTGTCCCTGACGACTTCCGGGGTCACTTCCGCGTTCAGGAAGCCCTTTTCGGCGTAGAAGCGCTTGATGATGTCCGAGGAGGCGGAGGCGATGTATTCGGAATACTCGCCGCCGCGGCGCAGGTTCAGGCGCTCCTGCAGGTCCTTCTTCTCGCCGGTGCGGACGCCGGTGAAGTCCCAGCGGGAAACGCGCGGGCGCTCCCGGACGATAATCTTGAAGTAGGCGGAGTCGCGGCCCGCGGTCAGGCTGTCGACGGCGATCGACACGTCTTCGAAATAGCGCTGGGCCCAGAGGCGGCTGATGACGTCGGCGATGTCGTCGCTCGGGACACCGACCTTGACGCCCTTGCGGAGGCCGGAGACCTGGATGATCTGGTCGGAGCTGAAGACGGTGTTGCCCTCGACCGTGACGCCGGCGACGAAGTATTCCCTCGGACGGGCATAATCCACCTCGAAATCCTGCGACTGGGCCCGCAGCAGGAGCGGGACCGCCAGCAGGAGGCAGGGGAGGAACAGCTTCAGGAATCTAGTCATCGGGCCGGTTTCTTAAAAAGTTTGCAAATATAAGGTATTTATTTGACTTTTCCATAACGGCGGTCCCGTTTGGCGAATTCCTCCAGCGCGGCGCGGAAATCCGCCTCGCGGAAGTCGGGCCAGTACTTGTCGACGAAGAGCAGTTCCGCATAGGCGGCCTGCCAGAGGAGGAAGTTGCTGAGGCGCTGCTCGCCGGAGGTCCGGATGATGAGGTCCGGGTCCGGGACGCCGGCGGTGACGAGGTATTTTTCGAGGTCGTCGTCCCCGGCCGCGGCCATCCGGCGGGCGGCCTGGAGGAGGTCCCACTTGCCGCTGTAGCTGAGGAAGACGACGAGGGTCGTGCCGGTGTTGGCGGCGGTTTTCTCTTCGAGCGCGCGGATGGCGGCCTCGAGCCCGGCGGAGAGCCGCGCCCGGTTGCCCAGGACGAGGAAACGCATGTTGTTGTCCATCAGCGTTTTCTCTTCATCGCAGACGGATTTCCCCATCAGCTCCATCAAGGCGCCGACCTCCGCGCCGGGGCGGTTCCAGTTCTCTTCGGAGAAGGCGAACAGGGAGAGGTAGCGGATGCCCTGGCGGGCCGCTTCCTCGGCGCAGGCGCGCACGCTGGCAACACCTTCAAAATGGCCGTGGATGCGCTCCTGGCCGCGTTCTTTGGCCCAGCGGCCGTTGCCGTCCATAATGATGGAGACGTGTACGGGCAGTTTCTTTTCTTCTTCCATAAGGGATCAGTCTGCTTCGTTCCGGACGTCCTCGCCCCAGAAGAGTTTTTCCTGCAGGGCACCGATGAAATTGGACTTCGGGAACCGGACCCTCTTGAGCGAAAAACGTGCCACCGAGACTTCGATCGCGGCATCCTTGTCCAAAAGAAGGTTGCGGTTGTCGAGCGTGCAGCTGACCTTCCGGTCGCGGGAGCGGAAGGAGATGCGGATACGGGCGTCCGAGGGGACGATGAGGGGGCGGAGGTTCAGGTTGTGGGGGGCAATCGGAGCCAGGATCATCACCTTCGCGCCCGGCAGGCAGATCGGGCCGCCGACGCTGAGCGAATAGGCGGTCGAGCCGGAGCCGGTCGCGACCAGCAGGCCGTCGGCCCAGTAGGTCGGCAGCGGCTCCCCGTCGACGGAGACGTCGACGCCGAGCATCGCCGCGCCGCTGCGGTGGACGGAGATCTCGTTCAGCGCGAAAGGCTTGGCGGGCTGCAGGCCGTCCGGGTCCGTCCGGACCTCGAGCAGGTCCCGGTCCTCCAGGGTGTACTCCCCGCGCAGCAGGGGGGCGGCGATGTCGCCGGGGCTGTATTCGGACAGGAAGCCGAGGCGGCCGAGGTTCACGCCGAGGACGGGGACGTCCGTCCCGGCGACGAGCGTCGCGGCGCTCAGGAACGTACCGTCGCCGCCCACGCTCAGGAGCATGTCCGTCCCGGGAAGGAGTGCGTCGGCGGCCTCATACAGTTCGCATCCGGCGGCCTCCAGCTCCGCTTTCAGGGAGAGGAAAGCCTTGTCCCGGCGCAGCCGGGCCTGCTTGAAAAATACGGCGAGTCTCAAAACGCGTGCGTTTCACATTTAGCCTTCAAAAATAATCATTATTTCCCTAAAATCCTTACTTTTGCGGTATGACTACACTCAGCGTCAACATCAACAAGATCGCAACCCTGCGCAACTCGCGGGGAGGCAACGTGCCGGACGTGGAGAAGGCCGCCGTCGACATCGAATCCTTCGGCGCCCAGGGCATCACGGTCCACCCCCGCCCCGACGGACGCCACATCCGCTATGACGACGTCCGCGCGCTCCGCCCGCTCGTCAAGACCGAATTCAACATCGAGGGCAACCCGACCCAGAGTTTCATCGACCTCGTCTGCGAGGTCAGGCCCGACCAGGTGACCCTGGTCCCCGACGGCTACGACGCCCTGACCTCCAACGCCGGCTGGGACGTGATGGCCAACAAGCAGTTCCTGCGGGACGTCTGCCATACTTTCATGGCCCACGGCATCCGCACCTCGATCTTCATCGACCCCAACCCGGTCATGGCTTACGCCGCCAGCGAGTGCATGGCGGACCGGATCGAGATGTACACGGCCGCCTACGCGGCGGGCTACGCCGCGGACCCGGAGGAAGCGGTCCGGCCCTACGTCGCGACCGCCGACGCCGCCCGGACCTGCGCCCTCGGCGTGAACGCCGGCCACGACCTGAACCTCGACAACCTCGCCTTCTTCGTCCGCAGCATCCCCTGGCTCGACGAAGTCTCGATCGGCCACGCCCTGATCAGCGATGCGCTGTACCTGGGCCTCGAGGAAACTATCGCCCGCTATCTGGGAGAGATTCAGAAAAAATAGTTACCTTTGCCAAAATATAAGACAGCCAAAAAGTAATGAAAAGAATTTCCACCATTCTCGGCCTGGCCGCCATCGCGATGATGGCCGTTTCCTGCAACCAGACTGCACCCGCCGCCACTGCCGAGACCGCCGAACCCGTCGCCCACAAAGGTGCGGTCGTCTACTTCAACCTCGACACCGTAATCAAGGAATACGACATGGCGAACGACCTCAGCAGCGTCGTCGAGACCAAGGTCCAGGGTATCAACCAGGAAGTGACCCGCCGCCAGAACAAGCTCCAGAGCGACGTGAACTCCTTCCAGGAGAAGGTCAACAAGGGCCTCCTGACGAGCTCCGTCGCCGAAGCCCAGTACCAGAAGCTCCAGCAGCAGGACCAGGAATTCCAGCAGTAC
Source organism: Bacteroidales bacterium (assembly GCA_017438265.1). Classification (GTDB taxonomy): domain Bacteria; phylum Bacteroidota; class Bacteroidia; order Bacteroidales; family UBA932; genus Cryptobacteroides. The sequence continues at coordinate 50,416 of JAFRVZ010000005.1, forward strand.
GCCGCCCAGAAGCAGCAGGAAATCTACGAAGAGCAGACCGTGATGCAGAACCAGATCGCCGACGCCATCAAGACCTTCATCGACGCCTTCAACGCCGAGAAGCAGTATGCGATGATCATCGCGACCCAGGGAGACATCCTTCCGCTGCCCGTCGTCGCCGGTGACGCCGACCTCGACATCACGGAAGAAATCGTGGCCGGACTGAACGCCGAATACATCAAGACCAAAGACAAGAAGTAGTTTGAGAATCGCGATACTGTCCTGCTTCTACCCCTACCGGGGCGGAATCGCCCAGTTCAACGCGGCCATTTACCAGGAACTGGGGAAGGCCCACGACGTAGCGGCCTTCAATTTCAAGCGGCAGTATCCCGGCTTCCTCTTCCCCGGCAAGACGCAGTACGTGACCCCGGAGGACGAAGCCTTTCCGGTCCCCTCGCAGGCCCTGCTGGATTCCGTGAATCCGCTGAGCTGGCTGCGGACGGCCCGGACCATCGAAGCCTGGAATCCGGACCTTGTCATTGTCCGCTACTGGATGCCTTTCTTCGGACCTTCCCTCGGGTATGTGACCCGGAGGCTCCGGAAGCGCTGCAAGGTCATTTCGATCCTGGACAACGTGATTCCCCACGAACGACGGTTCTTTGACAAACCTTTTTCGAAGTATTTCCTCCGGGGCAGCAGCGGCAGCATCGTGATGTGCTCCGAAGTGGCCTCCGACCTGCGCGCCCTGCAGCCGGACGCCCGCTGCCGTATCCTCCCCCACCCGCTCTACTCCCATTTTGGGGAGAAGCTCCCGCGGGAGGAGGCCGAACGGATGCTCGGCCTCCGGCCCGGAAAGAAGAACCTCCTGTTCTTCGGCCTGATCCGGGAGTACAAGGGGCTGGACATCCTTCTGGAAGCCTTCCGGGACCTCGGGGACGATTACCAGCTGGTCGTCGCGGGCGAGCCCTACGGCTCCTTCGCGAAGTATCAGGCCCTGGTTGACGCCTGCCCGGGCAAGGACCGGATCCGGCTCTTCCCGGAATACATCCGGGATTCGGAGGTGAAGAAGTACTTCTCGGCGGCGGACGTGACGGTCCTGCCCTATCGGAGCGCGACGCAGAGCGGCATCAGCTCCGTGTCCTACCACTTCGAGGTGCCGATGATCACGACCGGGGTCGGCGGACTCCGCGAGGCGGTCGAAGGTGCCGGGACGGGGCTCGTCGCGGAGGAAGTGTCCCCGGCGGCCGTGAAAAGGGAGATTGAACGCTATTTTGCGGACCCGCAGCTCCGGGCCCGCTGCGTGGAAAACATACGGAAAGAGAAAGAACGGCTTTCCTGGAACAGATTCTGCAGGGAACTGCTCGGATTCGCCGATACATTGTGATATGAGAACAAGACTGCTCGTCATCCTCCTGGCCCTGTGCCTCGCCCCCGGCGCGGTCCTTTCCGCGCAGGACTACCAGAATACGCCCGTGACCGTTTCGAAGGAAAAGGTCCGCAGCGGCGGCAAGGTCTATTATTCCCATATCGTCCTCGAGCGGCAGACCCTGTTCTCCATCAGCAAGGCCTACGGCGTCGCCGTCCAGGACATCTACGACGCGAACCCGACCCTCGACCTGAAGAACAACGGCCTGAAGAAGAACCAGATCATCCTGATCCCGGCGACCGGCACGATCCCGCCGGCGGAGGAGGCCGCGGCGGAGCCGCAGGCGGAGGCTGCGCAGTCAGCCCCGGAAGCGGCGCAGCCCGCGCAGGCCCGCCCGGAGCCGGATCCGTCCGAGTATACGGTCCATACCGTGAAATGGTATGAAGACCTGGGCTCCATCGCCCGCAAATACGGCACGACCGAAGACATCCTGATCGCCTACAACGGCCTGGAGAGCCGGAAGGTCTCGCGCCGCCAGAAAATCCGCATCCCGAAGAATCCTTCCGCCGTCGCCGTCGTGACGCCCGCGCCCGGGCAGGCCGACGTCCCCGCGGAGCCGGAGGATCCCGAAGCGCAGGCCCCCGAGGAGGGCAAGACCCTGCTGGAAGAGCTGCGCGACCGGGCCGAGGACATGATGAACGTCCGCTTCCGGGATTACATCCGTACCGCGCTGGTCCTCCCGCTCGGCACCCGCGGCTCGAACGCCATCAACGAAAACAATTTCGACTTCTACAGCGGCGTACTCCTCGCCGTCAGCGACCTCAAGAGCGAAGGCATCAACGTCGAACTCAATGTCTATGACGCCTCCGGCGGCGTCCCGACCGACCGGGAAATCTACCGCCACAACGACCTCGTCATCGGCCCCGTTTCCCCCGCCGACATCCGGACCGTCCTGGAATCCTGCCCGGAAAACCGGAGCGTCATCTCCCCGCTCGACCCGCGGGCCGGCGTGCTCGCCGATTCGCTCTCCAACGTGATCCAGGCGCCCAGCTCGACGGATGCGCAGTATGCGGACATGGTCCGCTGGATCCGGAGCGACCGCGGCGCCGGCGACCGCATCCTCCTCATTACGGAGAAGAACGCCCGGGCGACGGCCGTCGCCGATTACCTGCAGGCTTCCGGCCTGCCGTACGAGACCCTGAACTACGGCATCCTCGAAGGCCGTGACGTGACCGCCTCCCTGACCCGCTTGATGACCGACCGCGCCGTGAACCGCGTCGTCATCGCCTCCGACAGCGAAGCGTTCGTCAACGACGTGGTCCGCAACCTCGGCCTGATGGTCTTCCAGAAGTACGACGTCGTGCTCTATGCGCCGTCCCGCTTCCGGAACTTCGAGACCATCGAAGTCGACAACTACCACAACGTGAAACTCCACGTCTCGATGTCCTATTATGTGGATTACGACAAGGCCGCCGTCAAGCACTTCCTGCTGAGCTACCGCGCCCTCTTCGGCGCCGAGCCCACGCCCTTCGCCTACCAGGGCTATGACACGGCCTACTACTTCCTGAGCCGTTGCGCCCGCGGCGGCAATTTCTGGGAGAATACGCTGGAGGACAACCCGTTCCAGGGCCTCCAGTCCGATTTCGTGATGCGCCGCAACCCGGCCGGCGGCTACACCAACACCGCCGTCCGCCGCATCGTCTACGGCGACAACTACGCCATCACCGCCTACTAGCCCCGCCTCCCGCATCTCCCTCCCTGCGCCCCCACCCCCGCGCCGGTCCTCATAGCAGGAAGGAGGCTGCTGTTTCCGGAACCTATGGCCGCCCGCGGCCGTATGAGCGGGAGGGGCCCGCAAGCGCAGCGCAGTGGGAGGGACGAGCAGTCGAAGACTGCGAAGGGTTCCGGAAACAGCAGCCTCCTTTCTGCCGGAGAGCGGAGCGGGAGGGGCTATATCTGTTCGAGGTCGGTGCGGCGGAGCCAGCCCTGGCGGCCGTCGGCGAGCTCGATGTTGTTCCAGTCGCCGACCTGGTCCAGGATGCGGACCTTCGTGCCCTCGTGGAGGACGAAGAGGTCCTTGGCGGACTCGGCGGAGGGGGAACTCTTGACGTTGGCCACGGCGCGGACGACGATCGCCGCCTGGTCGTGGACGTAGTCGGATTTCTGCCAGGAGGCAAAGCCCAGGCACATCAGGGCGAGGAGCAGGGCCGCGACGCCCGAGAAGAAGGCCGCGCGGGAGGCCGCGCCGCCGCGGGAGCGGCCGAGGAAGAAGACGACCGCGAGGGCCAGGGCGGCGGCCAGCAGGACCAGGAACAGGACCGCCCAGGCATTGGACGGGAGTTTCCGGCAGAGGGCGCGGGCCCAGGTCACGAGGAAGAATTCGGGCACTTCCTCGATGCGGTCCTGGATCATTTCATTCGCGAAAGCCAGGTTGTGGGCGACGTCCCGGTCGGACGGGTCGAGCCGGCGGGCGCGCTCATAACTCAGGATGGCGTGGGCCCAGTCGCCCGTCTTGGCGTAGGCGTTGCCGATGTTGTAATACAGCTCGCAGGACTCCAGTCCGAGGGCGGCAATGCCGTTCCAGGCATCCAGGGACACATCCCAGCGGCCGTCGGTATAGGCCGCGACGCCGGCGTTCCAGAGGCTGTCCGGGTAGGCGGTCTTATCAGCGGCGCGGCCGAGGGCGGCCGGAGCGAGGGTCAGGAGGAGGGCCAGGAGGGCGGCGGGGCCGCCGGAACGGGTATGACGCGCAGGTTTCATGGAGGAGTCGATGGCGGTGATGACGGAAAGGGCGGACCGGTAGTGGGCGTCCATGGCCTCATGGCCGGAGGACGGGGAGTAGCGGGCGTATTCGCAGGCGTCCAGCAGGGAGGTGAATTCGTCGGCGACGCTGTCGGAGACGCCGTTCTCCCGCAGGGCGGCGGCGATGTTCTCCCGGTTCATGGAGGCGAGATCCATCGTCAACTTGTCGGCGATGAAGCCCTGGAGGGCTTTGTGGAGCTCTTCGTAGAAGGCCGTGTAGAGGTTCTTCGAGAGGAAGTCGCCGGCCTGGGCGAGGCGGCGGCGCGCCATCTTCGTGGCGGCGCGGTTGCGCGC
>JAFRVZ010000027.1 GCA_017438265.1 Bacteroidales bacterium
CTGTCCGCGCGCGCCGGCGGCTGCGCCGCCACCGGCGCCGCCGCCCCCCGCCGCTCCCCGCTCCTGACGAGAAACAGCCCGGCCTCAAAACCGATCAACAGAAATACGAAGGCGACGACACCCGCCTTCAGCGATGCAGTAAACTCAATCCGCTTCTTCTTCCCTTCCATCGTCTCTCTCCCCATTCTTTCGCCTCCCGGCCGGCTTTCCGGCCACGATGATGACTATTTCGCCTTTCGGCTCGTGCTCCCGGTACCAGGCTGCCACTTCCGCAAGGCTCCCCCGCCGGTGCTCCTCGTGCACCTTCGAGATCTCGCGGGCCACGCTGCACGCGCGCTCCGGCCCGAACACTTCCGAGAACTGTTCCAGCGTCTTCACAAGCCGGTACGGCGACTCGTAGAAGACCATCGTCCGCGGCTCGTCCGCCAGGCGCTCCAGCGCCGTCCGGCGGCCTTTCTTCTGCGGGAGGAACCCCTCGAAGCAGAAGCGGTCGCACGGCAGCCCGGACGAGACCAGCGCCGGAATGCAGGCCGTCGCGCCCGGCAGGGTCTGGACCTCGATGCCTTCCGCGGCGCAGGTCCGGACCAGCAGGAAGCCTGGATCGGAGATCCCGGGTGTTCCGGCGTCGCTGACCAGCGCGACGTCCATGCCCGCCAGGATGCGCTCCTTGACCGTCTCGACGGTCTGGTGTTCGTTGAACTTGTGGTGGGACTGGAGGCGGCCGTGGATGTCGTACCGGTGGAGCAGGACGGCGGTCGTCCGCGTATCCTCCGCCAGGATGAGATCCGCTTCCTGCAGGACCTTGACGGCCCTGTAGGTCATGTCTTCGAGGTTTCCGACGGGCGTCGGGACGATGTAAAGCTTGCCGGCCATGTTCTTTTTCGTTATCTTTGTACCCGTTACGACAAATGTACTCAAATGTTTTCAGAAAACGCTCATAAATCCGGCTGCATCGAAGTCATCTGCGGCTCGATGTTCTCCGGCAAGACCGAGGAACTGATCCGCCGGCTCCGCCGGGCCCAGTTCGCAAACCAGGAAATCGCCGTTTTCAAACCGGCCGTCGACAACCGCTATTCCGCCGAGGACGTCGTCTCCCACGACCTCCACAGCGTCCGTTCCCAGCCGGTCACCGACCCGAAGAAAATGCTTGAGATCGGGCCCGATGTCCGCGTCGTCGGCATCGATGAGGCCCAGTTCTTCGACGCATCCCTCGTCGACGTCTGCCAGACCCTCGCGGACCGCGGCGTCCGCGTCATCGTCGCCGGCCTCGACACGGACTACCTCGGCAAGCCGTTCGGCCCAATGCCGGCCCTGCTGGCCATCGCCGAAGACGTCCAGAAAGTCCATGCCATCTGCGTGAAATGCGGAAACCTGGCGAACCACTCCCACCGCCTCGCGAAGAGCCGGGAGCTGGTCCTGCTGGGAGAAAAAGACGCCTACGAGCCCCTCTGCCGCGACTGCTACAACAAGGCTATAGCAGCTGGGCAATAACGACCAGCCCCTCCGACGAGCACCAGAGCCAGACCTTCCCGCTCCCCGGCTCGATCTTCTCCACCGCGAACGTCAGCCCCTTCAGCGTCTTCACGTCGTTGGCGGTCGTCCACTCGAGCGAACAGCCGCCGATCTTCTCCCCTTCTTCCGACGGGAGCGAGCCCATCGTCAGCACATAATAATCGGACATGTCGTCCGTAAAGGCGCGGAACGTCCGCGTGCTCCGGTTGAAGGCCTGCTGGCAGGTCAGCGGATCGTAGGAGAACACCTTCTGCGTCCCGGAGACGACGCACAGCGATTCCTCCTTCAGCCAGACCTGGTCGAAGCCGTCGTTGTGGCAGCCCGCGGCAAGCAGCGCGGACGCAAGGAAAACCAGACGCAGGAGTATCTTTCTCATTTTACACTGATCTCTTTGGCAATCATTTCCACATCCCCGTTCCTGTAGCGGACCTCCGCCCGGAGCGTTCCGCTGGAATCCAGGCGGTAATAGCCGTCCAGCCCGACCCGGGCCGGAACGCCCCCGAAAGTCCACCGCACCTCCGTCGCCCCGGACAGGTTCATCACCCGCAGCGGAATCTTCGCCCCGTGCTTGAAAGCGCCGGAGATATGGCGTTCCGCCCCGGAAAGGACGATGGCGGGATAGCTCCCGGGATAATAGGACTTGGTCGGAATCAGGGAGTCGAAGGAAATCCGTTCCCCTTCGTATCCGCGGATATAGACGGAGACGGGATAGGTCACCCCGGGTTCGAGTCCTTCGATGGTCAGGACGTATTTCCGGTCCTCATACGGCAGGCATTCCACTTCGTGGACCTCCCCGCCGGCGGTCCATTCGACATGGACCGGCCCGCCGTCCGGCGTGTCTTCCTCCAGGTGCCAGCTCAGGATGACGGCATCCTGGAAGACATCCGTCCGGTCCATCACGATCGGTCCAGTCACGGTAAAGGACACGCCCGTCCGCGTCAGCGCGATGTCCGACAGTTTCAACGGGGATTCTTCGCAGGTGAAGTCCGTATACCGGAGATTCACGCCCGGGTAGAAAAGTCCGCTGATCTTGTCAGGAGACGTTTTGTAATCCTCCGGGGGCGTCTCCGGTCCCATCACCTCCGCACAGCGGTGGGAAGGGTTGCAGTTGATTTCATTCAGTTCCCAGCGGCTGCGGGCGGAGATCCGCCCGTAGGCGGTCGAATAGCCGAAAGACTGTTCCGACTTGTTGATGCGGTAGACCAGCAGGCCGTTGCTGCCGACATACGCATCCCAGCCGGCGGGCCTGCGGCATTCGAGCAGATAATAGATATCGTCATCCTCCGTGTTCATCCGGAAATACCGCTGGCTGTCCGCGAGGGCGTCCAGCGAATAGAAACCCGCCGTCAGCGTCTCCTCCGAACCCAGCCCGAGGATTTCCATCTCCAGGGCGCAGTAGGAAGGCGGCGTACGGCCGTCGTTGGCGTAGCAGCCGGCATCCATCAGGGACAGGTGGCCCCAGACGCCCGGCGTCTCCCCGCCGCTGTCCCCATAATCCGTGTCATACAGGTCATGCAGGCCCAGCAGGTGGCTGTACTCGTGGCAGAAGGAGCCGATCGTACTGAGGGCCCAGCCCCGGGACGTCCGCGCCAGCTCCGAAGTCATCGCATAGAATCCAACCTGCACGCCGTCCACGGTACAGCTATACCCGGCCTGGGGCAGGCTCCACTGGTGGGACCAGATACACTCCGCGCTCCCGCCCTCCGCTTCGTCCTCGCCGGCGAAGAAGACAAAGACTTCGTCCACGAAGCCGTCCCCGTCGGTATCGTACTGCGCGAAGTCCACGCTGGCCTCCAGCAGCTCGCACGCCTCCTTCACGGCCAGCGCCGGATTCCGGTCGTTGCCGTTCGCCAGGTTGCCGCCATAGGTCGCCCGCGGGCTCGGCAGCGTCACCAGCGGCGCCACGTCGAAAACGAACGGGACATCTTCCCCGAACTGCGCGCGGAAATAATCGGACGCACTGCCGGTCGCATCCTCGAACGAATAACCTTCCTGGTTCAGCATCGCATCGAGGTGCGCCGCGGTATACTTGTAGCTAACATCGGCGAACTGGACCGGGATGACGAGGGTCCGCTTCCCGGACCGAAGGCCGCGGGCCGGGGCGGGACGGGAAGCACGCGCCTCGGACGGCGCAGCCGCCGGCGCGCGCCGGCTCGCCGCCGTCACGGCGGCGTCCCC
>JAFRVZ010000028.1 GCA_017438265.1 Bacteroidales bacterium
ACACGGCAACAGCTTCGAAATGTGTCGGAGGGGGCGGGTGGCGGGGTCATAATATTCATTCCGCTGTTGGAGCGGCCGAAGGCCGCGGGGGCGCCATCAGGCGCCGCGGCGGAGCGTCTGGTATTTGGGGCAATGCGGAAAAGAGCGGACAGGTATAGTTATGGCCGAAACCTGTGGCCGCCCCCGGCCGCATGAGCGGGAGGGGCCCACAAGCGGAGCGCAGTGGGAGGGACGAGCGGTCGAAGACCGCGAAGGGTTTCGGCCATACTATACCTGTCTGCGGCGTGGGGCGCTAGTTCTGTTCGTCAATGGAGGCGTCGTGGATGACGCTGAAGACGGAGCGGACGAAGTCCTCGCGAAGGTCGCGGGTACGGGCGGCGGCGCAGACGTTGCGGACGACGGCGGCCCAGCGGTCGGCCTGGATGATGGAGAGGTTGTTGTCCTTTTTCAGTTCGCCGAGGCGGCGGCTGATTTCCATCCGGTCGGCGAGGTGTTCGACAATCCGCACGTCCAGCGCGTCCATCTCATCGCGGCAGCACGCGATGGCCTTGCGGACGGCCGGGTCGGGGCTCTCGGCGCTGCGGATATGGAGCGACTTCAGCATCCGGAGCAGGCCGTCCGGGGTCAGCTGCTGGACGGCGTCGCTCAGCGCTTCCGCCGGGTTGCAGTGGACCTCGACCATCAGGCCGTCGATATCGAGTTCCAGGGAGTGCTGGGCGGCTTCCGGCACGAGCGCGGCGCTGCCGGCCATGTGGCTCGGATCGCTGAAGAACGGGAGGTCCGGGCAGCGGCGGCGCAGCTCGAGGGCGATCTGCCAGCCCGGCGCGTTCCGGTAGCGGATCTTCTCATAGGAGGAGAAGCCGCGGTGGATCACGCCGACCTTTTCGAGGCCGGCGCGGCGGAGGCGCTCCACGGCCCCCAGCCACAGGTCCACGTCCGGGTTGATCGGATTCTTGACCAGCACGGTCACGTCACTCCCCTTCAGCGCATCCGCCAGTTCCTGCATCAGGAACGGGTTCGCGCTGGTCCGGGCACCGATCCAGAGCAGGTCGAAGCCGGCGTCCAGGCACAGCTCGACGTGCTCCCGGAAAGCCACCTCGGTACAGATGGGCATTCCGAACTCCCGCCGGACGCGCTGCATCCAGGGGATGGCTTTCGCGCCCACGCCCTCGAAATAGCCGGGCGTCGTGCGCGGTTTCCAGAGTCCGGCGCGGAAATAATCCACGCCCATCCCCCGCAGCTGCCGGGCCGTTTCGAGGACCTGCGCTTCCGTCTCGGCGCTGCAGGGCCCGGCAATCAATGTCTTATTCAGATACATAGAAATCAATCATTCGTTCAATGGCCCTGCGGCACACGGCGCAGAAGCCTTCCGCCTCGTTCGTCTTCATCCGGCAGTCGTCCGAGGGACGCCAGACGCCCTTCGTCTGGTAGCCGCCGCCTTCGAACAGTCCGATGCCGGGGACATGCATCATATCCTGCCACTTCGCGGCGAAGTCCGCCTGCGTCGTCAGGTTCGGTTCCCAGGGCTCCACGTCCGGGAAATACATCGGATCCGAGTCGCCGTAGGCATACTCATCGCCGAGGCCCGCGAAGCTGTGGCCGAACTCGTGGACCACGACCGGGCGGAACTGGGCATGGTGGGCCGTCGTCAGCGTATAGGAGTTGTAGATGCCTCCGCCGCCGTAGTTGGCGGTGTTGGCCAGGATGATGATGTGCTCGTAAGGGATGCCGGCGAGGCGGTCGTGGAGCTGGCGCAGCCGCAGCGTCGTCAGGTAGCGGTCCGAGTAGAAGGTGTCGAAATGGGAGCTCAGGGCCGTGTCCATCCAGAGGCCGCGCTTCGGGATGCTGACGCCGGAATCCGCGGAGACCAGCGGGACCGCGATGAAATTGAAGGCGTCCATCCGCGAGGCGAAGGGCTCCTGGCCGCGGAAGCTCTCCACCGCGGCGCGCGCATCCTCATAGAAGATGTCCATCTCCGCGGCGGTATAGCCTTCCGCCACGATGACGACGTCGATGCAGCGCTCGCTGGGGCCGCTCTGCAGCAGGTAGCTGTACTCGGGGGCCTGCTCGCCGGCGGGATGGATCAGGATGTCGGAAGGATCGACCCGGTGGGTCAGGGTGGCGACGGTCTCGCCGCGCAGGTTGTAGAGCTCGACGGTCACGTCCGCCGCGGCGCGGGGCATCGGCAGCAGGAAGACGTTCTCGAAGCTCCGGCGCACATGCTCCGCCTCGTCGGTCGCCTGCCATTCCTGGAATAGGGTGCTGAAGGAGGTCCGGTAGAGGACTTCCCCGCTGCGCGCGTCTTTCATGCAGACCTGGCCGTTGCCCTTGAGCGGGACTTCGTCCAGGCGCGCCCGGCGGCCGGCCCAGCCGGGGATCGAGCGCAGCTCGTCCAGGGCGATGACGGTCTCCGTCTCCGTCCCGCTGAAGACATAATCCACGCGCAGCGTCCGTTCCTGGAACGTGCGAAGGAACGGTTTTTGCGCTGCGAGCGGGAGCCCCAGCAGCAAAAGAGTGAGATAAAGGAGTTTTTTCATGGCGGCTGTTTGGGCAAAGGTAACACTTTTTTAACTTTGTATAACTAACAATTTCTAGCGATGGACAGAGGCAAAGCATTGGCAGGACTCGCCATAATGGTGGGCCTGATGTTCCTGGGGGCGATGCTCCCCCAGGCTGTAAAGCAGTTCCGTTCCTATGAACGGACCGTGAACGTGAAAGGTCTGTGCGAGAAGGAAGTCCCGGCGGACAAGGTGATCTGGCCGCTGGCCTTCAAGGCGGTCGGCGACAACCTCGAACCGCTCAACGCCGAGATCGACCGCAAGACCGCCGAGATCAAGAAGTTCCTCACGGACGGCGGCATCAACCCGTCCGAGATCACCGTCTCGCTCCCTTCCATCTCCGACAAATTCACCCAGGAATACGGCTCCAACGACCGCCGCTACCGCTATGTGGCAAAAGAGATCGTGACCGTCTGCACGAAGGACGTGGACAAGGTCCTCGCCCTGATGGCCTCCCAGAACAAGCTTCTGCGGGCCGGCATCACGCTCGAGGACGACTGGGAGTCCCGGCCGGAATTCAGCTTCGAGGGCCTGAACGACGTCAAGCCGGAGATGATCGAGGAAGCGACGAAGAATGCGCGCGAAGTCGCGCTGAAGTTCGCGAAGGACTCCGACAGCCGCCTCGGCAAGATCAAGCAGGCGACCCAGGGGACGTTCTCCATCTCCGACCGCGACAGCAACACGCCCCAGATCAAGAACGTCCGGGTCGTGACGAACGTCACTTACTATCTGACGCGCTAGGCGCGTCCATCCTTCGGATACAATCCCGCAGGGAGTCCTTCCAGTGCGGGATTTCTATCCCGAAGGTTTTCTTGACCAGGGATTTGTCCAGGACCGAGTAGGCCGGGCGGTGCACCTTCGAAGGGAATTCAACCGTCCTGCAGGGCACGATACGCCCGCGGCAGCCGCTCAGCGCGACGATCTCCAGCGCGAAATCATACCAGCTGCAGACGCCCTCGCCGGAATAGTGGTAGACGCCCGTCTTCGCGAGCCCGCCGCCGTCGACGACACCGACGAGGAAGCGGGCGAGCTCCCGGGCGCTGGTCGGGCTGCCGGTCTGGTCGAAGACGACCTTGACCTGCTCCCGCTCGGAAGCCAGCCGGCGGATGGTGCGGACGAAGTTCCGGCCGTGGGTTGAGTACATCCAGGCCGTCCTGAAAATCAAATACCTGCACCCGGACTCCAGGACCGCGCACTCCCCGGCGTATTTCGTCGCGCCGTAGGCGCAGGTCGGGTTCTTCACGTCGTCCTCCCGGTACGGGACGGACGAACGGCCGTCGAAGACATAATCGGAAGAGAGATGGACGAGCACGGCGCCGCGTTCCTTCGCGACCGCCGCGAGGTTCGCCACCGCGACATGGTTCAGCAGGTCGGCGAACGCGGCGTCGTCCTCCGCCTTCTCCACGTCGGTATAGCCGGCGCAGTTGAGGATGGCGTCGATGTGCTCGGATTCGGCGATGATGCGGACGGCGTCGATGTTCGTGATGTCGAGGTAGAGCGTCTCCCGGCCGGGGACGGCGTTCACGTCCGAGAACACGTAGTGGTTGCCGCTGCCCGCGGCAGCGGCGCGCAGCTCCGTGCCGAGCTGGCCGTTCGCACCTGTGACCAGAATGTTCATCGGGACGAATATACGTTTTTTTTGTTATCTTTGAAAACTAACCACAACACGATGAGACCGAACCTTCTGCGATTCACGGCCCTGCTGGGCCTGCTCCTTCCGCTCGCAGTCCGGGCCCAGGTTTTCGAGGAAAACCGGCTTCCGATGCGCGCCCATTTCCAAACCGACGACCCGACCCTGTCCCTGAACGGGACCTGGAAATTCCACTGGTACGCCTCCCCCGCGGAGCGCTCCGCGGACTTCTTCAAGCCCGGCGTCGACGACTCCGCCTGGGACGACATCCCGGTCCCGGGCCTTTGGGAATTCTACGGCTACCAGGATCCGATGTACCTGAACATCGGCTACGCCTGGCGGGGCCACTTCACCGGCAATCCCCCGGAGGTGCCGCAGGAGCACAATTACGTCGGCCAGTACCGCCGGACCTTCACGGTCAGCCCCGACTGGAAAGGGATGGATATCATCCTTCACATCGGCTCCGCGACCTCGAACGTCCGCGTCTGGATCAACGGCCGCGAAGCCGGCTACAGCGAGGACAGCAAGCTCGAGGCCAGCTTCGACATCACCCGCCTCGTCAAGCCCGGCGAGAACCTGATCGCCCTGGAGATCTTCCGCTGGTGCGAGGGCAGCTGGCTGGAAGACCAGGACTTCTGGCGTTTCGCGGGCCTCTCGCGTGACACCTGGATCTCCGCCAGCCCGAAGGCGCGCATCGACGACCTGCGCGTCGAGGCCCACAGCGACGGCCGCTACCGCTTCACGGCGACCGTAACGAAGGATGTCCACAACGTGGAGTTCATCGTGACCCGCGGCGGCAGGGAGCTGCTGCGGCAGAACAGCGACAAGGGCGTCCTCGAGGGCAAGCTTCCGAACCCGGCCCTCTGGAGCGCCGAGGATCCGAACCTGTACCACCTGGAAGCCGTCGCCCATGCCCGCCGCGGCGTCTCGCAGCGCGTGGAGCTGGACTTCGGGTTCCGTGACGTGGCAATCGCGGGCGGCCAGCTGCTCGTCAACGGCCAGCCGGTCCTGATCAAGGGCGCCAACCGCCACGAAATGAACGCCTACAAGGGCTACAACGTCAGCGAAGCGGACATGATCCAGGACATCCGGATCATGAAGCAGCTGAACATCAATACCGTCCGTACGTCCCACTACCCGGACGACCCGCGCTGGTACGACCTCTGCGACCGCTACGGCCTCTACGTGATCGCCGAAGCGAACATCGAATCCCACGGCATGGGCTACGGCCCCCGCACCCTCGCGAAGAATCCCTACTTCGCCTCGATGCACATGGCCCGCGTCTCCCGCGCCGTCCGGCGCGACATCAACCACCCGTCCGTCATCATCTGGAGCCTCGGCAACGAGGCCGGCAACGGGGAGAACTTCGAGCGCGCCTACGACTGGGTCAAGGCGTTCGACCCGACCCGCCCGGTCCAGTACGAGCGCGCCGAGCTGGCGCGCAACACCGACATCTACTGTCCGATGTACCTCGGCTACGAGGGAATGGAGCGCTATGCACAGTCGAATCCGGCCCGCCCGCTGATCCAGTGCGAGTACGCCCACGCGATGGGCAACTCCGAAGGCGGCCTGAAGGAGTACTGGGACCTGATCCGCAAGTATCCGGTCCTCCAGGGCGGCTGCATCTGGGACTTCGTGGACCAGGCGATCCGCTGGCCTTCCGCCGCCGCGAAAACCGGCTATATCTTCGCCTACGGCGGTGATTTCAACGACTACGACCCTTCGGACGGCTCCTTCAACTGCAACGGCATCATCGCCGCCGACCGCAGTCTCCACCCCCACGCCTACGAAGTCGCCTACCAGTACCGCAACATCCTGACCACCGCGACCCCGGAAGAGGCGCGCCGCGGCCGCATCCATATCCACAACGAGCATTTCTTCACCGACCTGGACCGCTTCGTCCTCCACTGGGGACTCGTGTCCGAAGGGAAGACGGTGCGCAGCGGCGTGGTTGACGACCTCGACTGCGACCCGCAGGAAAGCGTGGACGTGGACCTCGACTTCGACGGTTTCGTCCCCGCCGGCGAGACCTACCTGAATGTCCGTTACACGCTGAAGGCCGCCGCAGGGCTGCTGGAAGCCGGAGAGCAGGTCGCGTATGACCAGCTCGCCGTCCGCGGCGCGGACGCGTACCGGATGCCGCAGGCGGCGCCCGCCGCGGCGCACGCCGGCGTCCTCGCGGACGGCCGCCCCTGGAGCGTCCGCTTCGACGCCTCCGGCGCGCTCTGCTCCTACACGGTCGCCGGCCGCGAGCTCCTCGCCGCGCCGCTCCTCCCCTGCTTCGCCCGCGCGCCCGTCGAGAACGACCTCGGCGCCCACCTGGAGCGCCGCCAGGCCGCCTGGATGGATCCTGCGACCTATCCCGCGAAGGTGGATGTCGCCTATGAAGTCCTGGAAGACGGGACCATCGTCGTGACCGAGACGATGTCCGACGTCCAGGAAGGCGCGCCGGACCTGTTCCGCTTCGGAATGGAATTCGCGATGCCGGGCGGCTTCTCCGTCCTGGAGTTCTACGGGAAGGGGCCTTTCGAGAGCTACGCCGACCGCCAGTCCTCCGCGCTGATGGGCCTGTACCGCCAGCAGGTCGCCGACCAGTACCACTACGGCTACGTCAAGCCGCAGGAATCCGGCACCCACGTCGGGATGAAATGGATGCGCCTGCTGGACGAAGACGGCTGCGGCCTGGAGATTTCCGCGCCGGTCCGCTTCTCCGCCTCCGCCCTCCCGATCGGCCGCCTCGCGCTCGACTCGACCCGCAGCGGCATCAAGCACTCCCTCGAACTCTCCCCGGACGGCCTGACCCACGTCAACGTGGACCTCGTCCAGATGGGCCTCGGCAGCGTCAACTCCTGGGGTGCGCTCCCCCGCGAGGAATACCGCATCCACGCCGCCGACCGCTCCTTCACCTTTGTCATCAAGCCCGTACTCAACTGATATGAAACGACTTTCCCTGATCCTCGGCGCAGCGCTCCTGCTCTCCGCCGCCCTGTCCGCCCAGGAAGTGCAGAACTTCCGCCCTTCCAGCGTCGTCTCCCCTGAAATCACCGCCGAGACCGTCACTTTCCGGCTCTACGCCCCCTACGCGACGGTCGTCACGGTCAACCCCTCCTGGCTGAACACGCTCCCCGCCACCGCCCCTGAAAAGGCGATGCGCAAGGACATGAACGGCGTCTGGAGCGTCAGCTATCCCCTCCCCGCCTCCGAGCTCTACTACTACACCTTCACAGTCGACGGCGTCCGCACCCTCGACCCGGCCAACAACTTCGTCATCCGGGACGTCGGCAACTTCATGAACGCCCTGATCGTCACCGGCGGCCGCGGCGACCTCTACGCCGAAGCGACCCGCCACGGCAACATCGAAGAGGTCTGGTATCCCTCCCCGACGAACAACATGACCCGCCGGATGACCGTCTACACGCCCTACGGCTACGACCGCTACAACCGCAATAAGAAGTATCCGGTCCTGTACCTCCTCCACGGCGGCGGCGGTGACGAGACCGCGTGGTCGACCCTCGGCCGCACGCGCCAGATCCTGGACAACCTGATCGAACAGGGCAAGGCCGTCCCGATGCTTGTCGTGATGCCGAACGGCAACCCGAACCAGTACGCAGCCCCGACCCTCGGCATCCCCGTCAACCCCAACACGAAGCGCTACACGAGCAGTTTCGACAACTACGAGTCCCTGACGGCCGACATCATCCCCTTCATCGAGAAGAACTACAACGTTATCCGTGACCGTCGCAGCCGGGCCGTCGGCGGCCTGTCGATGGGCGGCGGCCAGTCCTTCTACGAAGGCTTCCGCCACGTCGACATCTTCGGCTCCGTCGGCATCTTCAGCTCCGGCCTGATCGGCGGCACCTCCGGCTCGCAGGGCTTCGACGCCGAACGCGAAATGCCCGGCATCTTCACGACGCCGGCCAAATACAACAAGTTCAACGTGATCTACCTCTCCTGCGGCGAGCAGGATCCGCGCCTGGCCGGCACGGAGAACTTCGTCAGCCGCCTTGAAGGCCTGGGTTACAAGAATCTCTCGTACGAGTCCTTCCCGGGCGCCCATGAGTGGCACGTATGGCGGGAAAGCCTGACGAGTTACGTACAGCTGCTGTTCAAGTAGATTTCTCGACTGCGCTCGAAATGACAGCAGTAAAAAAGAAAGGCGCCCGGTCGGGCGCCTTTTCTGTTTTTACTGCTCATCCGGAGCTTCCGGACCGGGCTGCGGTCCCGGCTGCGGGCCGGGCTGAGGACCGGCCTGGGCGCCGGACATGCTCTGGTAGAGCTCGCCCATCACCCGGTTCAGTTCCTCGGTATAGCGGTCGATGTCGGCCACGTTCTGGTTCTTGACAGCCTCCTTGAGGGCGTTCAGCGGGGTCTCGACGGCGCTCTTCTTGTCCGCAGGGACCTTGTCGCCGTTCTCGCGGAGGAACTTCTCGCACTGGAAGGTCAGCGCATCGGCGTTGTTGATCTTGTCAACCCGCTCCTTCTCCGCCTTGTCGGCAGCCTCGTTGGCCTTCGCCTCGTCGCGCATCCGCTGGATCTCAGCCTCGGACAGGCCGGAAGAAGCCTCGATGCGGATCTTCTGCTCCTTGCCCGTCGCCTTGTCCTTTGCGGAGACCGACAGGATACCGTTCGTATCGATATCGAAGGAAACTTCGATCTGAGGGATGCCGCGCGGGGCCGGGGCGATGCCATCGAGGTGGAAGACGCCGATCTGCTTGTTGTCCTTCGCCATCGGGCGTTCGCCCTGCAGGACGCGGATTTCGACGGAAGGCTGGTTGTCGGCCGCGGTCGAGAAGATCTGGTCCTTGTGGATCGGAATGGTCGTGTTGGACTCGATGAGGCGGGTCATCACGCCGCCGAGGGTCTCGATACCGAGCGACAGCGGGGTCACGTCGAGCAGCAGGACATCCTTCACGTCGCCGGAGAGGACGCCGCCCTGGATGGAGGCGCCGATCGCGACGACTTCGTCCGGGTTCACGCTCTTGTTGGGCTCCTTGCCGAAGAAGTTCTTCACGAGCTCCTGGATCTTCGGGATACGGGTCGAACCGCCGACGAGGAGGACCTCGTCAATCTCGGAGGCGGACAGGTGGGCGTCGGCCAGGGCCTTGCGGCAAGGCTCGATGCTGCGCTGGAAGAGCGTGTCGCAGAGTTGCTCGAACTTCGCGCGGGTCAGGGTCTTCACAAGGTGCTTCGGGATACCGTCGACCGGCATGATGTACGGCAGGTTGATTTCGGCCGCCGTCTGGTTCGAGAGTTCGATCTTCGCCTTTTCGGCTGCTTCCTTCAGGCGCTGCAGGGCCATCGGGTCCTTCTTGAGGTCGATGCCGCCGTTGTCGGTCGCGAACTCGCGGGCCAGCCACTCGATGACGGCCTGGTCGAAGTCGTCGCCGCCCAGGTGCGTGTCGCCGTTGGTG
>JAFRVZ010000006.1 GCA_017438265.1 Bacteroidales bacterium
AACGTTATTTTTCACCCGACACAGTGGTGATCAAGCTGCGCACGGAAGGAGTGATGTGTGCAAGCGAACCGATCGACAATGCCCTCGGCGTTGGTACCGGCATGTTTTATTATAATGATACGGAACAGAACTGGTAATTTGGGAGGAAACGGAAATGAAAAAAGCAATGGTATTATTGGCGGCCGCTGCGATGTTTGCAGCCCTGTCCTGCTCGAAAATCGAGAACACGAATCCTTCTGACGAATTCCAGGAGATTCAGGTAAATATTACCGTGGGCGACCCGGATGGCGCTCCTTCCACGAAGGCGCTCAAGACCGGATGGGTTGCCGGAGATGTCCTGAATCTTTGGTTTGATTCAAACTGTGATGCCACGCCCAACCTGACGCTGACTTACAACGGAAGCGCCTGGGAGGCGTCCAAGGTCTCGACGGCCATCCTCGATGCGTTGAAGACTTCCGGCCAACTGAAGGTGATCTGGGAAGGGAACAATGACTTGAAGGGAAAGTATGATGCTGTGATCGACGGTTCTTCGATGCAGTTCAAGCCGAAAAGTACGACGTCGGTATCCAGGGTGCTTGCCCACGGTAACCTCTCCTACACTTATACATCCGGGACGAAGACGCTCACGGCGAGTATTAATGACCTCAACAGCTATACTGCGATGCAGGTGACAGTTCCCGGCCTTGGCGGATCGGGGTGGACTCTCACCTCTGAACAACTGCGCGCCTTGACGTACTTTTCGGTCGATACGGGAGCCATTCACTATTCAACGTGGTATACGGGTTATCCCATTCTCGGCCAGCCCGGGGCTGACGGGTGTGTCTTTGTCGCAGCTGATATTAATGATAATGATTATTATGCAGCCGCTCAAACGTACACGTTTACGCTGACCGATGGCGTGAATACCTACGTCTACACGACTCCTTCACCGCGTAGTATCGTCTTGCTCAGGGGTACAAGATACGCATACCCGTTCACCGCGGTCAAACTTCCCGAGTTTGACGGAGAAGCGGCGACGCCGGTCCACTGGATTAAGCAATAGGAACCGGATACCTTTTTTTCTTATATTTGCGGAAACAGTGTTTCTGCAGATATGAAGAAGAATTTATTATGCATACTTGCGTTGACGGGCGCCGGATTATTGCTTTCCGGCGTCCTTTTCGCGCAGGAGAAAGACAAACACCAGATTTCTTTTGCGGAGGCGATTGCGGCCCCGGCGGACAACCTTGCGGTCACGCGGCGCCCTGCGCCGGCGGACCGGCTGTTCACGGCCCCGGCCGTCGAGGCGAAGATCGCCGAGGTCAAGCAGCTGCTCGCGGGCGCGCCGTACCTGGCGTGGATGTTCGAGAACTGCTTCCCGAACACGCTGGACACGACGGTCCACTACAGCGTCGGCGAGGACGGCGAGGATGATACCTTCGTCTACACGGGCGACATCCACGCGATGTGGCTGCGGGACTCCGGCGCGCAGGTCTGGCCCTACGTGCGCTTCGCGGCCACGGACGAGGCCGTCCGGAAGATGGTGCGCGGCACGATCCTGCGCCAGCTGAAGCTGATCTGCATCGATCCCTACGCCAACGCCTTCAACGCCGGCCCGACCGGCAGCGAGTGGGCGCGCGACCTCACGGACATGAACCCGTACCTCCACGAGCGGAAATACGAGATCGACTCGCTCTGCTACCCGATTCGCCTGGCGTATGAGTACTGGCGCGTGACGGGGGACAGCAGCATCTTCGGTGACGTCTGGCTCGAGGCGGCCGGCAAGATCCTCCAGACCTTCCGGGAGCAGCAGCGCAAGGACGGCCACGGTCCGTACCATTTCCAGCGCCGGACCGCCGCGCAGTACGACACGATGGCGAACAGCGGCTACGGCAACCCGGCAAAGCCGGTCGGGCTGATCTGCTCGGCCTTCCGCCCCAGCGACGATGCGACCCTCTTCCTCTATCTGATCCCTTCCAACTTCTTCGCCGTCACGTCCCTGCGCAAGATGGCCGATGTCCTGACGCGCGTGAACGGCAAGGCGGCGCTGGCAGGGGAGTGCACGGCCCTTGCGGACGAGGTCGCGGCCGCGCTGCAGCAGTATGCGACCTATGACCACCCGAAATACGGCCGCGTTTACGCCTACGAGGTCGACGGCTTCGGCAACCGGGTCCTGATGGACGACGCCAATGTGCCGAGCCTGCTCGCGATGGCGTACCTGGGCGACGTGCCGGCGGACGATATCGTCTACCGCAACACCCGCCGCCTGGTCTGGAGCGAGGACAACCCTTATTTCTTCCGCGGGAGCGCGGGCGAGGGGATCGGCGGCCCCCACGTGGGCTTCGACATGGTCTGGCCGATGTCGATCATGATGCGCGCCTTCACGAGCACGGACGAGGCGGAGATCCGCGCCTGCCTGCAGATGCTCGTTGACACCGACGCCGGAACCGGCTTCATCCATGAATCCTTCCACAAGGACGATGCGACCCGCTACACCCGCAGCTGGTTCGCCTGGCAGAACACCCTCTTCGGCGAGCTGATTCTCAAGCTCATCGACGACGGCCGCCTCCCCCTCCTCCTCCAGATCCAGAAGACCCGCTAAGCCTTCCCGGCGGGGACGGTCAGCCCAGGAGCTTGCGGAGACGGGCGCGGTCGGTTTCGCCCGTGCGGGCGGTGATGTGGGCGCAGAGGCGCTCGAAGGATTCCGCCGGGGAGCAGTCAGGCTCCAGCGGGTGGCCCGCCGCGGCGCCCGGGAAGCCGGCGAGACCCGGGAAGGCCGGCGCCTCGAACAGATCCTCCGGGCGGCAGAAGGAAGCGATCTGCCAGCCGCTGTAATGCAGGTCCTTGCCGCGGTAGACCCGCTGCAGTTCGCCGGTCACGAGACGGCACTGCATCTGCAGCCGGGTGATCTGCGCGTCCGCCGCGCTCTTCTTGACGCCGAGCAGCCGGCGGACCTCGCGGACGGTGATGGCGCCATGGGCGTCGACATAGTCCAGGATCTGCTGCTGGACGGCGTCAGGCTGGTATTTCGGGAGGGACAGGCGGTAGTTGCGGAGCTCCCGGTACCAGGGAAGCGTCGCGAAGGCGGCTTTGCCGCCGAGCAGGAATTTGCCGTAGGCGATCTCGCCGCTGCGCACGCATTCGATCTTCCAGTCCCAGGGGCCGAGGCCGTCCTCCTCGCCGTCGAACCAGTAGCGCGCCGGCGTCAGCTCCTCGATCGAGTATCCCGGGATCACATTCTCGAAAAAGGGAATCAGGCCCCATTCCTGAATGGTTCCATACATCGATTCCGCGTTGTGGACAGAAGGGTGGCGGAGGTTTCCTGCGTGTCTTCCGATGCTCATGGAAGCGAAGATAGCAAGAAAAGAAAAACGCAGAACCTTACTCGCGTAAAATTCTGCGTCCGTGGTGTTGGCAGGAGTCGAACCGGCGACACATGGATTTTCAGTCCATTGCTCTACCACCTGAGCTACAACACCGTTTCCCTTTCGGGACTGCAAAGGTAGAAAAAAAACGCAATACGCCAAAATATTTCGACAAAATCGTCGGTCTCTTCTTTTGCATGTAATTTGCAGTATTTCCCGTTTCGGATCAATAACAAAGGATAGCTTATGAAACGAATGATACTTTTCGCGGGGCTTGCCCTGCTTTCGCTCCAGCTGTTTACCGGATGCTTCCAGCGCCCGGAGCCGGAGATTGACGTCATTCTCGACAAGGACACGATGGTCGGGACCTGGCGGGTATCCTCTTCCCCGGTACCCTACTTCTACATCACTTTTACCGAGCCGGGCAATTTCTACATCTACAACAGCTTGTATGAGAACCAGAAAGGCACGTACGACGTGGAAAACGACAAGCTGGTCTTCTATTTCGACGAGAACGGGAAGACGAGCCGGGAGGCTTATACCTACCGCTATGAAAACGGAGCCATTACCCTGTATGACGGACCGGCCGCGATGATGATCATCCGGCTCGAGGATTCCGCCGTGTACTACGGCAACTGGGTGGAGTCCGAAGACAAGGTCTACGGCATTTACATGGACGGCAACGCCCTTCTGTTCATCAAGGACCCCAACGATCCGGCCCAGATGATCGTGGGAGACCTGCTTGCGTACCGGATCGACGAGAAAGGAACCTTTATCTTCGAAGACGGGGAGTACAGCCTTACCTACACGGGCGGCGCTGAAATGTCGCTGGTGCCGAAGAACGGCGATCCCGCCCGCGTATTCACGCGACCGTAGTTTTATTTTTTGTATCTTTGCGTCCGTGCCGTGGAAAGGTGCGGACTTTTTTTATGTCCGCCCGTCAGGGAAACCGGGTGAAAATTCCGGACTGTGCCCGCAACTGTGACCCCCGTCCCGGGGAAAGCCAGAACACCTGCCACGTGCGAAGTTCAACCCCAGGCGCCCGGGGCCAGGCGCTGAAAAGTTGTGTACCCATGTTCTTTTCATCCCTCCTTGCCGCCGCATCGCTGCTCTTCTCCGCAGCGATGCCCGACACCCTTGCCACCGCGACCGTCACGGCTGAGCGCGGCACCGTCGTATCGCGCGTCGATACCCTCGCGGTCGGTCCGGCCGCATCCCCGGAATCCCTTCCGGAAATCCTTGCCCGCATCCCCGGGATCCAGATCAATGACTACGGCGGCATCGCCGGCCTGAAAAACATCAGCCTCCGCGGCATGGGCGCGACCCATACCGCCGTGCTCGTCGACGGCGTGCCCGTCGGCAACGTCCAGAGCGGCCAGATTGACCTCGGCATGCTTGACCTGACCTCCGCGGGCGCCGTCACGGTCGACTATGTCCATTCCCGGATCAATGTCCGGACGGCCCGGCCCGCCTTCGCGGACGGCCGGTATTTCGGCGGTTTCCTGCGCCTCGGCGGCGGCAGCTACAGCACCTGGACGCCCTCCGGCCGGGCGGATTTCCGCCTCGGCGACGGGCTCGCGATGAGCGTCAGCGCCGCCGGCATCCTGACCCAGGGCAATTACCGGGACAACAATGACCTGAGCGAATTCCGCGGCGGCATCGACTTCTTCGGCCGCGAGTGGAACGTCAAGGCCTACGCCAACAGCGCCGTCCGCGGCTGCCCCGGCTCCGTCACCTGGCCGGCCCCGCTCGACCGGCAGACCGATCAGAACTATTTCCTCCAGGGCTCCTGGAGCCACCGTTTCTCCGCCCTGTATGACCTTTCCCTCAGCGCCAAGGCCGCCTCGGACCACCTCCACTACAACGGCGATTCCGGCGGCTACGCCTATGAGAACGATTACCTCCAGCGCGAAGCCCTGCTGAACATGGAGCATGGATTCACGCTCTCCGAAGCCCTCCGCCTCGCTTTCGAGGGGAACGCCCGCTTCGACAGGCTGGCGACCGACGCCTACACGACCCCGACCGCCAGCCGCACGACCCTCGACGGGAAGGCGCTCCTGTCCTGGGCGCCCGGCCGCTTCCGCGCGGACCTCTCCGCCCTCTGGACGGGCATCTACGACAAGGGCGGCGTCCGCCGCAGCGTCCTTTCCCCGTCGGTCGGCCTCGCATACGCCCTCCCGGCCGGCTTCCGCCTCGTCGGGACGGTGCGCCGTGCATACCGCGTCCCGATGTTCAACGACCTCTACTATGCTGGGATGGGCAATACGGACCTCCTCCCGGAGGATGCCTGGATGTCCGGTCTCGGGCTGTCCTGGACCCGCAGGGCCGAGGCCTGGCAGTGGGACGCCGGCGTGGACGGATTCTACAATGACCTGAAGAACAAGATTGTCAGCGCCCCGACGGCGGATCCGTTTATCTGGAGCATGTTCAACCTCGGCGCCGCGCAGGTGAAGGGCGTCGACGGCCGCGCTTCCGTCCGCCGGATCGCCGGTGCGGCGCAGTGGGGCCTCGCCGCCGCCTGGACCTGGCAGGGCGGTACGGCCATCCCGTACCAGCCGCGCCACTCCGGCAGCCTCACGGCCGACTTCGCGGCCGCCGGCTGGCGTGCCGCCGCGAGCCTCCTCCACCGCGGCGCCCGTGCGGACGCCTACGACGCTCCGATGGATCCGTATCAGGTGCTGGACCTGTCCCTTTCGAAGGAGTGGAACCGATTCACCGTCTATGCGGACCTGAAGAACCTCTTGGACAGCCGCTACGAGGTTGTGCCGGGCTATCCGATGCCCGGCTTCCACTTCCTCGCCGGCCTGCGCGTGAATCTGTAAGCCTATGTTCCTGAGTCTTTTATATGTGGTTTTATCCGGGATTGCGCTGCCCGTCGGCGGAATCCAGATGCAGTACCTGTGGCGCAACCAGCTCGGCGATGTCTATTCGCTCGGGCTGGGCAGCGCCGCCTGCCTGGGCGCCGCGGCTGCCACGATGAGCGGCTGGTGCTCCCTGACCGTCGGCTCGTTCATCTGCACGCTGGTCTGCACGCTCGTCTGCTTCATCGTAACCCTCCGGGTCAACACCCAGAAACTGATCACCTTCGGCATCCTGTTCGGCACCTTCATCGGCTCGCTCGGCACCATCGTCGTGACCAACGCCCCGAACGGGGACCTGCTGAAGAAGTATTACCTCTGGGGTGCGGCGAACTTCCGCCTCGAGGAAGTCACGACCGGCGACATCATCTTCTCGCTCGTGCTCTTCGCCGTCGGCTTCGGCGCGGCGCTCTGGACCGCGCGCGAACTGACCCGCCACTTCCGCGGAGAAATCGAACTCCCGAACTGGAAAAAGGCCGTCAGCCTGCTGCTGATCATGTTCCTCGTGACCTCTGCCGTCAGCATCTGCGGCCCGATCGGCTTCATCTCCCTCGGCGTGCCGAACCTCAGCCGCATCCTCTGCAGCAAGACCGACATCCGCTATCACTACCTGATTTCCAGCGCGATGGGCATCGGCCTGCTGCTGATCACCTGGGCCGTCGTGAACTATGCCAGCTTCGGCGTCTACCTGCCCGTCAGCGCCACCATGGCCATCCTGGCCCTCCCGCTGATGGCCCTCATCTTCACCGGCAAAAAGACCCCGACGGCCGAATAATCCCCGCGCCGCGCTAAGAGACTTCGGCGGGGGCGCGCTATTTGATGCGGAGCTTGTGCTCGACGAGGGCGACGAGGTCGAGCAGGGCGGCGTCGTCCTGGGCGCCGAGGCTCATGATGCAGAGGACTCCCTTCCGGACCTCGACGCAGAGGACGCGCATCGGCGTCTCGTCTTCGCACCAGGCGTCGAACCCATACGCCTTGCGGCCGTTGAACGGCCACTCGATGATCGGATCCTCGTCATCGTCGTCGTCCGACCAGCCGACCATGTCGGCGTAATTCGCGAGGGCTTCGTCCTCCGCGCTGGTATCCGGCGGCATCGGGCCGACGTAGATGTTGATGAAAGCCTTGTCACGCTGGGTGCGTTCGTCTGCGAGGCGGGCGTCCAGGTGCGTGACCTCGGAGCCGTCGAATTCCTGGTAGCTGTCCGTGATGCAGGTCCAGCCTTCGGGAAGGGGGAGAGTGATGTTGTAAGCCATGCTGCAAAGCTACGCAATTAATCCCGGTCTGCCAAAATGACATACATCCCCGGGCGGGAACGCAATTTGATTCCATCCGCTGCCGGAAAACAACGAAAAAAACATACGACACTATGGCAAACGGTAAAATCGGAGTCACTACCGAGAATATCTTTCCGGTAATCAAGCAGTTCCTCTATTCGGACCACGAAATCTTCCTGCGCGAGCTCGTCGCCAACGCGGTCGACGCGACCCGCAAGCTCCAAGCCCTCGCCCTCAGCGGGGACTTCAAGGGCGAACTCGGCGAACCGAAGGTACGCATCGAACTGGATGAAAAGAAAAAGGTGCTCAGAATCATCGACGAAGGCATCGGCATGACCGCCGACGAGGTCGACAGGTACATCAACCAGATCGCTTTCTCCTCGGCCGGGGAGTTCCTCGAGAAATACAAGGACCAGGCGGGCAGCATCATCGGCCACTTCGGCCTGGGCTTCTATTCCGCCTTCATGGTGGCCTCGAAGGTCACGATCCATACCCTGAGCTGGCAGGAGGGCGCCGAGGGCGTGTTCTGGAGCTGCGAGGGCGATCCGGACTACAAGATGCAGAAGAAGGAGAAGGCCGGCCGCGGCACCGTCGTGACCCTGTACCTCGACGACGACGCCGAGGAGTTCGCCTCCCGCGACCGCATCCGCGGACTGCTCGACAAGTACTGCAAGTTCATGCCCGTCCCGGTCATCTTCGGCAAGAAGCAGGAGTGGAAGGACGGCAAGTACGTCGACACCGACGCGGACGACGTCATCAACGACGTCGAGCCGATCTGGACCAAGGCCCCTTCGGAACTCTCCGACGAAGACTATCTGAAGTTCTACAAGGCCCTCTATCCGATGGAGGAGGACCCGATGTTCCATATCCACCTGAACGTGGACTATCCCTTCACGCTGACCGGCGTGCTGTACTTCCCGAAGCTGAAGGAGCGGATGGCCATCGACCGCCACAAGATTCAGCTCTACTGCAACCAGATGTTCGTGACCGACCACGTGGAGGAGATTGTCCCGGACTTCCTGACCCTGCTGCACGGCGTCATCGATTCCCCCGATATCCCGCTCAACGTCAGCCGCAGCTACCTCCAGAGCGACGCCAACGTCAAGAAGATCAGCACCTACATTACGAAGAAGGTCGCCGACCGGCTCGAGGAGATATTCAAGGAGCAGCGCCCGCAGCTCGAGGAGAAATGGGACAACATCAAGCTCTTCATCGAGTACGGCATGCTGACCGACGAGAAGTTCTGCGAGCGCGGGATGAAGTTCGCCCTGCTGAAGAACACCGACGGCAAGTATTTCAGCATCGACGAGTACAAGGCCGCCGTCGAGCCTTTCCAGAAGGACAAGGACAAAAAACTCGTCTTCCTGTACGCCAACGACGTCCAGCGGCAGTATTCTTTCATCGAGGCCGCGAAGGACAAGGGCTACGACGTGCTCCTGCTCGACTGCGAGGTCGACCCCCATTTCGTGAACCTGCTGGAGACCCGGATCGGGGACTGCCGTTTTGCCCGCGTCGATTCGGACAGCATCGACAACCTGATCCCCCAGGAGGACCTGAAGAAGCCGGAACTGTCGGAAGATGAAAAAAATCAGATTTCCGAACTGTTCAAGAGCGCACTTCCCGAAGGAAATGATTATCTTGTGGAGCCGCGGAACCTGGGCGCGGAGGCGGACCCTGTCGTGATTACCCAGAGCGAGTTCATGCGGCGCTATCGCGAGATGAGCGCGCTGGGCGGCGGAATGAACTTTTACGGGCAGCTGCCGGAAAGCTACAACGTGATCGTGAACCTCGAGAATCCGCTCGTGGCGCGCATCCGGGAGGAGGGCAGGGAAAGCGACCTGCTCCGCCAGGTGACCGATCTCGCCCTGCTCGCGAACGGAATGCTGAAGGGAAAGGCCCTCAGCGATTTCATCGCCCGCAGCAAGCGGATGTTGCAATAACGCTACAAGTGTATTAAATATGAAAAAGACTGTTATTCTGATGCTGGCCTCGCTGCTCGTGGTGGCCGCCTGCGGAACCGCGAAAAGGGCTTCGTTCGACAGCTCGCTGGAGCGGGATGCGCTCTCCCAGGCAGGGGAGAGTGCGTCCACTTCGACGCTGAAGATGAACGAGCGCGATGCGAAGACCTATACCACCATGCAGGATTATCTCCGGGGGAAAGTCCCCGGCGTCCGCGTCAACTCGGACGGAACGATCAACATCCGCGGAGTCAACTCCGTCAACGCCCAGGCGCAGCCGCTGATCCTGCTCGACGGCGCCGAGATCCGGGACATCAATTCCGTGAATCCGAACGAAGTCAAGTCCGTCGACGTGATCAAGGACGGCGCGGCCGCGATCTACGGCTTCCGCGGGGTCGCGGGCGTGATCAGCATCAAGACCAAGTAGCGCCTAGCGCGCTTCTTCCTCTTCCTCTTCCGGAAGTCCCTTGATCAGGGCCTCGTAGCCCGGGATGGCCTTGCCGGTCGTCTTGTGGAGGTCGGTTTTTTTCCGCCGGATCGCCAGGACCCGGCAGTCCGGGGTCACGGAAGCGTGGACATAATTGAAAACGACGGTGTAGCCTTCTCCGATGCCGCGTCCCGTAAAGACGTAATCGTAGAAGGCTATGTCATTGATGCGGCTGCCGAGGGCGGCGCCGAGGGAGTCCAGCCCGCGGGAGACTTCCTTGTCCTTCCGGAGGCTTTCGGAACGCAGCTGGGCGTTCTTCGGCTTGCCTTCCTTCAGGTACTGGTTGTAGAGCAGCTCGTCCTGGCGCGCCCGCAGGGCGAAGGTTTTCTTGCGGCGCAGGAGTTCGTCCGCGAAGGTCGAGGAATCTACCTTCTCGAAACTGTCGAATAGGACGGATTCCAGTTTTTCGTCTTCCGCCAGGAGGGCCTGGATCACGGCCTTCTGGACCGGGTCGACGTCGGATTTCTTGTTTTTGCTGCCGCAGGAGGCTACCAGGAGGAGCGCGGCCAGCAGGAGAAGGGTCTTTTTCATTTTCTGTCTTTGTTTGAGGCGATTCCCCGGGCGGCGAGCATCGCCGTGGACCAGGCCGCCTGGAGGTTGAAACCGCCGGTAATGGCGTCGACGTCGAGGACTTCCCCCGCGAAGTACAGCCCCGGGCGGCACTTGCTCTCCAGGGTCTGCAGGTTCACGTCCCGCAGCGAAACGCCGCCGCAAGTTACGAATTCTTCCTTGAATCTGCTCTTTCCGCAGACTGGATACGGGTCGCGCTGCAGGATTTCCGTGAGCCGGGAAAGGCTCCGCGGGCCCGCCTCGGCGCAGCGCAGCTCCGCCCGGACGCCGCTTTTCTGCAGGAGATGCTGCCAGAGGCGCGCCGTGAGTTCCGGCAGGCGGACGGAGGAAAGCTGTTTGCGGGGATTCTCCGCAAACAGGGCTTCCAGCCGCTCCCGTACCTCCGCATCCGCCCTGTCGCCGAGCCAGCCGACCAGCAGCTGCGCACGGTAGCCCTGTTCCGCGAGGTAGCGGGCGCCGTATGAGGAGAGCTTCAGGATGGCGGGGCCGCTCATCCCCCAGTCGGTCACGAGCAGGGGACCGCCGGCGCGGAATTTCGTGCCTGCAAGGGCTGCAGTGGCATTTTCTACGACCGTGCCGGCCAGTGCGCGGACCGGGTCGTCGCCGAGGTTGAAGGTGAAGAGGGAGGGGACCGGCGGCTCGAGGGCGACCCCGCTGCCTTCCAGCAGCCGCAGGGCGCCGCCGCCCGTCGTCACGACGACCGCGTCCGCGTCCACGGCGCGGACGTCGTCGATCCGGCTGCCGCAGCGGACCTCGACGCCGAGTCGCTCCATCAGGCGCAGCAGCGTCCGCACGATCTCCATCGCGTCCTGCGAACGGGGGAACACGCAGCCGTCGGGCTGCGTGACGAGGCGCACGCCTTCGCGCTCGAACCAGGCCTGCGTATCCGCCGCGCTGAACGCGCCGAGGGCGCGCTTCATCAGCTGCCATCCCCGCGGGTAGGCTTCCTGCAGGCGGCCGATCCCTTCAAAGGAGTTGGTCAGGTTGCAGCGGCCGCCGCCGGTAACCGCGACCTTGCGCAGCGGGCGCGGGCCGGCTTCGTGGACGAGCACGGCGCAGTCCGGCAGGAGCCTCCGCAGCGCAATCGCGCAGAAGCATCCGGCCGCGCCGGCCCCTATGACGGCTACTTTCATCCCCTAAAAATATCAACTTTTTTTAGCATTTGCCGAATATTGCGGTAAATTTGCCGCATGCTTCAGATTTTCTGCAAAAACACGGGAACGGCGAAGGAATTCCCGGAGGGGACGACCCTGCTGGACATGCTTCCCTCGTTCGAATTCGACAAGCCCTACCCGATTGTCTCCGCCCGGGTCAACAACGTTTCCCAGGGGTTGAAATTCAAGGCGTACAACAACAAGGAGGTCGAGTTCCTGGACGTGCGCGACGCCAGCGGCATGCGCGTCTATACCCGTTCGCTCTTCTTCCTCCTCTGCAAGTCCGCCTACGATGTCTTCCCCGGCTGCAAGATCTTCATCGAGCACGAGATTTCGAACGGTTACTACTGTGTCGTCCGCCGGCGGGAAGGCGCCCTGAAGGACGCCGACATCGACGCCCTGAAGGCCCGGATGCGGGAAATCGTCGCGAAGGACATCCCCTTCCACCGCTATGAGGTCCAGGTCGGCGAAGCCGCCCGCCTCTTCTCCGAACGCGGCCAGGAAGACAAGGTCAAGCTGATCGGGACCTCCGGCGAGGTCTATATGAGCTACTACACCCTCGGCGGGACGCCGGATTACTACTACGGCCGCCTGGTCCCGTCCGCGGGCTTCCTGCAGGTGTGGGACGTCCTGCGTTTCCACGACGGCATCCTCCTGCAGGTCCCGGACCGCCATGCGCCGGACCGCGTCGCTCCGTACGTCGCGCAGCCGAAGACCTTCGGGATGTATGCGGAGAACCTGAAGTGGAACCTGATCATGGGGCTGAACAACGTGGGCGACCTGAACCAGACCTCCCTGGAACGCGGCACCGAGCTGATCCAGGTGGCGGAAGCCCTGCAGGACAAGAAGATCGTCCAGATCGCCGAGGAGATCGACCGGCGCTTCCGCGAACAGAAAGTCCGGCTGGTCCTGATCACCGGCCCTTCCAGCAGCGGCAAGACGACCTTCTGCAAGCGCCTGAGCGTCCAGCTCAAGGCCTGCGGCCTGCGGCCTGTCTCGTTCTCGACCGACGACTATTTCGTGAACCGCGTAGATACGCCGAAATTCCCGGACGGCCGCTATGACTTCGACAACTTCGACACCGTGGACCACGATGCGCTCCAGCGCGACGTCCTGCGCCTGCTCGGCGGCGCGGAAGTCGAGGTCCCGGAATTCAACTTCGTGACCGGCATCCGCGAGTACAACGGGAAGAAACTGCGCCTCGGGCGCGGCTCCGTGCTGCTCGTGGAGGGCATCCACGCCCTGAATCCGCGCCTGACGGACCAGGTCCCGGAGGAAGCCAAGTTCCGCATCTTCATCTCCACGCTGACCAGCATCTCCCTGGACAACCACAATTCCATCCCGACGAGCGACAACCGCCTGCTGCGCCGCATCATCCGCGACTACAACAACGGTTCCTTCACGGCCCGCGAAACGATCAGCCAGTGGCCCTCGGTCCGCGATTCGGAAGAAAAGTGGATCTACCCGTACCAGGAGAACGCCGACATGATGTTCAATTCGGCCTACCTCGTCGAATTCGCCGTCCTGCGCAACCACGCGGAACCCATCCTCGCGAGCATCCCGAAGAACACCCCGGAATACGCGGAGGCCCACCGCCTCCTCAAGTTCATCCATTATTTCATCCCCATCCCCGACAACGAGATTCCATCCACCTCGCTCCTGCGGGCCTTCATCGGCGGCAGCAGCTTTTAACCCCATCCCATGACCATGAAAAAACTAGCGATACTCTGCATCTCCCTGCTCTTTGCGGCAGGCACCGCCCTCCGGGCCCAGGACGAAATCACCTTCTCCCTGATTCCCCGCCTCGACGGCACCCTCTACTCCTATCCCGGCGACGGCAGCGAAATGACCCTTGGCGCCTCGGCCCTCTATTCCCTTTTCGAGGGCAACCTCGGGGACTTCTCCTGGTCCGTCAGCAACCACTGGCTCTCGACCGACCCCGCGTCGCTCTACCGGGACGTGACCCTCTCGACGACCTACACGTTTCTCGACTGGGCGTACCTGGCCTACGGCATCGGTGACTTCACCGTGACGCTCGGCAAGCAGTGCGTCGCCCTCGGCGGCTTCGAGTACGACAAGTATGACTACGAGATCTTCGATCCGCTGGCCTCGCGCTACTGGAACGACGCCTCCGCCTACCAGTGGGGCGGGATGCTGAGCTGGGCTCCGTCGGAGAACCACAGCTTCGACCTCCAGCTCGTCTCCTCGCCGACCTTCTACATGCCGGAGCTGCGCCAGGACGAGACGCTGGTCTTCCCGACCGCGCCCTTCGAGCAGAAGTACTTCGCCGGCGGCGACTACGGCCTCTTCCTGCGCTGGTACGGCTCGATCGGCAATCTGTCGACCATCTGGTCCCTCAGCAACGCGACCTACCACAACGTCCTCGGGCGCGGCAACTACGTCGACCTCGTCCTCGGCAACCAGTATGAGGCCGGTAACTGGAATTTCACGCTGGATTACTATTACCGCTGGGGAATGAACTACCAGGCGATGTTCTCCGTGGAGGACCGCCTGTCGGACCACTTCGCCCTGAAGTGGAAGGCGGGCTTCATCGACGGCGCACGCACGGACCGCTCCTACCAGTTCGGTACGGTCCTGCAGTACTATCCGCTCCAGGGCAGCGACAACCTGCGCATCCACGCACTCTGCTCCTACGGCAATTTCTACGGGGATACGCTGACCGTGGGCCTCGGCCTGACGTGGCGTTTCGACTGGACGCTGCTGGAGCGCTAAGCCTCCTTTCCCTGAATCATTGAAATGAACCTGGCGACCCCCGTGGTCGCCTTTTCCTTGATATGGACGATGCGGCTGTTGCCGTCCGTCGGCACGTCGGCGGGATCGACGACGAAGATCCGGCACTTCGGGTCCGCGTAGTACATGAGGCTCGCGGCGGGGTAGACCTGCATCGAGGTGCCGACGATGAGGAGGATGTCGGCCTTCGAGACCGCTTCGACCGCGGGCTCGAATTCCGGGACCGATTCCCCGAACCAGACGATGTGGGGGCGCAGCTGGGCGCCGTGTTCCTTCTCTCCGAGCGCGATGCGGCCGTAGCCGATGTCGCGGACGCCGCCGCTGCGGTTCTCCGGGCGGACCTTGGTCAGCTCGCCGTGGAGGTGGATGATGCGGCTGCTGCCGGCGCGCTCGTGGAGGTCGTCGACGTTCTGGGTCACGACGGTGACGTCGTAGTCCTTCTCCAGCGCGGCGATGTCGAGATGGGCCTGGTTCGGACGGATGTCGGCGAGCTTGGCGCGGAGGCGGTTGTAGAATTCGATCACGAGGCCGGGATTCCGGTACCAGCCTTCGATGGAGGCGACGTCTTCGACGGGGTAGTTGTCCCAGAGGCCGTCATTGCCCCGGAAAGTGGCCAGGCCGCTTTCAGCGCTGATCCCTGACCCGGAAAGGACGACGAGTTTCTTCATGGCGCAAAATGTTTTCCGAATCTAAATATACCCTTTTTTTTGTATCTTCGTCCTATATTGAGAAGCAAGATGACGGAAGAAAGACACAAACTGACCTGCGAGATGGTCGACCTGCATAACATGCTGCGTCCCTATGCGTTCATGGGACTGGCGCAGGAAATCGGCAACGAAGATGCGCTGCGCTACGGCCTGGGATACTACGAACTGCTCGAGAAAAACCTGACCTGGGTCGTTTCCCGGATGCATTTCGTCATCCGCCGCCCGGCGATGTGGCGTGACGAGGTCCTCCTGCGGACCCAGTCCCGCGGCGTCGTCGGCCCGTTCTTCGTCCGCGACTACGTCCTGTTGGATCCCGCCGACCCGGCCGCCGGCCCGTTTGTCCAGGGGACCTCTTCCTGGGTCCTACTGGATGTCCGGGAGCGCAAGCTGGTCCGGAACGACGTGCTGGGCGACACCGCGCTGGCGGGTCCCGGGATGCTGGCGGGCGCGCTCGAAGAGCCCGCTCCGCGGGTCGCGTTCCCCCGCAAGGCGGAACGCACGCCGGCCGGCAGCCGCCGCGTCCGCTACTCCGACCTCGACCACAACGGCCATACCAACAACGCGACCTACATCCTCTGGGCCCTGGACTGCCTCCCGCCGGAGGTGACGCTGGAAAACTGGTGCCGGGAAGTCTCGATCAACTTCTCGCGCGAAACCCGGCCCGGAGAGGAGGTGACGCTCTCCTATGTTGGGACCGCGGACGCGGAAACCGGCGCGCGGACCTTCTTCGTCGAAGGCGAGGAAGGGGAGTCCGTCATCTTTACCGCCCGCCTCGTATTCTGACAGAAACCACTGTATAACACCGTAATATGAAAAAACTGATCCTCTCCCTCGCAGCCCTTGCCGCAGCAGGTATCTGCGCCAGCGCGCAGCAGGCCCTCGGCCCGGGGACGGGCCTCGTCTCCCCGGAAATCAACCCGGACCACAGCGTGACTTTCCGCTACGTCAACCGCAAGGCCATCACCGTCAAGGTGACCGGCGACTTCCTCGAGAACCAGCGCGTCCCCGCCGAGATGACGGAAAAGGACGGCGTGTGGACCTACACGACCGCCCCGCTCGCCGGCGAACTCTACTCCTATTCCTTCATCGTGAACGGCGAACGCACCTTCGACCCTTCCAACATCTACCGCAACCGCGACGTCGCGACCTGGACCAACATCTTCACCCTCAGCGCCGAGCCCGGCGACAAAGGCTGGTACTATGAGACCCATGACACGCCCCACGGCACCGTCTCGAAGGTCTGGTACCAGAGCCCGACCCTGAAGACCTACCGCCGGATGAGCGTCTACACGCCCGCCGGCTACGAGGAAGGCAAGGGAAAGTATCCGGTCCTGTACCTCCTCCACGGCTCCGGCGGTGACGAGGACGCCTGGCTGGACCTCGGCCGCACCGCCCAGATCCTGGACAACCTGATCGCCGAAGGGAAGGCGAAGCCGATGATCGTCGTGATGCCGAACGGCGTCTACTACAACCAGGCCGCTCCCGGCGCGGACAAGAACATGTTCCAGCCGACGATGGCGAACAGCCGTTCCGACTCGACCGTCGAAATCGAGGAGAGCTTCCCGGACGTAATCAAGTTCGTGGAGAGCCACTACCGCGTAGCCAAGGGCCAGTACAACCGCGCCATCGCGGGTCTGTCGATGGGCGGACGCCAGTCCTCCGCCATCTCCCGTCATTATCCGGGCACCTTCGGCTATGTCGGAATGTTCTCGGGTGTCGTCGTGGCGAACGGCGACAACGACCCGGCTCTCAAGGCCCAGTTCGACGCCAAGCCGAAGCTCTACTGGATCGGTGTGGGAAAAGATGACGGAGTTAAGCGTAACTCCGTCATCCTCAGGGATTACTGTGTCGAGAAGGGCTATCCGGTCGAGTATTACGAATCCGACGGCGGCCATATCTGGCGCAACTGGCGGGTGTACCTGACGATTTTCGCCCAGAAACTCTTTAAGTAGCGCTCTTGTGCTCCTCCAGCCTGCGGCGGTGTTTCTTCTCGCTCCACAGGCCATAGACCTCACTGCAATTGCCGGCCGTGATGAAGGCGTGGATGTCGTTGTCCGACAGATACTTCATCAGGTCGGCAAATTCGCTTTGCGTCAGCAGGACCTGGATCTCGATGCTGTTCTCCCCGCTGAAGCCGCCCTTGACTTCGTAGAGGCTGCAGCCGCGCCCCAGGTCGCTGATGATGAACCGGCGTACGCGTTCGTGCTCCTTGGAGATGATGCAGACGCGCTTGCGCCGGTTGAGGCTGGCGGTGAAGAAATCGACCATCAGGCCGTTGATGTAGGTCCCGATCAGACCGAGGATCACGAGGCGGAACGGGTTGATCAGCAGGGCCGTCGCGCAGATGCAGGCACCGGCGATCGAGACGGAGGTCCCGATGTCGGCGTGGGCGTACTTGTTGACGATCTTGGCGAGGATGTCGAGGCCGCCGGTCGACGCGTTGATCCGGAACAGCAGGGCCTGCGCGATACTGAGGATCAGGACGAAGCAGACGAGGTCCAGCCAGGGGTCGCCCATCATCGAGCCGTCCGGGAAGGCCTGGTCGTTCGGCAGCACCCAGGCGCACAGGTCCATGAGCGGGGAGATGATCAGGGCCGTGTAGACGGTTTTGAGCCCGAATTCCTTGCCGATCAGGAAGTAGGCGAGGATCAGCAGGATGGCGTTGATGATCAGGAGGACGGTCGAGACCTTGATCTCGACGCCGATGTTTTCGAACAGGGTGCTGATGACGATCGACAGACCGGAGATGCTGCCGACGATCAGTTTGCTCGGGACGAGGATGTAGTAGACGCCGATGGCAGTGAGCAGCATGGCGACGGTCATCAGCGCCAGCTCTTTCCAGAATTTCCAGGTCCTGAGCGGCGAGAGGAGTTGTGCGAAATCCATGGGACGGGGTCTATTTGGTTCCGAAGATGCGGTCGCCGGCGTCGCCGAGGCCCGGGACGATGTAGGCGTCGTCGTTCAGTCTCTCGTCGACCGCAGCGACGTAGATGTCGACGTCCGGGTGGTCCTGGCGGACTTTCTCGATGCCTTCCGGCGCGGCGACGAGGCACATCAGGCGGATGTTGGTGCAGTGGCTCTTTTCCTTGAGCATCGTGATCGCATCGGAGGCGCTGCCGCCGGTCGCGAGCATCGGGTCGGTCACGATGACCATGCGCTGCTGGATGTCATCCGGGAGCTTGCAGTAATAGAAGACGGGTTTGTGGGTTATCTCGTTGCGGTAGAGGCCGATGTGCCCAACCTTGGCGACGGGGAGGAGCTCCAGCAGGCCTTCGACCATGCCGAGGCCGGCACGCAGGATCGGGACGATGGCGAGTTTCTTTCCGGAGATGCAGTGGGCGGTCGTCTTGCAGATCGGGGTCTCGATCTGGACTTCCTCCAGCGGGAGGTCCCGCGTAATCTCGTATCCCATCAGCAGGGAGATTTCCTTCAGCAGTTCCCGGAAATCCTTGGATCCGGTCTCCTTTTCTCTCATCTTGGTCAGCTTGTGCTGGACCATCGGATGGTTAATCACGTGCAGTTGGCTCATGGCAGGTTATGGTTTTATTGTTGGATCATTTGCCGAATACGGAAACCTCGAAGCCCTCGTCGCGGAGCGGCCGGACGAACGCCTCGATCTGCGCTGTGGTGAAGGGGCGCAGGCCTTCCGCCGGGGCCGGGCGGTCCAGCGTATAGGCCATCACGGCGCGGGGCCGCAGCTCGCGCACGAGGTCCCGCCAGCCTTCCAGCACCTCCGGGGCGGAGGAGTCGAAATCCGGACCGGAGAGGAACATCGTCTGCAGGATGAAATCTCCCTCGAACAGCTTCAGGGCTTCGATGGTGCGGCGCAGGTTGTAGCCCGGGGCCGGGCGGTTGATCCGGGCGGCGAGGGCGTCGGTCGGGGCGTCGATTTTCAGGATCGGGTTGTCCACCTTGCGGAGGGCATCCCGGACCGCGGGCTTCCAGACAAGGGTCGCGTTCGAGAGGACGGAGACCTTCGCGCCGGGGCAGAGGCGGTCGCGCAGGGCGAGGACCGCGTCGATGATTTCGGGGAAGCGGGGGTGGAGGGTCGGTTCTCCGTCGCCGGAGAAGGTGATGGAATCGACGGGGATTCCGTCGGCGCGGACCTGGAGCAGCTTCCGTTCCAGGGCGCTGCGGACGTCCTCCACGGACGGCAGGGCCGTATCGTCGCGGCCGTCGCGGTTCCATCCGCACTCGCAGTAGATGCAGTCGAAATTGCAGAGTTTTCCCCGGACGGGCAGCAGGTTGATGCCCAGGGAAGATCCGAGCCGGCGGCTGCGGATCGGGCCGAAAACGGTTTCTTCGCGCAACATTCCGATACAAATATAACAAGCCGGAAATAAATATTGGAATATTCTTGCTATTTTTGCAGCCGTCTATTGTTCTGAAAAGGATTGTTTTTATGCTCTGACAAGGAAAAAATGAAGGAAAACGACGTCATTATCGACATTCAGCACGTCTCCAAGGTCTATACCGGGAAAAAGGTGCTGGATGACATCAACCTCAAGATCAAGAAGGGTGAATTTGTAACTTTATTGGGCCCTTCGGGCTGTGGTAAGACGACGATGCTCAGGATTCTGGCCGGGTTTCTGGCCCCTGACGAAGGAGTGGTGCTCCTGGACGGAAAGGATATTTCCGGTACTCCGGCCCACAGGCGTCCCCTCAATACCGTTTTCCAGAAATACGCGCTTTTCCCGCACCTGGACGTCTATGACAACGTCGCGTTCGGCCTCAAGCTGAAAAAGGTGCCCGAGCAGGAAATTGCCGCCCGCGTCAAAAAAGTACTCAAGCTCGTGTCGATGTCCGACTACGAGGACCGCGACGTGGACAGCCTGTCCGGAGGCCAGCAGCAGCGCATCGCGATTGCCCGCGCCATCGTGAACCAGCCGGAAGTGCTCCTCCTCGACGAGCCCCTCGCCGCGCTGGACCTGAAGATGCGCAAGGACATGCAGATCGAGCTGAAGGAAATGCACCAGAAACTCGGCATCACCTTCATCTACGTGACCCACGACCAGGAAGAGGCCCTGACCCTTTCCGACACCATCGTCGTGATGAACGAAGGCCGCATCCAGCAGATCGGCACCCCGACCGATATCTACAACGAGCCCGTCAATGCTTTCGTCGCCGACTTCATCGGCGAGAGCAACATCCTGAAGGGCCGGATGATGCGGGACTACCGCGTCGCCTTTATCAAGCATGAGTTCGACTGCGTCGACGCCGGCTTCGGCGAGGACGTGCCGGTCGATGTCGTCGTCCGTCCGGAAGACATCTACTTCACGACGGACCCGGCGAAGTGCCAGTTCAAGGCGACCGTCAACTCCTGTACCTTCAAGGGCGTCCACTATGAAATGTGGGTGGATACCGACACGGGCTACGAGCTGATGATCCAGGACTACGACCCGTACGAGGTCGGGACCGAGGTGATGCTCTACATCGACCCGGACGACATCCAGGTGATGAAGAAGGAACGCCGGACCAACACCTACCCGGCCCGCGTCGTGGACGAGGGGAAGGTCGAATTCCTCGGTACGAAGTTCGCCTGTGACACGGCCGGCTTCGCCGAGGGCGATGAGGT
Source organism: Bacteroidales bacterium (assembly GCA_017438265.1). Classification (GTDB taxonomy): domain Bacteria; phylum Bacteroidota; class Bacteroidia; order Bacteroidales; family UBA932; genus Cryptobacteroides. The sequence continues at coordinate 20,679 of JAFRVZ010000006.1, forward strand.
GACCGCCTCGATCCGCTTCGAGAAGGTCGAACTGCTCGACAACGTAGAGGAGGCGGAACTCGTCGGCAACGTCGTGTTCATCCTCTACATGGGAAACCATTACCACCTGACCGTCAAGCTGGAGAACGGCGAGAACATCTGGGTCGACACGAACGACATCTGGGACAAGGGCGACCTGGTCGGCATCCGGATCGCCGCGGAAGACATCGTATTGCAGAAGTAGCCATGAAACTCCAGTTCAAGCGTTCCTCCTGGGCGGGGCCTTACGGCATCTTCCTGCTCCTTTTCGTCATCCTCCCGCTCGTGCTGGTGGGTGCGTACGCCCTCTATGACGGCGACGGCCACTTCACGCTGGCCAACATGGCCGCGTTCTTCACGGACCCGAAGTTCTCGGACTCCTTCCTCCTGTCCCTGGAAATTGCCATCGAGAATACCCTGATCTGCATCCTGCTCGGCTATCCCGCCGCTTATATCCTGGCGAACAAGGAGCTGAACCGCTCCGCCGTGACGGCCCTGCTCTTCATCCTCCCGATGTGGATCAACGCCCTGATGCGGACGATGGCGACCGCGGAAATCTTCGCGGTGCTCGGCGTCCGCTACGGCAAGGGGACTCTGCTGTTCGGTATGGCCTATGACTACCTGCCGTTCATGATCTATCCGATTTACAACATCCTGAGCAAGATGGACCGCAGCTACAGCGAGGCGGCGCAGGACCTGGGCGCGAGCCCGGCCACGGTCTTCCGCAAGGTGACCCTGCCGCTGTCGCTGCCGGGCGTGATGAGCGGCGTGATGATGGTCTTCATGCCGACCGTCTCGACCTTCGCCATTTCCGAGATCCTGACCAACAACAAGATCCAGCTGTTCGGTTCCGTGATCAACGAGCAGTTCAACAACCTGATGTGGAACCAGGGCGCCGCCCTTTCGTTCATGATGCTGATCATCATCGGCCTGACGACCGTGATCTTCGGCGGCGATGAACAGGTGAGTGAAGGAGGGCTCGTGTGATGAAAGCCAAGAAAGCCGTCGCCCAGGCCTACCTGTGGCTCATCCTGCTGATCCTCTACGCGCCGATCATCTTCATCGCGGTCTTCTCGTTCACGACGGCGAAGTCGCTCGGCAACTGGACCGGCTTCACCTTCGAACTCTACCGGAACCTCTTCACCGGCGCCAGCAGCGATTCCGCGGCGCTGATGTCCGCCCTCAAGACGACGCTGCTGATCGCCTTGACCGCATCGGTCTTCTCCACGGCCCTCGGCACCCTCGCCGCGATCGGCATCCACAACATGCGCGGCCGCAGCAAGGCGGCAATCCAGTTCGTGAACAACATCCCGATGCTGAATCCGGACATCATCACCGGCGTCTCCCTCTTCCTGCTGTTCGTGTTCCTGCATTTCAGCCAGGGCTATGTGACCGTCATCCTGGCCCACATCACCTTCTGTACCCCGTACGTGGTGCTGAGCGTGCTGCCGAAGCTCTCGCAGATGAATCCGAACATCTACGAGGCGGCCCTCGACCTCGGGGCGACCCCTTCGCAGGCGCTCTGGAAGGTCCTGATCCCCGAACTGCGCGCGGGCATGCTTTCCGGCTTCATCCTCGCGTTCACGATGAGTCTCGACGATTTCGCCGTGACCTTCTTTACGCGCGGCGCCGTCGGCCTGGAGACGCTGTCGACCTATATCTACGCCGATTCCCGCAAGGGCGGCCTGACCCCTGAGCTGAAGCCGATGATGACCATCATTTTCCTGGCCGTCCTCGTGGTGCTGCTGCTCGTGAACCTCAACAATTTCAGAAAAGAAAAGAAGACGAACCGATGAAAAGACTTTTCCTGCGCGCCTGCCTCCTTGCGGCGGCCGCCTTTCTCTTTGCCGCCTGCGCGACCGACCGTTCGCGGGTGCTGAAGATCTACAACTGGTCGGACTACATCGCCGAGGGCGTCCTCGACGACTTCGCGGAGTGGTATGAGGCGCAGACCGGCGAGAAGGTGAAAATCGTCTACCAGACCTTCGACGTCAACGAGGCGATGCTCTCGAAGATCGAGATGGGCCAGGAGGACTTCGACGTGGTCTGTCCGTCCGACTACATCATCGAACGGATGCTGAACAACGACCTGCTGCTGCCGCTGGACTTCAGCCTCATCCCGGAAGAAATCGACTACATCCACCCGAACGTTTCCCCGTACATCCGTCAGATGTTCAGCGAGATCAATCCCGACATCGACGCGAACGACTATTCCGTCGCCTATATGTGGGGCACGACCGGCATCCTCTACAATACGGAGTACGTGACCCGCGAGGAGGCTTCGACCTGGGACGTGATCCGCAATCCGAAGTTCCACGGGAAGATCCTGATCAAGGATGCGCCGCGGGACGTATACGGACCGGTGCTGATTTACCTGCGCCAGGACGAGCTGGCCTCCGGGGAGACGACCCTGAAGGACCTGATGCTCGATTCCTCGGACAAGTCGATCCGCGACGTGAAGCGCTACCTGCTGGAATGCGCGCCGGGCGTGTACGGCTGGGAGGCGGATTTCGGCAAGGACCAGATGAGCAAGGACCGGGCGTGGCTGTCCCTGAACTGGAGCGGCGACGCGCTCTGGGCGATGGAAGTGGCGGCGGACGTGGGCATCAGCCTCGACTACGCCGTTCCGGAGGAAGGCTCCACGGTCTGGTTTGACGGCTGGGTGATTCCCAAGTACGCGAAGAACATCAAGGCGGCGAACTACTTCATCGACTTCATGTGCCGTCCCGACATTGCGATCCGCAACATGGAGGAAACCGGCTATGTGGCCTCCAGCGGCGCGTGGGAAGTGCTTGAATCCCAGATCGATGAGTCGGAGGAACCAATCGACCTCTCCTACTTCTTCGGCCCCGAAGCATCCGCCGTGCGGGTCTCCGAGGTGCTGTATCCGGACCTCTCGACGATCGAACGCTGCGCCCTCGAGCACGACTGGGGCGACCGGACGGAGGTGCTCCTGTCGATGTGGCAGGATGTCAAGAGCAGCAGGGGAGAGGACGGGGAAGGTTCGTCGATCTCCTGGCCGGTCATCGGCATCTTCGTCGCCATCCTCGCCGCGGCTGTTTATAAGTCTGTTGAAAACTCCCGCAAAAAGAAGCGGCGCCGCGTTTGAGGACAGCGAATTTTTAGCGAATTTTGTCCCGTTATGACGTACAGGAATCCATACAGCCCTCAGATTTTCCAGAGTTGCGTTTCCAAGCAGGGTGGATTCCCGTCTTAAACGTTTAAAGAGCAGATGCACCCTTGCGTCTGCTCTTTTTGATTGATTATGAGTGGATCGTTGCTGATCAAGAACGGAACGGTTGTCCGCCCCGAAGGTACCTGCAAGGCCGATGTGGCCGTGCTGGACGGCCGTGTGGCGTGGATCGGGGCCGGGTCGGACTTCCGGCCGGACCGGGTCTTCGACGCCGCCGGCTGCGCCGTCGGGCCGGCCCTTGCCGATGTCCATGTCCATTTCCGCGTCCCCGGCAATCCCGAAAAGGAGACGATCGCGACGGGGACGGCGGCCGCGGCCCGCGGCGGCTATACGGTCGTCTGCGCGATGCCGAACCTGGACCCCGTGCCGGATTCCCCGGCGCACCTGGCGGTCGAGCAGGCGCTCATCGACCGGGAGGCCCTGATCGACGTGCGGCCGTACGCCGCGATCACCGAAGGCCGCGCCGGCCGGAAGCTGGTCGATTTCGCGGCCCTTAAGGACCGCTGTGCGGCTTTTTCGGACGACGGAAGCGGCGTGCAGGACGATGCGGTGATGGAAGAGGCGATGCGGCGGGTGGCCGCCTGCGGCGGCATCCTTGCGGCCCACTGCGAGGACAATTCCTACCTCGGCGGCAGTTACCTGGCGATTCCGGCGGAGAGTGAATGGAAGCAGGTCGAACGGGACCTCGTGCTCGCGGAGCGGACCGGCTGCCATTACCACGTCTGCCATATTTCGACGAAGGAGAGCGTTCGCCTCATCCGGGCGGCCAAGGCCCGCGGGGTCCGCGTGACCTGCGAGACGGCGCCCCACTACCTGCTGCTGACGGCGGCGGACCGCCGCGACGAGGGACGCTTCAAGATGAACCCGCCCCTGCGGGACGAGGAAGACCGCCGTGCGCTGGTGGAAGGCCTGCTGGACGGGACGATCGATATGATTGCGACGGACCATGCGCCCCACACGGCGGAGCAGAAGTCCCGCGGACTGGAGGGGAGCGCGATGGGCATCGTGGGGCTGGAAACGGCCTTCCCGCTGCTCTATACCGGCCTTGTACTGCCGGGAATCCTGTCGCTGGAGCGGCTCTGGGACCTGATGTCCGGCAGCCCGCGCCGCGTCTTCGGCCTCGGCGGAGCGCTGGAGCCGGGCGCAGCGGCCGACATCGCGGTCTTCGACCTCGGCCGCGCCTATGCGGTCGACAGCGCCGCCTTCGCCTCCAAGGGCAAGTCGACCCCGTTCGAGGGTTGGACGGTCCGCGGCGGCTGTGTACTTACGGTTTTTAAAGGTAAAACAGTATATGCCCAAGATTAAATCGAGAAAACTGGTGTTGGACTGCGGCCTGGAATTCCCCGGCGCCGGCTACGGCGCCTCCGGGAACGCGGTCGGAGAAATCGTGTTCAACACCGCGGTGGAAGGGTACCAGGAGATTCTCTCGGACCCTGCCTATGCCGGCCAGATCGTCGTGATGACCTATCCGACCATCGGCCATTACGGCATCACGGACGAAGATTATGAAAGCCGCACCCTCGCCCTGGCGGGCCTGGTCGTGCGCGAGTGCTGCGAGACTCCGAGCAACTTCCGCTTCACGCGGACCCTGCCGGAGGAACTGGAGGAGCACGCGATCCCGTGCCTCGCCGGCGTGGATACCCGGATGATCACGGCGCTGGTCCGCGACGGCCGCTGCCGCCGCGCGGCCCTCGTGGACGCCGACATGCCGCTCAAGGAGGCCCTGGACCTCATCGCGGACACGCCGGAGCCCCGCGACCTCGTTGCCCGGACGAGCTGCGCCAAGCGCTGGTTCTCCCGCACGCCGCACCACAGTTACGACGTCGTCGCCGTCGACTGCGGCATCAAGCACAGCGTCATCACCGCCCTGAACGACCGCGGCTGCAACGTCACCGTCGTGCCCTTCAACACGCCGGTCGAGGACGTGCTCGCCTTCAAACCGGACGGCGTGCTGGTCTCCGGCGGCCCCGGCAGTCCGGCGGACCTGCCGCAGGTCGTGGCGCTCATAAGCGCGCTCCGCGGGCGGATTCCGCTCGCCGGCGTCTCGCTCGGCCACCTGCTCGTCGCCAGCGCCTTCGGCGCCCGCGTCGAGCGCCTGCCCCACGGCCACCACGGCGGCCGTGCCGTCCGCGCCGCGGAAAGCGGCCGGATCTTCATGACCGAGCAGAACCACGGCTGGGCCGTGGATGCCGCGTCCCTGCCCGGGACGGGCCTGGAGATTACCCACACGGACGTCCAGGACGGCAGCGTGGAAGGTCTCCGCTGCTCTTCGGAGAAGGTCTTCTCCGTCCAGTATTATCCGGAAGGCGCCCCCGGCCCGCGGGACGGGATTTCCTTCTACGACGATTTCGTAACCCTCATGAGCCAGTAAGTTATGCCGCGCAGGACAGATATCAAGAAAGTGATGGTCATCGGCTCCGGCCCGATCGTGATCGGACAGGCCGCCGAATTCGACTATGCAGGCACCCAGGCCTGTATCGCCCTCAAGGAAGAGGGCTATGAGGTTATCCTCGTCAACTCCAATCCGGCGACGATCATGACCGACACCCATATGGCCGACAAGGTCTATATGGAACCGCTCAAACTGGAATACATCGCCAAGATCATCCGCTACGAGCGTCCGGACGCCCTCGTCCCGGGCCTCGGCGGCCAGACCGGCCTGAACCTCGCCGTCCAGCTCGCCAAAAAGGGCGTTCTCGACGAGTGCCACGTCGAAATCCTCGGAACCTCCTTCCAGAGCATCGAGCAGGCCGAGGACCGCGAGCTCTTCAAGGAGCTCTGCCTCAGCCTCGGTGAGCCCGTCATCCCCTCCGAGACGGTTTACAGCATCGAGGAGGCGGTCCGCGTCGCCGGGGAGATCGGCTACCCGGTCGTCCTCCGCCCGGCCTTCACGCTCGGCGGCACCGGCGGCGGCTTCGCCGACAACGAAGAGGAGCTGCGCGACCATATGCGCAACGCCCTCGCCCTGTCCCCGGTCCACCAGGTCCTCGTCGAGAAGAGCATCAAGGGCTACAAGGAGATTGAATTCGAGGTCATGCGCGACCACAACGACACCGCCATCGCCATCTGCTCGATGGAGAACGTCGATCCGGTCGGCATCCATACCGGCGACTCGATCGTCGTCGCCCCGAGCCAGACCCTGACGGACAAGGAGTACCAGCTCCTGCGCGACAGCGCCCTCAAGATGATCCGCGCCCTGAAGATCGAAGGCGGCTGCAACATCCAGTTCGCCATCGACCCGCTCTCCTTTACCTACTACATCATCGAGGTCAACCCCCGCGTCTCCCGCTCCTCGGCCCTCGCCTCGAAGGCCAGCGGTTTCCCGATCGCCCGCGTGACCGCGAAGATCGCCGTCGGCCTGACGCTGGACGAGATCCTCCTGGACGGCCATCCCGCCGCCTTCGAGCCCTCGCTGGACTACGTCGTCGCGAAATTCGCCCGCTTCCCGTTCGACAAGTTCGGCGAAGCCTCGAACGAGCTCGGCACGCAGATGAAGGCGACCGGCGAGGTGATGAGCATCGGCCGCACCCTCGAGGAAAGCTTCCTCAAGGCGGTCCGCTCCCTGGAGATCGGCGTCTGCCACATCCACAAGAAGAAGTTCGACGCCTGCAGCGCCGACGAACTCCTCGCCTATATCTCCAAGGGTACCGACGACCGGATCTTCGCCATCGCGCAGCTGATGCGCCTCGGCGTCGACGTCTCCCTGATCTACGACCGGACGAAGGTCGACATGCTCTTCCTGGAGACCCTCCTGCGGATCGTCCGCTTCGAGGCGGTCCTCGCCGCCCACCCGGGCGAGCTGGATTGCCTCCGGGAGGCCAAGCGCCTGGGATTCAGCGACGAGGAGATCGGCCGCCTGTGGAAGCGCAGCTCCGAGGACATCACCCGCCTGCGCCTGGACGAGGCGATCCTGCCCGTCTACAAGATCATCGACTGCTGCGCCGGCGAGAACCCGTCCGACGTCCCGTATTTCTATTCGAGCTACGAGCAGGAGAACGAATCGGTCCCGTCCGACCGGAAGAAGATCCTCGTGCTGGGCTCCGGCCCGATCCGCATCGGCCAGGGCGTCGAGTTCGACTACTCGACCGTCCACGCCATCTGGGCGATCCGCGAGGCCGGCTACGAAGCCATCATCATCAACAACAACCCCGAGACCGTCTCGACGGACTACACCGTCTCCGACAAGCTCTACTTCGAGCCGCTGACGGTCGAGGACGTGATGAACGTCATCACGCTCGAGAAACCCGCCGGGGTGATCGTGAGCCTGGGCGGCCAGACCGCCATCAACCTTGCCGGCCCGCTCGCGCGCTTCGGCATCCCCATCATCGGCACCGGCATCGAAGCCATCGACAATGCCGAGGACCGCAAGATCTTCGAGTCCATCATGCGCCGCATCGGCATCCCCCAGCCGGAGGCGCGCGCCGTCACTGCGATCGAGGAAGGCGTCGCCGCGGCCGCGGCGATCGGCTATCCCGTGCTCGTCCGCCCGAGTTTCGTGCTCGGCGGCCGTGCGATGATGATCGTCTCCAACGAGGAGAACCTCCGCCACTACCTCCAGAACGCCGTGGAAATCAACGAGAATTCCCCGGTCCTGGTCGACAAGTATATCCGGGGCAAGGAGATCGAGGTCGACGCGATCTGCGACGGCCGCGACGTCTTCATCCCCGGCATCATGGAGCACGTCGAACGCACCGGTATCCACTCCGGCGACTCGATCAGCGTCTACCCGACCTTCAGCATCTCCGACGAGGTCAAGAAGCTCGTCGCCGACTATACGGTCAAGCTGGGCCTCGAGGTCGGCATCGTCGGCCTCTTCAACATCCAGTTCATCGTCGAGAACGACAGCAAGGTCTATGTCATCGAGGTGAATCCGCGCTCGTCGCGCACCGTGCCCTTCCTGTCGAAGTCCACGGGCGTGCCGATGGCCCGCATCGCGACGCGTGTGATGCTCGGCGAGTCGCTGCGCGACCAGGGGATCACGCAGGTCTACCTGCCGGAGCGCAAGCGTCATTTCGTCAAGACGCCGGCCTTCTCCTTCGGCAAGATCAAGGGCGTCGATTCCTACCTTTCCCCCGAGATGAAATCGACGGGCGAGGCGATCGGCTACGACGATTCCCTGACGCGCGCGCTCTACAAGTCCCTGCAGGCTTCCGGAATGAACGTCGTGAACTACGGAACGGTCCTCGTGACGATCGCCGACGCCGACAAACCGAAGGCGCTGCCGCTCGTGCGCCGGTTCTACAACCTCGGATTCAACATCGAGGCGACGCGCGGCACGGCGGTCTACCTGCGGGAGAACGGCATCCGCACGCGCATGCTGAAGAAGATCAGCGAGGGCAGCGACGACATCTGCGCCTCGCTCCGCAAGGGCCACGTCAACTACGTGATCAACACGATCGACCTGGACCAGCGCAGCACCCACCTGGACGGCTATGAGATCCGCCGCACCGCCGTGGAGAACAACGTGACGATCTTCACGTCGCTTGAGACCGTGCGCGTGCTGCTCGACGTCCTGGAAGAGATTACCCTCGGCATCTCCACGATCGATGCCGAATACAAGGACAACGCGTAATGAAACAGGGAACGTTCACAATCCTGGACAATGCGCGCCTCGCGCGGGACACTTTCCGGATGGTGCTGGAAGGGGACTGCTCCGCGGTGACGGGGAGCGGCCAGTTCGTCCAGGTCTCCGTCCCGGGGCTGTACCTGCGGCGTCCGTTCTCCGTCAGCGACCGCGACGGGGACCGGATCGTCCTGGTGTACAAGCAGGTCGGGAAGGGGACGGCCGCAATGGCCGCAATGGCTCCGGGAGGGACGCTGGACCTGGTGACCGGGCTCGGGCGCGGTTTTGACGTCGCGGCGGCCGGAGAGCGCTCCCTGCTTGTCGGCGGCAGCGTCGGCACGGCGCCGCTGCTCCTGCTCGCCCGGGAGCTGCAGGCCGCCGGGAAGGCGTTCGACGTGGCGCTGGGCTTCGGCGACGCCGGCCTGGCTTTCTATGTCCAGGAATTCAAGGCGCTGGGTGCGCAGGTGAAGGTTGCCACGCAGGACGGCTCGCTGGGCCGCGAAGGGCTGGTGACCGACGCCATCCGCGCGCTGGACGGCACCTATGACTATTTTTATTGCTGCGGGTCGAAGGTGATGATGCGCGTCGTCAGCGAGGCGCTGCCCTTCGCCGGAGAGTGCAGCATGGAGGAACGGATGGGCTGCGGCACCGGCATCTGCTACGGCTGCTCGATTCCGACGACGGCGGGCATGCGCCGCGTCTGCGCCGACGGCCCGGTATTCCGCAAGGAGGAAATCGTATGGGAAAGGATCTGAGCGTACGCGTCTGCGGGGTGAAACTCCGCAACCCGGTCATCCCGGCCAGCGGGACCTTCGGCTTCGGGCTGGAGGCCGCGGACTGGTTTGACCTGAACGTGCTGGGCGGCATCAGCCTGAAGGGGACGACCCTGGAGGCGCGTCCCGGGAATCCGACGCCGCGGATCGCCGAGTGTGCCGGGGGGATGCTGAACGCCGTAGGCCTGCAGAATCCCGGCGTCGAAGCGCTCGTCGCCGAAAGGGTGCCGGCGCTCCGTGCGTGCTACGGCGGCGCCATTATCGCGAACATCAGCGGTTTCAGCGTCGAGGAGTACGCGCAGGCGTGCGCCGTCGCGGACCGCTGCGCGGACATCGACCTGATCGAGCTCAACGTCTCCTGCCCGAACGTGCGCCACGGCGGCATGGCTTTCGGTACGGATCCGAAGAGCGCCGCGGCGGTGACGGAAGCCGTGAAGAATGCGACCCGCAAGCCCGTGCTCGTCAAGCTGAGCCCGAACGTGACCGACATCGTCGCCATCGCGCAGGCCTGCGCGGACGCGGGCGCCGACGGCCTCGTGCTGATCAACACGCTGCTCGGGATGCGGATCGACATCAAGACCCGCCGGCCGGTCCTTGCCAACACGACGGGCGGTTACTCCGGTCCGGGCGTGTTCCCGGTCGCCGTCCGGATGGTCTGGCAGGTCGCCCGGGCCTGCAGCATCCCGGTCGTCGGCTGCGGCGGCGTCGCCTCGGCGGAGGACGTGATTGAAATGATGATGGCCGGCGCGACGGCGGTCCAGGTCGGCTCGGAGAACCTGCGCGACCCGCTGGCCTGCCCGCGGATCGTGGCGGAACTCCCGGAGGTGATGGACCGCCTCGGAATCGACAGTCTCAAGGATATAATCGGTATTGTATGAACGGAAAGGATGTAATCATCGCCCTGGATTTCGAGAGCGCGGAGCGCGCCCTCGGCTTCCTCGACCTCTTCCAGGACCAGGAGCGGAAACCGTATGTGAAAATCGGCATGGAACTCTATTACGCGGCGGGACCCGACATCGTGCGGCGCGTCCGCGACCGCGGCCACCGCGTGTTCCTCGACCTCAAGCTCCACGACATCCCGACGACCGTCCGCCGCGCGATGCGGGTCCTGTCGGACCTCGGCGTCGACATGTGCAACGTCCACGCGGCCGGCACGGCGGCGATGATGGAGGCTGCCCGCGAAGGCCTGACCCGCCCGGACGGGACCTGCCCGCTGCTGCTCGCCGTGACGCAGCTGACCTCGACGGGGGAGGAGCGGATGCAGAAAGAACTGCTGATCGGCGCCAGCCTGCCCGAAACCATCGCCCATTACGCCGAAAACGCCCGTTCCGCGGGCCTGGACGGCGTCGTCTGCTCGCCCTGGGAGGCGGGGATCGTCAAGGAGGCCTGCGGGCCGCAGTTCCTGGCCGTGACGCCCGGCATCCGCTTCGCGGACGCCGCCGCGGACGACCAGGTCCGCATCGCGACCCCGGCCCGCGCCCGCGAGCTCGGCTCCGACTATATCGTCGTGGGCCGTCCCGTCACGGCCGCCGCGGATCCGGTGGCCGCCTATCTGAAATGTATGGAGGAATTTGTATGGAACAAGTGATTGCACACGAACTGTTGCGCATCGGGGCGGTGTTTCTCCGTCCCGAGGAACCGTTTACCTGGGCCAGCGGCATCAAGAGCCCGATTTACTGCGACAACCGGCTGGTCCTCTCGGACCCGGCCGCCCGCAAGGTCGTCGAAGCGGCGATTGCGGAGACGGTGCAGCGGGAGTATCCCGGCTGCCGGATGCTGATGGGGACCGCGACCGCCGGCATCGCCCATGCCGCCATTGCCGCCAGCCTGCTGGACCTGCCGATGGGCTACGTCCGCGGCTCCGCCAAGGGCCACGGCCGTGAAAACCGCATCGAAGGCCGCCTGGAGCCCGGCTGCCCGGTGGTCGTCGTCGAAGACCTGATCTCGACCGGCGGCTCCGTGATCGACGTCGTCGAGGCGCTCCGCGAGGCCGGCGCCGAAGTGCTCGGCATCGTCAGCATCTTTACCTACGGCATCGCCCGCGGCCTGCAGCGGCTCTCGGACGCCTCCGTCCGGAACTGCTCCCTCTGCAGCCTCGACACCCTCGTCGAAGTCGCTGCCCTCGAATCCTACATCACCCCCGCCCAGAAGGAGGAAATCCTGCAATTCCGCAACGGCTTATGAAACACCTGATCGACCCTTCCGACCTGACCAAGCGGGAGCTTGACGACATCATCTCCCTCGCCGAGCGCATCATCGCCGACCGCCGCGCCTGGAGCAACGCCCTGAAGGGCCGCAAGCTTGCGACGCTCTTCTATGAACCCAGCACCCGCACGCGCCTGAGCTTCACCGCCGCGATGATGGAACTCGGCGGCAACGTGCTCGGCTTCTCCGACGCCGCCAACAGCTCCGTGAGCAAGGGCGAGAGCGTGGAGGACACGGTCCGCGTCGTCGGCTGTTTCGCCGATATCATCGCGATGCGCCACAACCTGGAAGGCGCCCCCTTCGTCGCTTCCTGCTTCTCCGATGTCCCGATCATCAACGCCGGCGACGGCAGCCACAGCCACCCGACCCAGACCCTGACCGACCTGCTCACCATCACCCGCGAGATCGGCCACATCGACGGCATCACGATCGGTTTCTGCGGCGACCTCCGCTTCGGCCGCACGGTCCACTCGCTGATCAAGGCCCTGACCAAGTACAGCGGCATCCGTATCGTGCTGATCGCCCCGGACGAACTCCGGCTCCCGGATTACATCAAGCACGACGTCCTCGACAAGGAGGGGATGGATTACCGCGAGGTCCATACGATCGAGGAAGTCATCTCCGAACTGGACGTCCTCTACATGACCCGGGTCCAGCGCGAGCGCTTCCTGGACGAGGACGAGTTCGACCGCGTCAAGGACAGTTTCGTCCTCGACCTCGCGAAACTCTCCGGCGCGAAACCGGACATGGCCATCCTCCATCCGCTCCCGCGCGTGAACGAAATCCTGCCGGAGGTCGATGCCGACCCCCGCGCCGCCTATTTCCGCCAGGTCGAATACGGAAAGTTCGTCCGGATGGCGCTGATCTGCTGCCTCCTCCAGTGGAAGGACGATCCCGACCACGGGATGCCGCCCCTCGAAGGCGTCTTCGCGGATGCGACCCTTCGCTGCACCAATCCGAAATGCATCTGCAACCACGAGCACGTCGACCCGCTCTTCCGCAAGACCCCGGAAGGCGTGGTCCGCTGCCAGTACTGTGATTCCAAAATAAGATAAGCATATGAAAGTCAGTGTCATCATGGGCTCCGCAAGCGACTGGGAAGTCATGAAGCCCGCCTGCGATACCCTCGAACAGTTCGGGGTCCCTTACGAGAAGAAAGTCCTGAGCGCCCACCGTACGCCCCGGGAATTCTCCGATTTCATTGCCACGGCCCGGGAGCGGGGCGTGGGCGCCGTGATCGCCGGCGCGGGCGGCGCCGCCCACCTCGCCGGGATGGCCGCCGCGATGACGACCCTGCCGGTCATCGGCGTCCCCGTCCGCAGCAAGGCCCTGAGCGGGCTGGATTCGCTGCTCTCGATGGTCCAGATGCCTTCCGGCATCCCGGTGGCGACCGTCGCCATCGACGGCGCGAAGAACGCCGCGCTGATCGCGGTCAGCATCTTCGCCCTCACGGACGCTGACCTTGCCGATAAACTTGAAGCCTTCCGCCGGGCCCAGGCGGAGAAAGTCCTGGCATCCCAGATTTGATATGACGCAGACCAGAAGAATATTCGTAGAGAAGAATCCGGCCTTCCGCGTCGAAGCGGAAAGCCTGCGCAGCGAGTTCAACGAGAACCTCTCACTGGACCTCAAGACCCTGCGCTACCTGAATGTGTATGACCTCCGGGGCTTCAGCGACGAGCTCCTCGAAGCCTGCCGCTACGGCGTCTTCGGGGAAGTCGTGACCGACACCGTGACCGATTCCTTCCCGCTTGAAGGCCGCCGCTACCTGGCCGTGGAGTACATTCCGGGCCAGTTCGACCAGCGGGCCTCCTCCGCCGTCGACTGCGTCCACCTGATCGACCCGGCCGCCGACGTGCGCGTCAAGAGCGCCCGCCTGCTCGTCTTCGACGACGACCTTTCGGACGCGGACCTGGAGAAGATCCGCCACTATTACATCAACGTGGTCGAAAGCCGCGAAAAGGACCTTTCGAAGCTCGATTTCAGCGAGCAGGCGGACGTCAAGCCGTTGGCCGACATGACGGGCTTCACGGCGATGGAGGAGCAGGACCTGGCGCCGTTCTGCAAGGCCTGGGGCCTCGCGATGAACACGGACGACCTGCGCGAAGTGGTCCGCTACTTCCGTACGGAAGGCCGTGAGCCCACGGAAACCGAGCTCCGCATCCTCGATACCTACTGGAGCGACCACTGCCGCCACACGACCTTTACGACCCGCCTCGAAAGCGTCAGCGTCGAGGATTCCTTCCTGCGCGACGAGCTCGAGGGGACCCTCCGCGAACTCGACCGCGTCCGTGTCGAGCTCGGCCGCCGCGACCGCAGCCTCTGCCTGATGGAGATCGCGACGATCGGCGCGCGCTACCTGCGCACGACCGGCCGGCTGGACAACCTCGAGCAGAGCGAGGAGAATAACGCCTGCAGCATCTTCGTCGACGTCGATGTCGACGGGAAGACCGAGCGCTGGCTCCTCCAGTTCAAGAACGAGACCCACAACCATCCGACCGAAATCGAGCCCTTCGGCGGCGCCTCGACCTGCCTCGGCGGCGCCATCCGCGACCCGCTCTCCGGCCGCGCCTACGTCTACCAGGCGATGCGCGTGACCGGTGCCGGCGATATCTGGAAGCCGGTTGCCGAGACGCTGCCCGGCAAGCTGCCGCAGCGTGTCATCAGCCGCAAGGCCGCGGCCGGCTACTCCAGCTACGGCAACCAGGTCGGCCTGGCGACGACCCACGTGCGCGAAATCTTCCATCCCGGCTACACGGCCAAGCGCCTCGAAGTCGGCGCCGTCGTCGGCGCCGTCAAGGCGGAGAACGTACGCCGGGAGAGCCCCGCGCCGGGCGACGTGATCCTGCTGCTCGGCGGCCGGACCGGCCGTGACGGCATCGGCGGCGCGACCGGTTCCTCCAAGGAACACACCGAGGCCTCCCTGGAGACCTGCGGCAGCGAGGTCCAGAAGGGCAACGCCCCCGAAGAGCGCAAGATCCAGCGCCTCTTCCGCCGCCCGGAAGTGACCCGCCTCATCAAGAAATCCAACGACTTCGGCGCGGGCGGCGTCAGCGTCGCCATCGGCGAGCTGGCCGACGGTCTCGACATCTGGCTGGACCGCGTCCCGACCAAGTATTCCGGCCTCAATCCGACCGAACTCGCAATCAGCGAGTCCCAGGAGCGGATGGCCGTCGTCGTCGAAGCGAAGGACCGCGCCGCGTTCGAGCGCTGGTGCGCCCTCGACAACATCGAGGTGACCCACGTCGCCGACGTGACGGACCGCGGCCGGATGCGGATGTTCTACCACGGTGCGACCGTGGCGGACCTCGCCCGGAGCTTCATCGACAGCGCCGGCGCCCCGCACTTCTCCTCCGCCTGCATCGCCGCGGTCGAGGACCGCGACCCGTTCGTACAGGAGCCGGAAGGGGAGACCCTCGAAGCCCGCTTCCGCAGCGTCCTGCGCAGCCCGAACGTGACTTCCCAGAAGGGCCTGATCGAGAACTTCGATTCGACCATCGGCCGTTCCACGGTCCTGATGCCGTTCGGCGGCCGCCTCCAGGCTTCCGAGACCCAGGTCTCGGTCCAGAAACTGCCCGTGGACGGCTATACCGACACGTCCAGCATGATGGCCTTCGGCTACAACCCGTACCTTGCTTCCTGGAGCCCGTACCACGGCGCCGCCTATGCCGTGGTCGAAGCCTGCACCAAGCTCGTCGCCGCCGGCGCCGACTGGTCCGGGATGCGTTTCTCCTACCAGGAATACTTCGAGCGGATGAGCGCCGATCCCCGCAGCTGGGGCAAGCCGCTGTCCGCCCTGCTCGGCGCGCTGAAGATGCAGCTCGCGCTCGGCCTTCCGTCCATCGGCGGCAAGGACTCGATGAGCGGCACCTTCGAGGACATCAACGTCCCGCCGACCCTGATCGCCTTCGGCATCAACACGGTCGGCGCCTCCCAGGTCATCTCGACCGACTTCAAGCAGCCCGGCGACCGGATCTACCTCGTCCGCCATACCCCGCTTCCCAACCGGATGCCGGATACGGACCGGCTGAAGGAGAACTGGAACGCCGTCCTGAACGCCATCCGCGCCGGCAAGGTCTGCGCCGGCTGGTCCGTCGGCTTCGGCGGCGTCGCCGAGGCCCTCGCCAAGATGGCCTTCGGCAACCGCCTCGGCGTCGAGGTGAATGTCGGCGAGCGCGATCTCTTCGCGCTGAACTACGGCTCCATCGTCCTCGAATCCTCCGAGGCCCTCACCGACCCCGGCTTCGAGCTGCTGGGCTATGTCACCGACGGCCGTTTCGTCGTGAACGGCCAGGACATGCCGCTGGAAAGCCTCCAGGAGGCCTGCGAGATTCCTTTCTCGAAGGTCTATCCCGCCCGCGTGCCCGCCGCCAGCGAGGCGATGCTGCCGACGCCGGCCGAAACTCCGGCGGCCGTGACCTACCATGGACCGAAGGTGGAGTGTCCGGTCGTTTACCTGCCGGTCTTCCCGGGCACGAACTGCGACTATGACACGGCGAAAGCCGTCCGCTGCGCCGGCGCCGAGGTCCGCATCCACGTTTTCCGCAACCTGACGGAAGCGGACGTGAACCGCTCCATCGACGAGATGGCGGAACACCTCGCCCAGTGCCACATCCTCGCGCTCTGCGGCGGCTTCTCCGCCGGCGACGAGCCGGACGGCAGCGGCAAGTTCATCGCCACGGTCCTCCGCAACGCCCGCGTCAGCGCCGCCGTCAAGGCCCTGCTGGCCCGCGAAGGCCTCGTCCTCGGCATCTGCAACGGCTTCCAGGCCCTCCTCAAGAGCGGCTTCCTGCCGTATGGCGACCCGGACAAGCTGACGGCAGATTCGCCGACCATCTTCCGCAACGACATCAACCGCCACGTCTCCCAGATGGTCACGACCGCCGTCGCCTCGACGGCCTCCCCGTGGCTGGCGGGCTTCCGCCCGGGCGACCTCCATACGATCGCCGTGAGCCACGGCGAGGGCAAGGTCGTCGTCAGCGAGGCGGAGGCGCGCGGCCTCTTCGCCCGCGGCCAGGTGGCCTTCCGCTATGCCGATCCGGTCTCCGGCGAGCCGACGATGGCTTCGCCCGCCAACCCGAACGGCTCCTGCTACGCCATCGAGGGCCTGCTGAGCCCCGACGGCCGCATCCTCGGCAAGATGGGCCACACCGAACGCTATGAAACGAACCTTTTCAAGAACATCGCAGGCACGAAGGAACAGACCCTGTTCACGAATGCCGTTAACTACTTCAAACAAGGGAAATGAACCAGATTGAGAAGAGAGAACTCCTGTTCGACGGCAACGAAAAGCAGATTTTCGCGACCGACCAGCCGGATAAGGTCATCATCCATTACAAAGATGTGACCACCGCCTACGGCGGCATCAAGCGCGCCCGCTTCAAGGGAATCGGGTGCCTGAACAACAAGATTTCCGCCATCCTTTTCACGGAACTGGAGAAGGCGGGCCTCGAGACCCATTTCCTCGGCCTGGTGGGGGAGCGTGAGCAGCTCTGCCGCCGGATTGCCTGGGTCGACCTGGTCGCCGTCTGCCACAACCGGGTCGTCGGCAGCCTGGCCCACCGCCTCGGCGTCGAGGAAGGCTACACCCCCGGAAACACCATCGTCGACCTGCGCTACAACACCGACGAGCTCGGCAATCCGCTGATCAACGACGACCAGGCGGTCGCCATCGGCCTCGTCAGCTACGACGAGCTGAAGTACATCTACGCCACGGTCCACAAGGCCAACGAAGTGCTGACGGAACTCTTCCGCAAGGCCGGCATCAGCCTGGTCGACTTCAAGATGGAGTTCGGCCGCGTGCCGGAGGACGGCCACCTCATCATCTCCGACGAGCTCAGCCCGGACCGCTGCCGGCTCTGGGACCTCGAGACGGGAGAGCAGTTCGACAAGGACCGCTTCCGCCACGACCTCGGAGACATCTATCAGGGTTATGAAATCGTGTTGAACCGCCTGGAAGGCAAAAAGGACTGATACTATGGGAGTTATAGCTGTATATGGAGTTGAGGGCGCGGCCCGGGTCATGTATTCCGGCCTGCATATGCTGCAGCACCGCGGCCAGGAAGGCGCCGGCATGGTCGTCTTCGACCAGGGCGGAAAAGGCGTCCACCACCGGGGTCTCGGCCTCGTCAGCGAAGTCTTCGGACATTCGCCCTTCCTGAAGCAGGAGGGGAGCATCGGCATCGGCGGCACGCAGTACGCCAACGCCGCCAAGGGCGGACTGGACAACGTCCAGCCGCTGTTCTTCCAGCACAAGTCCGGCGATTTCGCCGTCGCCGGAGACGGCAACCTGGTCAACTACCGCCAGATCAAAGACTACCTCGAGAACCGGGGATCCATTTTCCATACGTCGACCGACGCGGAGCTGCTCGCGAACCTGATCAAGAAGACGAGCAGCGAGGCGCGCATCTACCACATCGTCTGCGCCCTCAATATGATGGAAGGCGGTTTTGCCTTCGTCATCCTGACGAAGAACCGCATCTACGCCTGCCGTGACAAATACGGCATCAAGCCGCTCTGCATCGGCCGCCTCGGCAACGGCTATGTCGTCGCCAGCGAGAGCTGCGCCTTCGACTACATCGGTGCGACGATGCTGCGCGACGTCGCCCCGGGCGAGGTCGTGACCATCGACGACCATGGCCTCCGCTCGCGCCAGTATTCGAAATTCCAGCGCCGGATGATGTGCGGCATGGAGTACATCTACCTTGCCCGCCCGGACAGCGACATCGACGGCTGCAACGTCCACGCCTTCCGCAAGGAATCCGGACGCCGCCTCTACCGCGAGCAGCCGGCCGAGGCCGACATTGTGGTCGGCGTGCCGGACTCCAGCCTCAGCGCCGCGATCGGCTACGCCGAGGAGAGCGGCATCCCGTACGAGATGGGCCTTGTCAAGAACCGCTACGTGGCCCGCACCTTCATCATGCCGGTCCAGGAGGACCGCATGCGGGTGGTCCACCTCAAGCTTTCCGCGGTCCGCAGCATCGTGAGCGGCAAGCGCATCGTGATGGTGGACGACTCGATCGTGCGCGGCACGACATCCCTCCAGATCGTGAACCTGCTCCGGGAAGCGGGCGCCAAGGAAGTCCACGTGCGCATCGCCAGCCCGATGATGAAGCATCCCTGCTACTACGGCGTCGACACCCCGACCGAGGAGGAGCTCCTCTGCTCCCACCGCGACCTCGAGGAGGCCCGCAAGGCCATCGGCGCCGACTCGCTCGGCTACCTGAGCTGCGAAGGCGCGGTCGCCTCCAGCTTCGGCTGCTCGGATCTCTGCCTCGCCTGCTTCAACGGCAATTATCCGACGGCCCTCTACCAGATGGAATATGAACAAGACGAAGAATAAGAGTATGGCAAAAACCTACGAAAAAGCGGGAGTGAATCTCGAGGCGGGATACGAAGTGGTCCGCCGGATCAAGCAGCACGTCGCCTCCACGGCCCGGAAGGGCTCGATGGGCGGTATCGGCTCCTTCGGGGGCATGTTCGACCTTTCGGCGCTCGGCATCCGCGAGCCGGTCCTGGTCAGCGGCACCGACGGCGTCGGCACGAAGCTCAAGATCGCCTTCGCGATGGACAAGCACGACACGATCGGCATCGACGCCGTCGCGATGTGCGTCAACGACGTTCTTGCGCAGGGCGCGGAGCCGCTCATTTTCCTGGATTATGTCGCGATCGGCCACAATGTTCCCGAGAAGGTCGAGGCGATCGTGAAGGGCGTCGCGGAAGGATGCCGCCAGGCGGGCTGCGCCCTTGTGGGCGGCGAGACCGCCGAGATGCCGGGCATGTACGGCGGGGGAGAGTATGACATCGCCGGCTACACGACCGGCGTGGTCGAGAAATCCCGCCTGATCGACGGCAGCAAGGTCAAGGCCGGCGACATGCTCGTCGGCATCGCTTCGACGGGCGTCCACTCCAACGGCTTCAGCCTGGTCCGCAAGATTGTCGCGGACGCCGGACTCAGCTATACGGACAAGGTTCCCGAATTCGGCGGCGCGACCCTCGGCGAGACCCTGCTGACCCCGACGCGCATCTATGTCCGGCAGGTGCTGGACGTGATCCGGCAGTGCGACGTCCACGCCATCGCCCACATCACGGGCGGCGGTTTCGACGAGAACATCCCGCGCGTGCTGCACGACGGCCAGGGCATCGAGGTGGAGGAAGGAACCTGGGAGATCCTCCCGGTCTTCCGGATGCTCGAGCGCTGGGGCGGCGTCCCGCACCGGGAGATGTTCAACATCTTCAACATGGGCATCGGCATGGTCGTGGTCCTCGATCCCGCGGAAGCGCAGAAAGCCATCGCCATCCTGGCGTCCCACGGCGAGAAGGCTTCCGTCATCGGCCGCGTGACCGACGTCCCCGGCGTCAACATCGTCCTGCAGTGAAGAAGTTAGCGGTCTTTGCCAGCGGAGAGGGCACGAACTTCGAGGCCATCGCCCGCGCCTGCACCGACGGCGTCCTGGCGGCGGAAGTGGTCTTGCTGGTGTGCGACAAGCCCGGTGCGCCCGTCGTCGAAAAAGCGGTGCGCCTCGGCATCGACACCTTCGTCTTTTCTCCCCGCGATTATGCGGACAAGGCCGCCTTCGAGACGGAGATCGTGCGGGCCCTGGATGCCCGGAAAGTGGACCTGGTCTGCCTGGCGGGCTATATGCGCATCATCGGGGACACGCTCCTCGGCGCCTACGCCGGCCGGATGGTCAACATCCATCCGTCCCTGCTTCCCGCCTTCCGCGGCGCCCACGCCGTCGAACAGGCGGTCGCCTACGGCGTAAAAGTGTACGGCATCACGGTCCACTGGGTCAGCCCCGAACTGGACGGCGGAAAGATTATCGCCCAGCGTGCCTTCGAATACGACGGGAACGACCCCGCGGAGGTCCACCGCCTCGGCCAGCAGATCGAGCATGTTTTATATGTAGAAACAATAGCGAAATTGATACAATGAGAGCATTAGTCAGTGTCAGCGACAAGACCGGCCTCGTGGAATTCGTCCGGGGCCTTGTGGACCTCGGGTGGGAGATCATCGCCACCGGCGGTACCCAGAAACTCCTGGAGAACAACGGAGTCAAAACCATCGGAATCAGTGAAGTAACCGGTTTCCCGGAGATTTGCGACGGCCGCGTGAAGACCCTGCACCCGAAGGTGCACGGCGGCATCCTCGCGCGCCGCGACGTCCCCGCCCACATGGAGACCCTGAAGGAGAACGGCATCGAGACGATCGAGCTGGTCTGCGTGAACCTCTATCCGTTCCGCCAGACCATCGCGAAACCGGATGTCACGATGGAGGATGCCATCGAGAACATCGACATCGGCGGCCCTTCGATGGTGCGCAGCGCCGCGAAGAACTGGAAGGACGTGACGATCGTCTGCGATCCCGGCGATTACGGAACCGTCCTCGCGGAGCTTCGCGAGAAAGGGACGACCAGCCCGGAAACCCGCCTGAAGCTTTCCGCGAAGGCCTACACCCACACCGCCGAGTACGACGCCTGCATCGCGACGTATATGCGGAAAGTCGCCGGGCTGAATGAGAAGCTGTTCCTGGAGTACGATCTGAAGCAGGGCCTCCGCTACGGCGAGAACCCCCACCAGAGCGCCAATTTCTACGCCGCCCTGGAGCCGGCCCCGTTCTCCCTGGCCTTCGCCCGCCAGATCCAGGGCAAGGAGCTGTCCTACAACAACATCCAGGACGCCAATGCGGCCCTGAACGTGCTCCGCGATTTCAAGGAGCCTTTCTGCGTGGCCCTGAAGCATATGAATCCCTGCGGCGCTGCCGTGGGAAACACGATCGAGGAGGCCTGGCAGGCCGCCTATGAGGCCGACAAGGTCAGCATCTACGGCGGTATCGTCGGCGTGAACCGCGAGCTGACCGCCGAGGTCGCGCTCGGGATGAAGCCCATCTTCCTGGAGATCGTGATCGCCCCGTCCTATACGCCGGAGGCCCTGGAGATCCTCTCCGCCAAGAAGAACCTCCGCGTGATGCAGGTCAATATGACCCGCACGGACGAGCCTGTTCCGCAGTACATCAGCGTGAACGGCGGCCTGCTGGCCCAGCAGCTCGACACGCAGGTCGAGGAGGTCGTCCCTCAGATGTGCGTGACCCGCGTGCAGCCGACGGACGCGCAGCTCGCTGACGCCAACTTCGGCTGGAAGATCGTCAAGCACGTGAAGTCCAACGCGATCGCCGTGGTCCGCGACAACCATACGGTCGGCATCGGTGCCGGCCAGACGAACCGCGTGGGCTCCGCCGAGATCGCCCTGAACGAGGCGAAGAACGCCGGCTTTACGGAAGGCCTGGTGCTGGCCTCTGACGGCTTCCTGCCGTTCGATGACACCGTCGCCCTGGCCGCCCGCTACGGCGTTACGACCATCGTCCAGCCCGGCGGCAGCATCCGCGACGAGGATGCCATCCGCAAGGCCGACGAGCTCGGCATCACGATGCTGTTTACCGGAGTACGTCATTTCAAACATTAGGATATGAGCAAGGTATTGGTAGTCGGCGGCGGCGGACGCGAGCACGCCATCGTGGATGCGCTGAGCCGCAGTCCGCAGGTCTCCGAGATTTTCTGCGCCCCCGGCAATGCGGGGATCGGTGCCCATGCAACGAACGTCCCGCTGAAGGACACCGACGTGGAAGGCCTGAAGGCATTCGCGCTGGAGCACGGGATCGACCTGACTGTCGTGGGGCCCGAGGTCGCGCTGGCGGCGGGCATCGTGGATGCCTTCCGGGCCGCCGGCCTGCGCATTTTCGGCCACACGAAGGCCGCGGCGCGCATCGAGAGCAGCAAGGAGTTCGCGAAGGAACTGATGGTCAAATACGGGATTCCCACGGCTTCCTACCGGAGTTTCACCGATTACAGGCAGGCGCTGGCCTATGTTTCCGGCCGGCCGTTCCCGGCCGTGCTGAAGTACGACGGACTGGCCGCCGGCAAGGGCGTCGTGATCGCCGCCGACCTCGCGGAGGCGGACGCCGCCCTGAAGGACATGTTGTTGGACGGCCATTTCGGCGCCGGCAAGGTCGTGGTCGAGGATTATCTGACCGGCCCGGAGTTCTCGTTCATGTGCTTCGTGGACGGGACGCGGGTGTATCCGATGCCGCTCGCCCAGGACCACAAACGCGCCTTCGACGGCGACAAGGGCCCGAATACCGGCGGCATGGGCGCCTATACGGGACTTTCCTTCATCAGCGGCGAGCAGCGCGCGTTCGCCCTGCAGTCGATCCTGCAGCGGACCGCCGATGCGATGGCCGCGGAAGGCTGCCCGCTCAGCGGCGTGCTGTACGGCGGCCTGATGGCGACGCCGGAGGGGGTCAAGGTGATTGAGTTCAATTGCCGCTTCGGCGACCCGGAGACGGAAGTGGTGCTCCCGCTGCTGGAGAGCGATGCCTACGACATTTTCAGCGCCGTCGCGGACGGAAAGGCTCCGGCCTGCGAGCCGCAGTGGAGCACGGATGTGACGATGGGCGTCGTGCTCGCGTCGAAGGGCTATCCGGGGTCGTATGAGAAGGGCTTCGCGATCCAGGGGCTCCCGCAGGACGGCACGATCGTGTACCACATGGGCACGAAACTCGAGTCCGGCGTCCTGAAGACCGCCGGCGGCCGCGTCCTGATGTGCATCAACCGCGGCTCCAGCCTCGCCGACGCCGCGGCCCGCACGTACGCCGCCGTCCGCGGCATCGACTGCCCGGCGCTCTTCTACCGCAGCGATATCGGGCACTGGGAATTGAACAAATAATCTGGCAGGAGGAAAGGATATGGGTTGTCAACTGATTGACGGAAAGAAGGTGTCGCTGGAGGTGAAGGATGCGCTGAAGGGGAGGATGGCGGCGTTGAAGGAACAATATGGGCGCGTGCCGTGCCTGGCGGTGATCATCGTCGGGGAGAATCCGGCGAGCCAGTCGTATGTGCGCGGAAAGGTCAAGGCGTGCGAGTATGTGGGAATGGAGAGCCGGCTCGTGGCGCTGCCGGAGACGGTCTCCGAGGCGGAGCTGCTCTCGGTCGTGGACGGGCTGAACCGCGATGCGGCCGTGGACGGCGTGCTGGTGCAACTGCCGCTGCCCGCCCATATCGACGAGGACAAGGTCATCAACGGAATCGTGCCGGAGAAGGATGTGGACGGGTTCCATCCGCGGAACGTCGCGGACCTCTGGCTCGGGGCGAAATGCACGGTGCCGTGCACGCCGAAGGGCGTGATGCACCTGCTGGACGCCTACGGAATCGACCCGGCCGGGAAACTGGCGGTCGTCATCGGCCGCAGCAACATCGTCGGAAAGCCGGTCGCAAAGCTCCTGCTGGACCGCAACGCGACGGTCGTAATGGCCCATTCCCGGACGAAGAACCTCCGCGAACTGACCCTGCAGGCTGACATCCTCGTCGTCGCGGTCGGCCGCGCGGGCCTGGTGACCGGCGACATGGTGAAGCCGGGCGCCGCCGTGATCGACGTCGGCATCAACCGCGGCGCGGACGGGAAGCTCCACGGGGACGTGGACTTCGACAGCGCCGCGGCGGTCGCAGGTTATCTGACCCCGGTTCCCGGAGGAGTGGGGCCGATGACCATAGCGATGCTGATGGAAAATACCGTGGAGTGCTACCTGGGCAGGATTTCAACCTGCAGCTTGGCGTAGGCCCGCTCCACTTTCTCCAGCGCTTTTTCGACGGAGGAATCCGTCGCCAGAAGGACACCGAAACGCCGGTGTCCTTTAACTTCCGGCTTGCCGAAGAGGCGGATCTGGACGCCTTCTTCGCTCAGGATGTCCTCGAGACCGCTGAAGCGGACCTTGTCGGTATCGCCTTCGATCACGATCGCCTTCGAGGCGCTCGGGCCGAAGAGCCGGATTGCGGGAATCGGCAGGCCGAGGATGGCGCGCGCGTGAAGGGCGAATTCGGAGAGGTCCTGCGAGATCATCGTGACCATGCCGGTGTCGTGCGGGCGGGGGGAGACTTCGCTGAAGATGGCCTTGTCGTCCTTGATGAACATCTCGACGCCGAAGATGCCCCAGCCGCCGAGGGCGCCGGTAATCGTGCGGGCGATGTGCCGGGCTTCCGCCATCGCCTTGTCGCTCATCGGCTGCGGCTGCCAGGACTCGCGGTAGTCGCCGTCGACCTGGTGGTGGCCGATCGGGGCGAGGGTCGTCGTGCCGTCGCGGTGGCGGACGGTCAGCATCGTGATCTCGTAGTCGAACTTGATGAAGCCTTCGACGATGACGCGGCCGGCGCCGGCGCGGCCGCCTTCCTGGGCCGTATGCCAGGAAGCGTCGATGTCCGCTTCGGACTTGATGACGCTCTGGCCGTGACCGGAGGAGCTCATGATGGGCTTGACGACGCAGGGAATGCCGATTTCGCGGATCGCCTCGCGGAACTGCTCATAGTTGTCGGCGAAGCGGTAGGTCGCCGTCGGCAGGCCGAGTTCTTCGGCGGCCAGGCGGCGGATGCCTTCGCGGTTCATCGTGAGGAGGGTCGCCTTGGCGGTCGGAATCACGTTCCAGCCTTCCTTCTCGAGTTCGACGAGGGTCGGGGTTGCGATGGCTTCGACTTCCGGGATGATGAAATCCGGCTTTTCTTCTTCGATGACGCGGCGCAGGGCGGCTCCGTCCAGCATGTTGATGACATGGCTGCGGTGGGCTACCTGCATCGCGGGGGCGTTGGCGTAGCGGTCGACGGCGATGACTTCGACGCCGTAGCGCTGCAGTTCGATGGTGACTTCCTTGCCGAGTTCGCCGGAGCCGCAGAGGAGGGCCCGCTTGGCCGTGGCAGTGAGAGGGGATCCGAGGGTGAGCATATTGTAAATGATTGAATTTTAGATGGAAAGGACGGTCAGGACGTTGATGAGCTCGCGGTCGATGGGCTTGTCGAGCTTGATGGCGCGGGAGATCGGAACGTAGACGATTTCGTCCTGGCGCAGGCCGATCATCACGTTGCGCTGGCCTTCCTTGAGCGCTTCGATCGAAGCGACGCCGAGGCGGCTTGCAAGGATGCGGTCGCGCGCGGTCGGGGAGCCTCCGCGCTGGAGGTAGCCGAGGATCGAGACGCGGACGTCGTACTGGGGGTATTCCTTGCGCACGCGTTCCGCATAGTGCATCGCGCCGCCGTCTTTTTCCGAGACGAGGACGATCGAGCTGTTCTTGCTCTTGCGGATGCCGCGGCCGATGAAGTTCGAGAGCTGGTCGATGTCGGTCTTGTCTTCCGGGATGATGGCAGCTTCGGCGCCGGCGGCGATCGCGCTGTTCTGGGCGAGGAAGCCCGCGTCGCGGCCCATCACTTCGACGAAGAAGATGCGGTTGTGGCTGGTCGCGGTGTCGCGGATTTTGTCCACGCATTCGACGATGGTGTTGAGGGCCGTGTCGTAGCCGATCGTCACGTCGGTCCCGTAGAGGTCGTTGTCGATCGTGCCGGGGAGGCCGATGACGGGGATGTCATGCTCCGCGGCCAGGGCTTCGGCGCCGGCGAGGGAACCGTTGCCGCCGATCACGATCAGGGCGTCGATGCCGAATTTCACGAGGTTCTCGTAGGCTTTCTGCCGGCCTTCCTCCGTCATGAAGTCCTTGCTGCGGGCGGTCTTGAGGAAGGTTCCTCCGCGCTGGATCATGTTGCTGACGCTTTCGGTCGTGAGTTCGCGGATTTCCCCGTCCATGAGGCCTTCATAGCCCCTGTAGATTCCCTGGACGGTCCAGCCTTCGTTGATGGCGGCGCGCGTGACGGCGCGGATGCAGGCGTTCATGCCCGGAGCGTCTCCTCCGGAGGTCAGAACGCCGATGGTTCTGGTATTCTTCATGGTTCCGGTCGGACTTCTTTTATTGCGGCAAGTCCATCCGTAAAAATAGCCATAAAAAATGGTTTATCGAGGTTCTTTTGTATATTAGTGGAAAGAAAAAAAGCGATTTCTATGAAAAAGTGGATTGCCGTGGCGGCGGTGCTGCTGGGGATGGCCCCGGTGGCGGGCGCGCAGCCGCTGATGAACCAGGCGAAGGACATGAGCCGGGATTACGTGGACATGACCGCCACCTATTTCTTTGCGGAGGGGCTGAAGGACTTCGATGCGGCCCGCGGCACGGGAAAGGTGCAGTGGGGGCGGTACAGTCTCGAACCGCGGCAGGCGTTCAACACCAATACCGTCGTGATGGACAGGCTCCGGATGAAGGACTTCCCGGAGAGCGGCTATGAGAATGATCCGCTCTTCGACTTTCAGGTGGAATTCATTTCGGACCGCGCGGTGCGGGTCCGGATGCTGACTTCGCCCGTTCCGCCGAAGGAGGTCGGGGAACTGATGCTCAGCGAGGAGTTCCTCGCGCGCGGCCCGCAGGCGGCGTGGACCTGCACCGAGACGGAGAACGAGGTGACCTACAGCGGACCGAACGGCTCGCTGACCATCGTCCGGCGGCCCTGGCGGCTGATCCTCCGGGACGCCTCCGGCAAGGTCCTGACCCAGACCTGGGCCCGCGAGGACGACGAGGTGACGCAGGTCAAGGTCCTGCCGTTCGGCTTCCGGAAAAGCGGCACGGACAACTCCCGGCGCCTGAATCCCGTCTTCAGCCTCAAGGCGGGGGAGCGCATCTACGGATGCGGCGAGTCCCCGACCGGACTGAACAAGGCCGGCCAGAAGGTGCACCTCTTCGTGACCGACCCGCAGGGACCGGAGACCGACGAGATGTACAAGCCGGTCCCGTTCTGGTTCTCGAACCGGGGTTACGGCGTGTTCCTCCATACGTCCGCGCCCGTGACCTGCGATTTCGGCGCGACCTATGTCGGTGCCACGAAACTGTTCATGGCCGACGAGGCGCTGGACCTCTTCCTCTTCCTCGGAACGCCGGCGCAGATCCTGGATGAATACACCGACGTCGTCGGAAAGACCCCGATGCCCCCGACGTGGAGCTTCGGCACCTGGATGAGCCGCATCACCTATTTCTCCCAGGAGGACGGCTACGAAATCGCCGCCCGGCTGCGCGAGAACCGCATTCCGGCGGACGTGATCCACTTCGATACAGGCTGGTTCGGCGTGGACTGGCAGTGCGATTACAAGTTCGCGGAAGACCGTTTTCCGGATCCCGCGAAGATGATCCGCGACCTGAAGGACCAGGGCTTCCACATCAGCCTCTGGCAGCTGCCGTACTTTACCCAGCACAACGCCTTCTACCCGGAACTGATCGAAAAGAACCTCGTCGTGCGCAACGCGGACGGCTCGCTGCCGTACGAGGACGCCTGCCTCGACTTTACGAATCCGGAAGCGGTCCGCTGGTACCAGGACAAGCTCCGCGGCCTGCTCGAGATGGGCGTCGGTGCGATCAAGGTGGACTTCGGCGAGGGCGCTCCCTACGACGGCTTCTATGCGAACGGCCGCGGGGGCCTTTACGAGCACAACCTCTATCCGCTCCGCTACAACAAGGCGGTCTGGGAGGTCACCAAGGATGTCCAGGGCGCGGACGGCGCCATCATCTGGGCCCGCTCCGCCTGGGCCGGCTCGCAGCGCTATCCGCTCCACTGGGGCGGGGACGCGGCCAACACCAACGAGGCGATGCTCTCCACGCTCCACGCGGGCCTGAGCTTCGGCCTCTCCGGCTTCCCGTTCTGGAGCCATGACATCGGCGGCTTCGTCCAGTCGACCCCGGAGGACCTTTACCGCCGCTGGCTGCCGTTCGGCTTCCTGAGTTCCCATACCCGCAGCCACGGTGCCCCGCCGACGGAACCCTGGCTGTACAACGAGGCGTTTACGGAATACTACCGCGCATCGGCGGAGATGAAATATGCGCTGATGCCGTACATCCTGGAACAGGCGCGCCGCTGCACGCAGACGGGCCTTCCGATGGTCCGCGCGCTCTTCCTCGAATACCCGGACGATCCGACGGCCTGGCTGGTCGAGGACCAGTACCTGTTCGGCAGCGATATCCTCGTAGCGCCGATCTTCGATGCGCCGGAGGACATCGCGGGCGTGACGCCGGCTCCGGATCCCGCGAAGACGACGGGCCTGCGCCGCTGGACGCGGCAGGTTTACCTGCCCGGCGGCGCCTGGGTGGATTACCAGACCGGAAAGACCTACAAGGCCGGCTGGAACGAGATTGCGACGGACCGGCTGGAGGCGGTGATCCTCGTCCGCAAGGGCGCGGTCATCCCGACGGCCCGGGTCGCCCAGAGTACCCGGGACATCGACTGGTCTTCGGTCCGGGAGGTCCGGTATTAGTTTTCAGGAAAACGGCTCAGGAGAAGAGCCTGCGCCACAGGAGGCGGAGCTTCCAGGCGAGGGACCCGCGGGCGGCCTTGTCGAAGGAACGCCGGAGGCGCTGGTATTCGACGGTCTGGAGCGGGTCTGGGAAGTACTTGGCATAGAGATCCTTATGCTTGTCCCAAAGGCGGCGGCGGATGTCCTTCAGCACCGTGTCGGTAACGCGCGCGTTGCGCGAACCGCGCCGCGTGCGGTAGTACAGGCAGGGCTGCTCCAGGCGGAGCACAGCGGGCCCGCCGGGGAGCGCTTCGAACAGGCTGAGCCAGAAATCCCAGTCTTCATAGCCCGCGCCGAACGCGGGATCGAAGCCGGCCGTGCGGTCGAAATCGGCGCGGCGCAGCACGCAGGAGACATAAAGGCAGTTGCGGGAAAGCATCGTGCCCATCGAAAAAGGCGGCAGGTCCCAGGGGATTGTCCGCTCGGGCGTACCCTTGAAGCGGGGAGCGGCGCCATAGACGAGGGTCAGGGACGGGTCGGCTTCGAGGGCGGCGATGGCGGCATCCAGATAGCCGGGGGCCAGCAGGTCGTCCGCGTCCAGGAAGAGCAGGTAGCGTCCGGCGGAGGCGGCGACGCCCGCGTTGCGTGCGGCGGCGACGCCTGCGTTCGGCTGCCGGAGCAGCCGGAAACGCCCGTCCCGGGCACACCAGTCCTCCGCCACCGCGGCGGAAGTGTCGGTCGAGCCGTCGTCCACGATCAGGCATTCCCAGTCGCGGAAGGTCTGCGCGAGGACGCTCTGAAGCGTCTCCGGCAGCCAGCGTTCCATGTTGAAGCAGGGGACTACGATGCTCGCTAGCGGACTCATATCTTCGTGATTTTCAGGTGGTCACAGATTTTCAGCAGGAACTCCAGGAGGGAAAAGCGGCCGCGGCGGAAGCGGGAGCGGAGCCAGCGGTAGCGGCGGGTGCGGAAGAAATGGAGGTCGTCGCCCGCCGAAAGCCGCGCGCAGGAAGCGAGCCCCCGGAAGGGATCCGCGATCACGTCCTGCACGGCGCCGGGGCCCTCCGAGCGGACCTTCTGCAGGACCGCGGGGTCGTTCAGCACGAAGAGCCTGCGCTCCTCGCCGCTGGAGACGTTGGTGCAGACGTAGTGGACGATGCGGGCGCCGCCCAGGTAGCGGGCGCCGTACTGCAGCTGGCAGTTCCATTCGCCCGGCAGTTCCTGCAGGGGATGGCCCAGGGAGGCGTTGGCGTGCGCCAGGGCCGGCTGGTCCTGGCGGAGGCCGCGGTCATAGCCCTCGAGGTAGTATTCCCGCCAGCGGCGGAAAAACTCTTTCGCCTGGGGGCAGTCCCGGACCAGCATCACGCCGCCGTTGAAGTACACTTCCTCCCCGGAGGCGTCGAAGCCGTCCTTCCGGCAGAGGGAGAGGGTCGCGGCGCGGTGGGGATGGTCCGCAAAGCGGCAGTGGAGGTCCGCACAGGCGGCCAGCGGCCCCGGGACGGCATCGATCCCGTCCAGCGGCCCTGCGACCAGCGTATCGGAGTCCAGGTACAGGAAGTCCCCGTCGACATAGTCCCGCATCCCGGTCTTCAGCAGCCGGGAGCGCTTCATCGCGGGGAGCGCGGCGTCCAGCGCGACCGGGACGATCCGGTCGAAGAGCGCACGGAATTCCCCGGCCTGCGCCCCCCGCGTCCCGATCGCCGCGTCCGTCGCCGTATCGGTCAGCAGGACGATCCGGGCGTCGGGGTTGGTGCGGCGGGCGGAGACGGCGGACACGAAAGCCTGTTCGAAGTAGAAGTCCTCCGTCCCCGAGACCAGGACATATAGCAGTTGGGTCTTCATCAAGACAAATATAACACAATATTCGCTATATTTGTCTGTTGTGAACGAGGAAAGCAACATACGGATCGCGCGCAATACGCTCGTCATCTATGTGCGGATGTTCGTGACGATCCTGGTGGGACTCGTCTCGAGCCGGCTGGTGCTCCAGGCGCTCGGCGCCTCGGACGTCGGCATCTACAGCGCCGTGGGAAGCACGGTCGCCCTCGTCTCCGTGATCACCGGCGCGCTCGCCGTGACGACGCAGCGCTTCATGAACATCGAACTCGGCAAGCCCGGCGGCGACCCGAACCGGATGTTCAACATCTGCCACACCGTCCACCTCGGCGGCGCCGCGCTGCTCCTCCTGCTCCTGGAGACCATCGGCATCTGGTACATCCGGACGAAGCTGAACGTTCCCGCCGGGAAGGAGGGGGACGCGATGTTCGTCTTCCAGGTCTCGACCCTGGTCGCCTGCCTCGGCATCTCGAACGTGCCTTTCCAGAGCCTCTTCACGGTCCACGAGAAGTTCTCCGTCGTCGCGCTGGTCGACATCGTGAACGCCGTGGTGAAACTGCTGCTGATCCTGAGCCTGTTCCTGATGGAGGACAAGGGCCGGGGACTGCGGATCTATGCCGTGATGATGAGCGTCGCGACCTGGACCTCGTTCGTCGCCTACCGGCTGCTGAGCCGCCGGCGCTGGCCGCAGACCGTGCGCTGGGCCTTCGTCCGGGACAGGTCCGCCTACCGGGAGGTGCTCTCCTTCAGCAACTACAACCTCCTCTCCGCATCGGCCGTGATCGCCCGCTCCCAGGGCTCCAACATGCTGATCAACGCCTTCTTCGGCACGACCGTGAACGCCGCCTTCTACTATGCGACGACGGTCCAGAATTATGTCAACCAGTTCCTGGCGAACTTCGACACGGCTTCCGCTCCCCAGATTACCCAGAGCATCGGCGCCGGGAACGAGGCGCAGGCCATCCGCCTGACCGCCCGCGTCAGCCGCATCTGCATCCTGCTGTTCCTGCTGATCTTCTTCCCGCTTTGGAGCGAGCTGCCCTTCGTGCTGCGGCTCTGGCTGGGAAGCAAGATGCCGGAAGAGACGCTCGCGATGTGCCGCCTGACCCTGCTGGTCGCGGCGGTCGCGTCGACTTCCGCCGGCATCGTCCAGCTCATCAACGCATACGGGCAGATCAAGTGGTACAAGATCCAGGGCGCGGCGCTGTTCTTCGCCTGCCTGCCCGCCGGCTGGCTGCTCTTCCGCGCCGGCTATCCGGCCCGCACCATCATCGTCTGCTTCATCCTCGCGGACCTGCTGAGCCGCATCATCCAGTTCCTCCTGCTGCGGGTCCATTTCCGCTTCCCGGTCGGCCGTTTCCTGCGGGAGGCGTACCTGCGGCCGCTCGCCGTCGCGGCGCTGATGGGCGTCTGGCTGCTGCTCTACCGCCGGCTGCCGCTGGAAGGCGCCTGGCTGCGGCTCGCCGGCCTCCTGGCGACCCTGGCGCTGACCGCGCTCGCGGTCGTCTTCGTCGGCCTGACGGGCGAGGAGCGTTTCCGCATCCGGAAATACCTGTACCGCCGCTGGAACGCCTGGTCCTGGGACCACTGCCACGCCGCACGGATCCGCCGCCTGTACCGGCGGACGCTCGGCCGCCGGCTGGACCTCCGGGACCCGAAGGACCTGAACGAGAAGATCCAGTGGCTGATCTGCAATACGGACACGTCGGAGTGGACCCGGCTTTCGGACAAGCTCCGGGTCCGGGAGTATGTCGCCTCGAAGGGGTTAGGCGACCTGCTCGTCCCGCTGCTGGGCAGCTGGGAGCGCGCCGCCGATATCCCGTATGGGGACCTTCCGGAGCGTTTCGTGCTGAAATGCAACCACGACAGCCACTCGACCCATATCGTGACGCCGGATACCGACTGTGCGGCCGTCGGGGCGGCCCTGGACGCCGCGCTGAAAGTCCGGCTCGGCTACAAGTACGGAGAGACCTTCTACAATCCGATTCCGCCGCGCATCCTCGCGGAGGAGTATCTGGACAGCGGACTGCGCGTCCCCGTGGACTACAAGGTCTGGTGCCTGGGCGGGAAACCATACTGCATCTTCACCTGCGCGAACCGCACGGAAAAGGGGATCGAGATCGGGGTCTATACGCCGGAATGGCAGCGGCGCCCGGAGGTGCTGGCCTGCTCGGACCAGTTCCGGGGAGGCGCCGGCCTGCCGCGTCCCGCGACGCTGGACGCGATGCTCGCGGCCGCGGAGACCCTCGCGGCCGGCTTCCCGGAGGTCCGGGTCGATTTCTATGAAGTCCGGGGACGGCTCTATTTCGGCGAGATGACATTCGCCAGCGCCTCCGGCATGATGCCGTACTTTACGCCGGAATTCCTCCGGGAAATGGGCGACAGGGTCCCCCTGGAATAGGTTTTAGCGGGTTTCTCCGATGGCGGCGACGAGCGCGTCGACATTCGCGTCCGGAGTCGCCCAGCTGGTCACGAAGCGGACCGCCGCGTGATCCCCGTCGATTTTCTGCCAGCTTTCGAAACTGAAGCGCTCGCGCAGGCGGGCGATTTCGTCGTTCGCCAGGATGGGAAACTGCTGGTTCGTCGGGCTTTCCACGAGGAAGGACGCGCCGCGTGCGCGGAAGGCATCGCGGATCCGGAAGGCCTGTTCGACGGCGTGCCGGGCGGCGCGCAGGTACAGGCCGTCCTCGAAGAGGACTTCGAACTGGATGCCGAGCAGGCGGCCCTTGGCAAGCATGCCGCCGTTCTGCTTGATGTTGTAGCGGAAGTCACGGGCCAGTTCCGTCGTGCGGAAGACGACGGCTTCGCCGAAGAGCGCGCCCTGCTTCGTGCCGCCGATATAGAAGACGTCGGCGAGGGCGGCGACGTCCTCCAGGCGGACGTCGCAGGCGGGCGAGGCGAGGCCGTAGCCGAGCCGGGCGCCGTCGATGAAAAGCGGAATCCGCGCCTCGCGGCAGGCGGCGGCGATGTCCTTCAGCTCGGCGAGGCTGTAGAGCGTGCCTTTCTCCGTGGGGAAGGAGATGTAGACCATGCCGGGCTGGGCCATATGTTCGTGGCTGAAGTCATCGTAGTGGTCGCGGACGGCGTCGCGGATCTGCGCCGCGCGGATCTTGCCGTCCGGGGAGGGGAGGGCGAGGGCCTTGTGGCCGCTGTGCTCCACGGCGCCGGTCTCATGGACGTTGATGTGGCCGCTTTCGGCGCAGAGGACACCCTGGTGGGGGCGCAGGAGGGCGGAGATGACCGTCACGTTGGCCTGGGTCCCGCCGACGAGGAAATGGACCTGCAGGGCGTCGTTGCCGCAGGCGCGGCGGATCAGCTCCGCCGCCCGCGCGCAGTGGGGATCTTCCCCGTAGCCGGGGGTCTGTTCGAGGTTCGTCTGCGCCAGCCGCTCCAGGATCTGCGGCAGGCATCCTTCCAGATAATCGCTGTCAAATCGTTTCATATCCTGCGTGTCTTTTCTGCCCGCTAATATACATTATTTGTGTTATATTTGTGGACAGATTAATAACCGAAACCGACAATGAAATTCAGAATTCTCGCAGCGGCCGTCCTGGCCGTGATGTGCATGGCAGGCGCCTCGGCGCAGGAACGCAACCGCCAGCGGGCGCAGGGTCCGGCCGAACCGGAGATCCGCGCCGTCTTTTCTCCGAACAGGGACGTCGAACAGTACGGAAGGGCGGATTTCCGCGTCGTGCTGCGGGGGAATTTCGATAATCCGTATCTCCAGGAAGAGGCGAGCCTCGACCTGCTGCTGACCGCCCCGTCCGGAAAGCAGTTGCTGCTGCCCTGCTACTACGAGAGCGGGGAGAGCGGCTCGAACTCCCAGTGGGCCGCGCGCTTCATGCCGCAGGAAGCCGGGCAGTACCGCTTCCGCTTCGTCTACCGCGAAAACGGTGAAGTCAAGGCGGAGTCCGCCGCAGGCAGTTTCACCGCCGTGAAAAGCCACCTGACCGGCGTCCTCCATACCGACGGCAACTGGATCCTCCGCTACGACAGCGGCGAGCCTTTCCGCGGCGTCGGCGAGAATATCTGCTGGGAATCCCGCGACAGCGACGATTCGAAGTTCTTCAAGGACCTCCACGAGAACGAGGACAAGTACAACTACGATTACATGCTGCCGAAGCTGGCGGCCAACGGCGGCAACTTCACCCGGATGTGGATGAACAACTGGAACTTCCCGATCGACTTCCAGAACCGCTTCAACAACCGCCGTTACATCGCGACCTCCGACTACATGAACCAGAGCGCCCTGATCCGCCTGGACCACACCGTCGCCCTCGCCGAGTCGCTCGACATCCATATCATGCTCTGCATGGGCCCCGGCAACGCCCGCACGGACGCTTCCTTCTTCACGGACGCCGCCGCGAAGGCCCGCTACCGCAACCGCCTCCGCTACATCGTCGCCCGCTGGGGCTACAGCAGCGCCATCGCGATGTGGGAGTTCTTCAACGAGATCGACAACATCCAGTTCCGTGACGCGGACAACCCGATCCCTGCAGCCGACATCGTCGCCTGGCACACGGAAATGGCCGCCTACCTGAAGTCCATCGACCCGTTCGGCCACATCGTGACGACCTCCATCTCCCACCGCGACCTCGAAGGCCTGAACTCCGTTCCCGACATCGACCTGAACCAGAAACACATCTACCGCAATACCCGCGACATCCCTTCGACCATCCTGGAATACTCCGCCCGTTTCGGCAAGCCGTATGTGATCGGCGAAGCCGGTTTCGAGTGGGACTGGAACCTGGATTTCAACGATTTCGCGGAGGATATGGACCGGGATTTCCGCCGGGAGCTCTGGTACGGCGTCTTCAATCCGACGCCCGTCGCCCCGATGTCCTGGTGGTGGGAATTCTTCGAGGACCGGGATATGATGCGCTATATCCGTCCGGCGCGCTTCGTCAGCGAGATGATGCTCGCGGCGGGGAAGGGCTCCTTCGAGCGCCTGGAGGCTTCCTGCAGCGCCGAGGCCTATGCGGTCCGCTGCGGCAGCCGGGCCTTCCTGTACGTCTTCAACCCCACGGAGCAGCCTGTCAGCAGCGTGGAGATCGCGATGGGCGGCAAGGGAAC
Organism: Bacteroidales bacterium; assembly: GCA_017438265.1. Taxonomy (GTDB): domain Bacteria; phylum Bacteroidota; class Bacteroidia; order Bacteroidales; family UBA932; genus Cryptobacteroides. The sequence continues at coordinate 56,476 of JAFRVZ010000006.1, forward strand.
CGCCGTCGTGGCGCAGTATGACATCGAGGAGCTGAAGACCCTGAAGCGCAAGCACCACTCCTGGAAAGAGACGCTCCGTCTGCCCGTCCAGGTCGAAGCCGGCGGGGAAGCGGTCTATGTCATGGATTTGAAATAGGGAAGCCTACCGCGGCTTGAGGTACTCAAGGTCCTTCTTCAGGATGATCTTCGGGTCCATCATCGCGACCTTCTGGAAAAGCAGGACCATATAGCCGAGGGACAGGTAGACCTTGTCCTCGTGCTTGCCGCGGCGCCACCACTTGTAGAAGCCGACCGGGTCGTTCTCGTACGGGATCTTGGCCTTGATGCCGGCGCTGTAGCCGGGATAGTCGATGTTGAGCTGGAGGCCCATGAACTTCTTGTAGTAGTCGGGGTCGGCGCGGCGGAGCTTGCTGACGAGGGGATTCATCACTTCGAACGGGTCAACCTTGAGGGTTTTTTCCCGCACGATCATCTTGTGGATACGGACGGGGTCGACGGTAATCCAGGCCCCCATTTTTAAGGTCTGAGGCCCTTCATCCGTCTCCAGAGTCAGCTCGTCCATCGAGTAGTAAACCTTCTCCGGGTCCAGCGGATATAGTTCTACCGTTTCCATTCGAAAATCCCTTGCAAAGCCGAAAACATACAAAGTTATGTAAAAATTTTCGAAAAATTGTTATTTTTAAAGATGTAATTGCAAGAATAATAGTCATTTTGGTGGATTCTGTCTTATTTTTGAGTTTTTCCGGGCTCCTGGAGGACGCTTCGTATGCGTCCTTGCGGACCGGTTGCAGGGTGCTGGATTTCACGCAGTTGGAAGGAACCAGCTGTTATTGCGCGCCGGAATCCGCCGCCCGGATCCGGGAGAAAATCGCCTCAAGCGACCCGGCCGGACTCCATTGGATCGATACCGGAGATTACCACTATCTGACCCTGTTCTGGCTCGAAAGGCTGGCCCGCCCCTGCATCCTCCTGTACTACGACAACCATCCGGACGACCAGGACGCCGCCTTCGGGGATGGTCTCCTTTCCTGCGGCAACTGGGTCGCCGCGGCGCGGCGCCTGCCGCAGGTCGCGGGCGTCTTCCGGAACGGCGTCCCGGAAAGGGACTGGAACCCGGCGGGACTGCCGGTCTACGTGTCCGTCGACAAGGACGTGCTGACGCCGGATTTCGCGCGCACGGACTGGGACCAGGGGGAGATGACGCTTCCGCAGCTGCTGGACAGCCTCGGGCGGGTCGCCGCGGCCGCGCCGCTGCTCGGCGCGGACCTTTGCGGGGGCCTTACGGTCTCGAAAGGAGCGACCCCGGAAGACTTTCAGATTAACGCGAAAACGGATGGTATTCTTCGGGATTTTTTGCTACCTTTGATGAGATATGACTGAAGTGCTTCTCCCGGATTCGCGTGACCGCCGCCTGACATTCTTCCTTGCGATGGAAGAGTATCTGGCGCGGGATGTCCGGGAGGATCTCGTATTCCTTTGGCAGACCGGACCGACCGTGATTTTCGGCCGCAACCAGGATATGGCTGCGGAGGTGAACGTGCCTTTCTGCGAGGAACGGGGGATTGCGCTGGTGCGCCGCAAGAGCGGCGGCGGCTGCGTCTATTCCGACCGGGGCAACCTGATGGTTTCCTGCATTACGCCGGACACGAATGCGGCGGCGGTCTTCGCGCGCTTCCTCGGGCAGCTCGCCGGGGCCCTCTCGGACCTGGGGCTCCCTGCCGTCGTGACGGAGCACAACGACATCCTGGTGGACGGCCGGAAGGTGTCCGGAAACGCCTTTTACGGTCTCCCGCAGGGCAGCATCGTCCACGGCACAATGCTCTACGACCTCGATGTGGCGACGATGGAGCTGGCGCTGACGCCGTCCGGCGAGAAGCTGGCACGCCACGCCGTCGCCTCCGTGCGGGCGCGCGTCCGCAATCTCCGCGCGTTCGCGGAGGGCGTCCCGCAGCTCGCCTCCTGCGCGGCGCTGCGCGACTGGCTCGCCTCCCGGCTCGCCGACGGCTCCCGCGTCCTGACGGAAGCGGAGCTCCGCACGATCGAATCGATTGAAAAACAATATACAGACCCTGTTTTTTTATATGGAAAACGAAAATTCAACACTCCAACTGACCTGCCTGCATGACCGGCACCTCGCCCTGTGTGCGAAGATGAGCCCCTTCGCGGGCTTCGACATGCCGATCCAGTATTCCGGCATCACGGAAGAGCATAACGCCGTGCGCAACGCCGTCGGTATGTTCGACGTGTCCCATATGGGCGAAATCTTCGTGAGCGGACCGGACTCCCGCCGCTTTGTCAACCACATCTTCACGAACGACGTGACGGACCTGCCCGCCGGGAAAATCCTCTACGGCATGATGCTGTATCCGGACGGCGGCACGGTCGACGACCTCCTCGTCTACAAGGAGACGGCGCCGGACGGGTTCCTGCTCGTCGTGAACGCCTCCAACATCGCCAAGGACGAAGCCTGGATCCGCGAAAATGCCGCCGGCTTCGACGTCGTGATCCGCAACGAGTCGCCCGACTGGGGCCAGATTGCCGTCCAAGGGCCCGGCGCGGAGAAGGCCGTCGTCGAGGTCCTGGGCCTTGCCGAGGCCGCCCCGCTGGGCTTCTACGAGTTCTGTGAGACCGCCTGGGAAGGCGTGCGCCTGATCCTGAGCCGTACCGGCTATACCGGCGAAGATGGCTTCGAGCTTTATACGACCCCGGAGAAGATCTGCCGGATGTGGGACAAGCTCCTTGCCGCGGGCGTCGTTCCCTGCGGCCTGGGCTGCCGCGATACGCTCCGCTTCGAAGCGGGCCTGCCGCTGTACGGGGACGAGCTCAGCCCGGAGATTTCCCCGGTGATGGCCGGCTTTTCGATGTTCTGCAAGCTGGACAAGGACGAGTTCATCGGCAAGGAGGCCCTGGCGGCCCAGAAAGCCGGCGGCGTGGCCCGCAAACTCGTCGGCATCGAGATCCACGACAAGGCCATCCCGCGCGCCGGTTATCCCGTCGAACTGGAGGACGGTACGGAAGTCGGCGTCGTGACGACCGGCTACCACAGCATCACCCTCGACAAGAGCATCTGCTTCGCCCTCGTCGATGCCGCCTATGCCCCGCTGGGGACCCCGCTTTGGATCCGCATCCGCAAGAAGACCTTCCCCGGAGAAGTGGTCAGGAAACGTTTCTATCAGACAAACTACAAAAAATAAATAAAGCCATGGCAAAGATTATTGAAGGACTCAAGTATGCCCCCACCCACGAGTGGGTGCGTGTCGAAGGCGGCGTCGCCGTCATCGGTGTAACCGATTTCGCCCAGATGGAAATGGGTGACATTACCTATGTGGACGCCCCCGAGGTGGACGACGAGGTCGTCGCCGGCGAGGAATTCGGTGCGCTGGAGAGCGTGAAAGCCTCCTCCGACCTGATTTCCCCGGTTTCCGGAAAGGTCGTCGAGGTCAACGCCGAACTCGAGGACGCCCCCGAGAAGATCAACGAGGACGCTTTCGCGAACTGGATCATCAAGGTGGAGATGAGCGATCCGTCCGAGCTGGACGCCCTGCTCGACGCCGCCGCGTACAAGAACATTTCGGAGTAGCGCGATGTTCCAATACTTCCCCCACACCGGCGAAGACATTCGCCGTATGCTGGAGCGCATCGGGGCGGACAGCCTGGATGCGCTTTACGCGGACGTGCCGGAACGCTTCATCTACCGCGGGGAGTACGATCTCCCCGCCGCGATGAGCGAGCAGCAGGTCCGGGACTTCTTCGAGGGCCTCGCGGCAAAGAATCCGAAGCTGAAGGTGTTCGCCGGGGCAGGTGCCTATGACCACTATACCCCCTCCGTCATCCCTTACATCACCTCCCGCTCCGAGTTCCTCACGGCCTACACGCCCTACCAGAGTGAAATCTCGCAGGGAACCCTGCGCTATATCTTCGAATTCCAGACGGTCGTCTGCTCGCTGACGGGAATGGATGTCTCGAACGCGTCGATGTACGACGGCCCGACGGCCGCCGCTGAAGCGATGCGCATCTGCGTCAGCCAGGCGAAGAAGAAGAATACCGTGCTCGTCTCCGCGACCCTGCTGCCGCAGGTGCTGAAGGTGATGGAGGTCTATGCGCTGAACGCCGGAGTCCGCCTTGTGCGCATCCCGGCCGAAGGCGGGCAGACCTCCCTGCAGGCGCTTGGGGAGCTGATTGCCGCGGGTGACGTTGCAGGCGCTGTCGTGCCCTCGCTGAACCGCTACGGCATCATTGAGGACCACGCCGGCTTCGCCGACGCACTCCACGCTGCGGGCGCACTGCTGGTCGAATACTGCGATCCGTCGGCGCTCGCCGTGCTGAAGTCGCCGGCGGAATGGGGCGCGGACGTCGCCGTCGGCGACGGCCAGCCGCTCGGCATTCCGCTCTGCTACGGCGGCCCCTATGTGGGCTTCATGGCCTGCCGGCAGGCGCTGATCCGCAAACTCCCCGGCCGCATCGTGGGGGAGACCGTGGACAAGGACGGCAAGCGCTGCTATGTCCTGACGCTCCAGGCCCGCGAGCAGCACATCCGCCGCGAGAAGGCGAGTTCCAACATCTGCTCGAACGAGTCCCTGATGGCCCTCTGGGTCACGGTCTATGCTGCGCTGATGGGCCCCGAGGGGCTGCGCGAAGTCAATGAAATCAGCTACGGCGGAGCCCATTATCTCGAGCAGCAGCTGCTCGCGACCGGGAAGTTCGAAAAGGTCTTCGATGCGCCGTTCCTGAAAGAATTCGTCCTGAAACCGCTGGTGCCGGTCGAAGAACTGCAGCAGAAGCTGCTGGACGCCGGCTTCTTCGGTGCGCTGAAGACGGAGGAGGGGTATGTCTCCTTCTGCGTGACCGAGAAGCGCACCCGGGCGGAAATCGACCGAATGGTAAACGTAATCCGGGAGGGCTGGCTATGAAATACTACGACAAACTGATCTTCGAACTTTCCAGGCCCGGCCGCAAGGGTTATTCCCTGCCGGAGAATCCTTACGGACCGATGCTGCTGCCCGCCGGCCTGGGCCGCGGGTCGAAGGCGATGCTGCCGGAAGTCAGCGAACCCGACGTGGTCCGCCATTATACGAACCTCTCCCAGATGAACTTCGGCGTCGATACGGGTTATTATCCGCTCGGCAGCTGTACGATGAAGTACAATCCGAAGATCAACGAGGAAATCGCCGCGATGCCCGCGTTCCAGGGCCTCCATCCGCTGCAGGACGAGGCGACCGTGCCGGGTGTGAAGGCGGTCTATGAGGGCATGGACAAGGCCCTCTGCGCGATTACGGGGATGAAGCACTTCATCTTCACGCCCTGCGCCGGCGCCCACGGCGAACTGACCGGCCTGATGATCATCCGCGAGTACCACCGCCGCCGCGGCGACCTCGCCCGCACGAAGATCATCGTCCCCGACAGCGCCCACGGAACGAATCCCGCCTCCGCGGCCGTCTGCGGCCTCGAGGTCGTCGAGGTCCGCTCGACGGAGAACGGCCTCGTGGATGTCGCCGACCTGGAGAAGCTGCTCGGTCCGGACATCGCTGGCATCATGCTGACGAATCCCAACACCCTCGGCCTGTTCGAACGCGAGATCGGCCGCATCGCCGAACTCGTCCACGCCTGCGGCGGCCTCCTGTACTATGACGGCGCGAATATGAATCCGCTGCTCGGGATGGTCCGTCCGGGGGACATGGACTTCGACGTGATGCACCTGAACCTCCACAAGACCTTCAGCACGCCCCACGGCGGCGGCGGTCCGGGCTCCGGTCCGGTCGGCGTCTGCGCGAAGCTCGCCGGGATCGCCGATACGATGCAGGTGTCCGGTTTCCATGGCAATTTCGGCGTCATCCTGCGTGCGTATGCGTATATCCTGAGCCTCGGCCGGGAGCACGTCAAGATGGCCGGAAAACTGTCCGTCCTGAACGCCAACTATATCAAGGAAAGCCTGAAGGACTGCTACAAGCTTCCGATCGGCAGCGTCTGCAAGCACGAGTTCGTCTTCGACGGCCTCGTGGATGACGGCTCCGCGACCGGCAAGGCCGGCGCGACGACGCTCGACGTCGCGAAGCGCCTGCTCGACTTCGGCTTCCACGCCCCGACGATCTACTTCCCGCTGCTCTTCCATCAGGCGATGATGATCGAGCCGACGGAGACGGAATCCCCGGAGACGCTGGACGCCTTCATCGAGGTCCTGCGGACCATCGCCGCCGAGGCGGCCGCCGATCCGGACATCCTCCACCAGGCCCCGCACGGGACGCCCGTGAGCCGTCCGGATGAGACCCGCGCCGCCCGCACGCCAGTCGTCAAATACACCCCCGCGGTATGAGAATCCTGATTATCGGAGCCGGCCCCGGCGGCTATGAGACCGCCGCCGAGGCCGCCAAACGCGGTTTCGAGGTAACCCTCGTGACGGAAGGTCCCTTCGGGGGAACCTGCCTGAACGAGGGTTGCATTCCGACCAAGACGCTGGTCCATTGCGACGGGACCCTCGCCGAAGCGCAGGCGCGCAAGGCGGAGGTCGTTTCGCAGCTGCGTGCCGGTGTCGCCTCGCTGCTTTCGAACAAACTGATCACGGTCGTCCAGGGCCACGCCGCCTTCCGGGATGCGAAAACCGTCGTCGTGGACGGAAATGCGTACACGGCGGACAAGTTCATCATCGCGACGGGCTCCGTCCCGGCCGTCCTGCCCGTTCCGGGCGCGGACCGGCCGTCCGTGCTCGATTCGACCCGCATCCTGGCGCTGGAAGAGGTCCCGGCACGCCTCTGCGTAATCGGCGGCGGCGTAATCGGCCTCGAGTTCGCCTCCATCTTCCGGAAGTTCGGCGCCGAAGTGACGGTGGTCGAATACGCGAAGGAAGTCCTGCCGAACTTCGACAGCGACCTTGCGAAGCGGCTGCGCCTTGCGCTGAAGGCGCGCGGCATCGCCGTCGAGACCGGCGCCTGCGTGACGGAAATCGGGGACGGTTTCGTCCGGTATGAGAAGAAGGGGGAGACCGTGGACGTTCCCTGCGACAAGGTCCTGATGGCGGTCGGCCGCCGGCCGCGGGTCGATGACCTGGGCCTGGAGGCCGCCGGCGTGACATATTCCCGCCGCGGCGTCGCCGTCGATGACAACCTGCAGACCAATGTCCCGGACATCTACGCGATCGGCGATGTCAACGCCCGCCTGATGCTGGCCCATGTCGCGACCTTTCAGGGCCGCCGCGCACTGAACCACATCCAGGGCCTTCCGGACCGGATCCGCTTCGACCTCGTGCCGGGCGCGGTCTTCACCGTCCCGGAAGCGGCCTCCGTCGGCCTCTCGGAAGACGCGGCGAAGGAGCGGGGGATGGCGGTCAAGTGCCTGAAGTCCTTCTACCGGGCGAACGGAAAGGCCGTTTCGATGGGCGAGACGGAAGGCTATTGCAAGTGGGTGACGGATGCGGAGAGCGGGAAGATTCTCGGCTGCCATCTGCTCGGAGCACACAGCTCCGACCTGGTTCACGAGGCGACCGTCCTCCTGAATTTCGGCGCTTCGGTCGATGACTTGAAGAATATCATCCACGCGCATCCGACCTTGTCGGAGGTGTTGGAGAGCGCCGTACTGTCGTAATAAAGATTGACGCGGGTCCGTTTCGGCTCGTCGTTTCCCTGGTATCCGGAGTAGCTTTCGTCTACCCGGATACTGATTTTCATCAGTCCCGCCTCGTCGGAGCTGTAGCCGGACAGGTACCATTTCGGGACGCTGTTGGCGTACTCCACGACGATGTCGATGCACTCCCGGTAGCGGTCGAAGCCCGGGATGAGGTCCTGCTTGTCATTCACGCAGCGGAACAGGTTCTCGGCGGATTCCTCGTCCATCGAATACTGGGCGTCCATCGCGATGTCGTGGATGATCTTCTCAATCTCTCCTTCCGGATAACCCAGGCCGGAGAGCATCGAAAGGAGCTTGCGGTACTGGGGCGTGTCCGTGCCGAAGCAGCTGTAGGGCGCGCCGGCGCCCGCGAGCAGCGCTTCGTTCCATGCCACGCGCCGGTAGTCCTTGATTTCCGGGAAGACCTTCCGGGATTCCAGGATCGAGTCGAAGTCCATCGCGCAGGGGGAGAAGAAATACTGCTTTTCCTGGTAGTAGTCCTGGTAGATCTTGACGATCGGGCTTTCGCGCAGCATCTCCCCGACCTGCTCCGCGTCCAGCCCCTCGGGATAATCCGTCTCCGCGATCAGGTCCACGAGCCGGTCCAGTTCGATCACGCCGTAGATGTTGAGGTAGCCGAGCAGGAGCCGCTCGACGGGGTAGATCATATTCTCTTCGTTCTCCCGCAGGATCTGGTCCACGTACGGGGCGATCAGGTCCAGGACTTCCGGCTCGAGCCAGACTTTCCGGACGTGCTCGTCCGTGCAGTCGCTCTGGACGACCTTGATCGTCTCGACGACGCTCGGGTAGTCCGGGTAGTCCAGCGAGAGGACGCCGCCGCCGGCGCGCACGAGGTTGCGCAGCAGCAGGACATCCCGCTCCGGCAGCCTTCCGAGCCAGTCCAGCGGGTAGTGGGCCAGGTAGTCGGCGAGCGCGTCGAGCAGTTCCGCCTTGCGGGTCGAGAGCGGGTAGTACAGGTCGAAGAATTCGAGTATCTCCGACAGGTCCCGTTTGATGCAGGGGGAAAAGGTGTTGTGAAACAGTTCGCGGACGTCCATGGCAGTATCTGGAGTTGCCAAAGGTAATGATTTTTTTCTTATCTTTCCATCGTATGACTCTCGAACCCGTCGCCATCTTCCGTTCGCCCCTGTCCTCCAAGTTCGGCATCCCGCGCCAGAGCGGCCTTGTCCCGGCGCTGGCAGGGGAGATCCGGCTCGAAGGACGTTTCCGCCGCGAGGAAGCGCTCCGCGGGCTGGAAGGCTTCAGCCACCTCTGGCTCCTCTGGGGCTTCAGCGCCAACCGCGGGGCCGCCTCCGACTCGCTCCTGGTCCGCCCGCCGCGTCTCGGCGGCAACCGGAGCGTCGGCGTCTTCGCCTCCCGCTCCCCGTACCGCCCCAACCCGATCGGCCTTTCGAGCGTCCGCATCGAGCACATCGACGCCGCGGCCGGCGTCATCCGCGTCAGCGGGGCCGACCTGATGGACGGGACCCCCGTCTACGACATCAAGCCCTACGTCAAATACACGGACAGCCACCCCGACGCCCGTTCCGGTTTCGTCGACGAAACCCCCTGGCAGCCCCTGGAAGTCGTTATTCCCGCCGCGCTGGAATCCTGCTTCTCTCCGCAGGACCTCGCCGCCCTGCGGCAGCTTCTCGCCCAGGATCCCCGTCCGGCCTACCAGGACTCGGACAAGGCCTACGGCTTCCCCTTCGCCGGCCATGACATCCGTTTCACCGTCTCCGGAAATACCCTTACCGTCCTTGCCTGCGTCCCGTCGGCGGTCTAGTAGCAGAGGGTGCGGTAGGCGCGGAAGGTGGAGTCGAGGACGGGGAGGAATGCTTCCTTGATGGGTTCCTCGGAGGGGGATTCGAGGGTCAGGGGATTCACCGGGGAGCCGTTTATCCAGACACGGAAGTCGAGGTGGGGGCCGGTTGCGGTACCGGTCATGCCGACGTATCCGATGACTTCGCCCTGCTTGACGCGCTGGCCGACTTTCAGGCCGGCGGCGTAGCGGGACAGGTGGAGGTAGGCGGTCGTGTAGACCGAGTTGTGGCGGATGCGGACCGTGTTGCCGCCGCCGCCTTCGTAGGCCTTGCCGATGACGGTGCCGTCACCGATGGAGACGACGGGGGTGCCGGTCGGGGCGGCATAGTCGACGGCCGTGTGGGGGCGGACCTGGCCCGTGACGGGGTGCTTGCGGGCGTAGGAGAAGCCGGAGCTGATGCGGGAGAAGTGGAGGGGGGCCTTGAGGAAAGCCTTGCGCATGCTTTCGCCTTTCTCGTTCCAGTAGAGGTTGCCGCCGTCGCCCTGGTCCACCATGATGCAGTAGAGTTTGCTGGTGTCGCGGGCGAAGACGCTGAAATAGACCGTGTCGATGCTGATGACGGCGCCGTCGCAGTCCGTTTCGCCGTATTCGAGGCGGAAGCGGTCGCCTTTCTGCAGGCCGAAGAAGTCGACCGTCCAGGCGTAGATGTCCGAGAGCTTCAGGATCAGCTCCGGAGAGGCGCCGGCGGCGGTCATGTCGTTCCAGAGGGAGGAGTTGATCGTCACGTCCGCGGTCTTGCGGAGGTAGTCGACGGGACGGGCGGCCTTCCAGACCGCGAGGGAGTCAAAGCAGCGGAAGACGGTCTGGTTGACGCGGTCGTTCGAATAGACGAGGTAGTGCAGGGTCGCCGAGTCGGCGGGGTTGTAGTAGGCTTCGTAGCGGTTGCCGGCGCGCATTTTCCGGACGTCGAAGGTGCTGTCGCAGGCCTGGAAGAGGCGGTAGGCGTCGGCGGAATCCATTCCGAGGCGGGTCAGCAGGCCGCTGAAGGTCTCGCCGCTGCGGACTTCGCCGCTGCGGAGAAGAAGCGTATCCGTCAGGAAACCGAGCGGGTAGATCGTGTCTTTCTGGACGGCGGGCTCCGGCGCACGGCGGGCGTGGCGGCCGCTGCAGGAGAACAGCAGCGGGAGGAGCAGCAGGATAGCGGCGATTCGTCTCATCTTTGCAAATATAGGGAAAAATGGTAACTTAGCGAAGTCATGCGCAAACTCGGATCTGTCCTTTCCGTCGTCTTCCTGTTGCTTCCGGTCCTGCTGGGGGCGCAGGTCTTCGACTATCCCTATATCCCGGCGAAATACAAGACCCCGGAGCAGCAGCTGGAGTACCTCTCGCTGCATTTCTGGGACAGTGCGAAGGACGCCGGCGGCCGGACGCTGCTCGCCGAAAACGGCGTGCTGGAGCAGGCCGTGGTCGACTTCGTGTCGGTCGTGGGGGCGGTGCCGGAGCGGACGCAGCGCAAGGCCGTGCGCCGCTTCGCGCGGACCCTCGCCCGCGGCGAAGGGCTCTTCGGCGAGGCGATGGAGTATGTCGAGAAATACCTCTACGGAATCGATTCCCCGCTGCGTGACGACCGGCTCTACGGGCGCTTCGTCGAGCGGGTCGGGGGCGCGGCCGGCCGCTACCTGCGGGAGGAAGTCCGGAAGAACCTGCCCGGCGGGCCGGCGACGGATTTCACATTCCTGGCGCGGGACGGGCGCGGCGGCAGCCTCCGGGAGGCCTGTGCGGGCGCGGAGTACCTGCTGCTCTTTTTCTACGACGAAGACTGTGACCACTGCCGCGCCGCAATCGGGACGCTCCGCGAGGATCCCTTCTTTGCATTCTGTGCGGCGGTCGGGAAGATGGATGTGCTCGGCGTGGACGTGACCGCCGACCCGGAGCGCTGGGCGGCCTCCGGCGCGCAGCTGCCGGACTTCTGCACCGACGCACGCGTCGCGGATCCGGATTTCTTCCCGCGCGGCAAGTATCTTTTCCGCGAAATGCCGGGCATCTACCTGCTCGACCAAAGCGGGACCGTCCTGCTCAAGGAGGTCCGGCTCCAGTCCGTCGTCGAGGCCGTCAAGTCCCGCTGAGATGCGGGAAGGCTATTTCTGCCAGAGGATGAGGCGGTAGAGGTTGCAGCCGACGAAATTTCCCAGCACGATGCTGACATACAGGAGCAGGATGCTCCCCAGGTGCGCCCCCCAGAAGGACCAGGGCACGGCGAGGTAGTAGAATGCGTCCGCGATGCTGTGGGGGAATCCGCAGAAGATGAACATCGGCACGCCGAACAGCAGCGGCAGGAACTTCCCCTGGCGCCCGAAGGTCACGGCGGTCGTCATGATGAATCCGCATCCAATGGCCAGCAGCCCGCAGGGGACGATGCCGGCCGCGAGCCGTCCTTCGAGCAGCCGGGCCGCGTTCTCCTGGATCGGGAGCGGGGAGACCCGCGCCAGCAGTCCGACGAGCAGGCAGCCGACGATATTGCCGAGCAGGATGAGAAGCAGCTGCGGGAGCTCCTTCGGGCCCGCGATGAAGCCGGCGGTCCCGGTGTAGAGCCTGAGCTGGTAGAAGACGACGGTCAGCAGGCCGAAGCAGAAGACGACGGGGCCTGCGATGCCTCCGATGGCGAGGTTGCCGAAGCCGGCGATGCCGATTGCGATACCCGCGAGTACGGCGGAGCGAAATGTCTGGAACATAAGTAGTTACAGTTTATATAGCAGGAAAGGGCCGCTGCGGCCGATTTCTTTTTTCTCGGAGAGGAAGCCGGAAAGGTCCGCACGCTCGCGCAGCGCGGTGTCCTTGACGAGCAGGACCCCTTCGGCGGGGATGTCTTCCAGGAAGGCGTCGTAATCCTTCCCGTAGGCGCGGGACGGCCCGTAGCCCAGATAGACGTCGATGTTTTCGGTCCGCCGGACCCGGAGCGTGTAGACCTGCGCCCCGGCGGGAACCTGGCTGCAGATGTCGCCGAGACCCGTGTACGGGTTGATTTGCGGTACGAGCAGGCCGGCGAAGAAAAGGAAGGCGGCCGTCGCGCCGGCCAGGCGCAGCGTCGCCCGCTCCCAGCCGCGGCCGGCGACCCGCAGGGCGAAGATGCCCCCGGCGAGGGGAGCGATTCCGCAGCAGGCGACCAGCGGCGAACGCAGGAAGTCGAATTCTGCGAGCAGGGGAATCCGGCGCAGCCCCAGCGGAACGGCGATCGCCGCAAGTCCGATCAGGATGAAGAGGATCGCGGGGATCCGCAGCCCCCAGGCCCGCAGCGGCGTCCAGCCCCTGCGCCGTACCACCGCCGGCACGGTATAGACGGCGAGCGGCATCAGCGGCGCCAGGTATATCAGGAGTTTCGAACCGAAGCAGCTGAGCACCAGCAGCGTCAGCAGCGCGGTCCGCGCAAGGAAACCTTCCGTCCCGTGGCTGCGGAGCGCGCCGGCGGCCGTCGGGACATTGACGAAGCAGTAGGGCGCCAGCACCGCCCAGAGGAGTGCGAAGTAAAGCCAGAAGGGCCCGTTGTGGTCGGAAGCGCCCACGGCGCGTCCATAGGTCTGGTCGACCAGCATGCTTCTCAGGTACTCCTTCCCGCCCTCCAGCAGCACGCCCCCGAACCAGCAGGCGCAGCCTGCGGCAAGAACGAGCCAGAAACGCCAGCCCAGCATCCGTGCGGCGGTCTTCCCGTCCCGCCGGACCACGCATTGCAGCGCAGCCCCCAGCAGCGGCACCAGCAGCCCGACGGGGCCCTTGCTGAACAGTGCGAGGAAGGTCGCCAGCGCGAAGGCCCACGGCCGGCCCCGGTCGAAGGCATACAGCGCCAGCACGATGAAAAAGCACATCAGCATATCCATCCGCAGGAAGCACGCCATCCCCGCGAAGATTCCGGTCCCGGCGAGCATCGCGGCCGCGGCGGCCCTTTCCCGGGCCGAGAAGGCGCCTTCAGCCCCGGAGCGGATCCAGCGGTCCATCACGAGGATGATCCCGCAGGCGGGCAGGAAAGATAGCATCCCGAGGGCCAGCATGCTGTGGCGGCCCAGCAGCGTGCGCAGCAGCATGACGAGCCAGAGGTAGAGCGGCGGTTTGTCGGCATAGGGGATCCCGTGGTTCGTGAGGACGAAGAAATGCCCGCCGGCAAGGGCCTCGTCGGCGATGCTCAGGTACCGGAGCTCGTTGTCGGGCGTGAAGTCCCGCATCGCCAGGACCGGCAGGGCCGCGACGAAGAACAGGACCAGGACGGACCGGACCGGATTATTCTTCAGCCAGGTTCTCATCCGCAACGGTGTATTCGGTATAGCGTTTCTTCATCCACCGGTAGGCGAAGCAGTCGATAAACGGCGCCCACAGGCGGTTCCAGAGGTGGTATTTCGACTTTCCGGCCGTGCGCGGAAAAGCGCGCACCGCCACCTGCCGGTAGCTCCCGCCTTCCCGCAGCTGGACCAGCGCCGGGAAAAAGCGATGCATCCCCCGGAACATCGGCAGCTGCCGCGCGACTTCCGTCCGGAAGACTTTCAGGGGACATCCCGTATCGACGGCCCCGTCTCCGGTCATCATCCGCCGCCACCCGTTCGCAATCCGCGACTGGAGTTTCTTCGAAAGGGAGTCCTGCCGCCCGGTCCGGATTCCGATAACCAGATCCGTTCCGTCGATTTCGGCGAGCAGCCGCTCGAAATCTTCCGGCGCGGTCTGCAGGTCGGCGTCGATATAACCGACCAGCGGCGAACAGCAACGGTCGAACCCCGCTTTCAGCGCGGCGGTCAACCCCCGGTTCCGGGCGAACGCGACGTAGTAGAAATCAGGCCGTTCCGCGCAGATCCGCCGGATCTCCTCCGCGCTGCCGTCCGTCGACCCGTCGTCGACCAGCAGCACGCACGCCTTCCGGCTGCACTGCGGCAGATACCCGGCCAGCCGTTCCGCCAGCCGTCCCAGATTCTCCTGCTCATTATACACGGGAACCACAATCGTAAACCCGTATCTCCCCGTCTCGTTCGCGTTCATAATGCAATAGTAGTAAAAAAACCGGAATTTATCCCGACTGGCCCAAAACGAAGGGACACGATTCCATTGCTTTGTTTTGAAAAAGGCAGACAAGAATCTCCCAACCTCGAGAAAAAGGGATAAGGTTGGGAGATTCTTGTCTGCCTTTTTAAGAATGAAAGCAAATAATCAACCCTCCGCGGTTAGGATTTGGCAGTCGGCGGGGGATTTGATGTTTTCGTCGAGGATGAGTTCGCCGACGGAGGGGACGCGGATGATGCCGGTGAGGGGGTTCTTGATCGAGGTGACGGGGCTGCGGAGCGTCGCGTCGAGCGAGGAATACTCGAAGGCCAGGTCGGCGTCGGGCGCGAAGGTGCAGTCGATCAGCTTCAGGTTCTCGGCGTAGCAGAGGGGCTGGGTGCCGGCGATGTGGCAGCGCACGAGCGTCAGGTTCTTCGAATACCAGCCGAGATACTCGCCGTCGATGACGGAATCATAGACGGTCACGTTTTCCGTGTTCCAGAAGGCATCCTTCGTGTTCAGGTTCGAATCCCGGACCTCCACGTCCCTGCAGTACTGGAAGGAATAATTGCCCTGCAGCTTGAAATTGGAGACGCGGATGTTCCGGCAATGCAGGAAGATGTAATCGCCCTTTTCGGCCTCGACGTCCTTCAGTTCGATGTCCGAGCACATCCAGAGCGTCTCCGCCGCATTGGGGATGCGGACGCGCTCCAGGCGCAGCCGCTCCATCTCCCGGAACATCTTCGGCGCCTCGACGAGCGTGTCCTCCATCACGAGGTCGCTCGAATACCACAGCGCCGCGCGGGCGCCTTCCCGGAAGAGGCAGTCCTTGACCCGGAAGCCCTTGCAGCACCAGAAGGGATACTTTCCCTCGAAGGTACAGCGGTCCGCTTCGATGTCCTCCGTTTCCTTGAGCGCGGACTCGCCGGCGTGGATGGTCACGTCCTTCAGGCGGAGGTGTTTGCTGCAGTACAGCGGCCGCTCGCCGCCGAATTCTTTCTTTTCAATCAGTTCCATATATCACTCATTTTATACTTTGATCAAGCGGGATTTCATCCACCGGTCCCCGCGGATCCGCATTAGGAACAGCAGGCCGCGGATGTTGAGCTCGATGCACATCGCAATCCAGTAGCCCTGGAGGCCCAGGCGCGGCGTCAGGACCAGCGCGAGACCGATGCGGACGACCCACATGCTGGCCAGGTTCAGCGCGCTCGGCACGAGCGTGTCACCCGCGCCCACAAACGCGCCGTACGCCACGATCGAGACGGCGAACATCGTCTCCGCAAACGCCTCGATCCGAAGCACCTTCGCGCCCAGCGCGACGACGTCGGGATCCGAGCTCAGCAGCCCCATCAACGCCGGGGCAAAAGCGTACATGACGATTCCCAGCAGCGTCATGATGCCTGCACCGCTGGCGGTCGTAATCGTGGCGAAACGCCGCGCAAGCTCCCGGCGCTTCGCCCCGAGGCTCTGCCCGACCAGGGTCGTGGCCGCCTCCTCCAGGCCGTAGCCCGGCATATAGCAGAAACTCTCCGCCGTGATGGCGAACGCGTTCGCCGCGATGGATACGGTCCCCAGCGGCGCGACGATGATCGTGTTCATGACATAGGCGCCGCGCATGATCAGGTTCTGCAGCCACATCGGGGAGGCGATGCCGAGCGCGTTGCGCAGGGTCGCCCGCTGCGGAAGGAAGGAGCCGCGGTCCTGCCGCAGGTTCAGCTCCGGGCTGCGGACGGTCAGGAACCAGAGCATCAGCCCCGCCGTAATCAGGACGGATACGCCCGTTCCGATCGCGGCGCCGACGACGCCAAGGCCCAGCCCGTAGATGAACAGGTAGTTGAAGGCCACGTCCATGATGCACATGTTGATGTTCAGCATGCTGGGGACCTTCATGTTGCCGCTGGCCTGGAGCATGCCGCCGCAGCTGAAGACCAGCTGCTGCAGCGGAAGGCAGGCCGCGAAGATCAGGAAATAGGCCGAGGCGTCGGCCGTGATGTCGGGATTGCCGCCGAGCCAGCGGGGGAGCGAGGGGGCGATCGCGACGCCGATGAGCGCAAGTGCGACGCTGAAGGCAAGCACGCTCGTGAGGCCCTGCCGAACGACTTCCCGCGCCCGGGCGAAGTCGTTCGAGCCGACGAGGTGGGCGATCTGGACGGTGAATCCGCTCGAAGTCGCCGAGCAGAAGCCCATGAAGATCCAGGTGCTGGTCGAGATCAGGCCGATCGAGGCGGACTGGTTCGCGCCGAGGTGGCCGACCATCGCCGTGTCGATGTACTGCATCAGGACGGAAGAGAGCTGGGCGAGGATGGCGGGGATGCTCAGGAACGCCGTCAGCGCCAACTGCTCCCGGAGGGTCATCTGCCGCCCGTCGCGTATTTTTCCGAGCAATATGTCCTTGCGTCCTGCCATAGGGTCCGTCAAAAGTCGTAGTTGTCCGAGCGGAACTCCAGGAGTTCACCGCTGCGGGGGTGCGTAAAGGCGAGGCTCTCCGCGTGGAGGCAGAGCCGCCCGGGGCGGTTGTTGCCGCCGTAGAGCGGGTCGCCCAGGATGGGTCGGGCGAGTCCGTCCCGGTGGGCGGCGTGGACCCGGAGCTGGTGGGTCCGGCCCGTCCGGGGGACGAAACGAACCAGCAACTCCCCGCCGGGGTCCCGGCGCAGGATTTCATATTCGGTCTCCGCCGGTTTTCCGGTCGCGAAATCCACCATCCGGCGCGGCCTGTCATCATAATCCAGCTGGATTGGGAGGCTGATCAAGCCCCGCCCTGGCCCTTCAAATTCCGTGCCCCCGGAGAGCCGTGCGATGTAGGATTTCCGTGTCGTGCGGCGCTGGAACTGGCGCTCGATATCCGCTTGTGCTTCCAGCGTTTTTGCGTAGACGATGATGCCGGAGGTGTCGCGGTCGAGGCGGTGGCAGGCGTAGACCTGCTCGTCCGGGCGGGCGGCGGCGAGACGCTCCTGCAGGGACGCTTCGCCGGTCTTTCCCGGGACGCAGAGCATCCCCGACGGCTTGTCCGCGACGATCAGGGTGTCGTCCTCGAAGAGGATGCGGTAGTCCGGGTCCGGCGTCGCGGCCAGCGGATTCGGATCGACGTCCAGTCCTTCGAGCATATAGCCGAGCAGGGGACCGCATTTCCCGGCGCACGACGGGTAAAACCGGCCCTGGATCCGGATTTCCGTCCCCGAGGGGGCACCGTACCAGAATTCGCCCATCGCGAGGGGCTCCAGCCCGCTGCGGTAGGCGTGCTCCAGGAGTTTCGGCCCGGCGCAGTCGCCGGTCCCGCCCGGCGGGACCAGCCCTTTCCGGGCGAAAACCTCCCGGATGGAACAGGCCTCGCCGCGGGCGTTGTGGACGATGTAGTGGTCGAAGAGCCAGTCCTGGAGTTCGACGGAAAGGGCTTTCCGTTCGCGGGCGAGTGCCGGGTCGCTCCGCTCGCGCAGCTGCGCGCTGAGCGCCGAAATCCGCGCTTCCGTCTTCCGGTAATGCCCTTCCGGGTCGGTCAGGTCGAAGATCGGCGGGACGAAACCGGGGACGCGGCTCTCCCCGCCGGCGAGGCCGGAGAAGGCGTACAGGTAATCGACGCCCCCGTCCTGCAGCCGGACCTTCAGGACGCCGAGCATCTTGCCTTCGGCGAAGCGGTCCCGCAGGGCGGGGGTATTGTCGATCTGCCGGATCATCCGTTCCGCGGCCTCCACGATGTCGGGCGCAGGGGTATAGCAGAACGGGTAGGTGAACATGGGACTACAGGGCTGGGTAGATGTGGTCCCAGATCAGGTTGATCTCCTTTTGCATATCCTCGAGGTGGGCGGTCACGACGACCACGGCGTCCTTGTCCGGGATGACGATGATGAACTGGCCCCAGGCACCGTCCGCACGGACGGCGTTGTGGCGGCAGCGCCACATCTGGTAGCAGTAGCCCTGCACCCAGTCGCTGTTCTCGACCGTAAGGCCGTTGCCGGCAGCCGCTTCCGGCCGCATGCCGGCCGGCACGGAGTCGACCTGGCGGGAAGTCATCTGCTTCACCCAGTCGGCGGGGATGACCTGCTTGCCGGCGAACTTGCCGCCGTCCAGGATGCACTGGCCCATCTTGGCCATGTCCTCGGTCTTGAGGTAGAGGCCCCAGCCTCCGAAGTTGACGCCATGGTTCGCGTCCCAGCGCGGGGGCTCGATCCCGAGGGGATCGAAGAGACGCGGCTGGAGGTAATCCACGACCGGCTGTCCGGTCAGTTTGGTGATGATGGAGGAGAGGGTAAAGGTCGCGTAGCTGTTATAGACGAAATAACTGCCGGGGACGTGGGTTACGGGCCACTCCAGGAAGGATTTCACCCAGTCCGAATCCGGATCCGTGCGGCTCATCCGGGGCTCTGTGTCGTGTCCGGTATTCATTGTGAGCAGGTCGCGGATCGTCATTGCGGCGAGGTTGTCGGACACTTCTTCCGGGAGTTTGTCGGGGAAGAAGGAGACGACCTTGTCGTCGAGTTTCAGGAGGCCTTCGCTGATGGCGAAGCCGACCGCCGTGGAGGTAAAGGTCTTGCTGACGGAGAAGAGGACGTGCGGCTTGTCCGGCGCACCTTCGCTCATCCAGGTCTCGGCAAGGACCTTGCCGTGCTGGAGGACCATGACGCTGTGGATGTCTTCTTCGGCTTCCTGCGTCGCGGCGATATACTCCGCAAACGCTTTCTCCATCTTGGCGGAAGCCTTCTTGCGCGGCAGGGAACCATCCTTCGGGGCGCCGCAGGAAACGAGCAGCAGCGAGGCTGCCAGCAAAAGTGTAAACAGCTTTTTCATAGGGGCTTATTTGAAGATTTTCTGGGAAAAGTCATTCAGGTAGATGCGCCAGTTGCGCCAGATGTGGCCGCCGTCGGTCTCGAGGTATTCGTACTTGTAGCCCTTGGCGTCGAGCTTGGCGCGGTAGGCGTTGTTCGCCTGGATCAGGAAGTCGTCCTTGCCGATGGCGATGTAGTAGAGACGGGGCTTGTTCGCGAACAGCACGTCGATTTTCCTGTCGATGTCCTGGTAGAAGCCCGGGGCCATCGCGTTCTCCGGGACCCTTTCCACGCCGAGGGCGGCGGAGAAGAGGCCGACATAGTCGAAGGTCTTCGGATAGTTCAGGGAAATCTCATAGGAGTGGAGACCGCCCATCGAGAGGCCGGCGATCGCGCGGCCGGAGGCCTTCTTGACCGTCCGGTAGTGGCTGTCGACGTAGGCGATCACGTCGCGGAACTGGTACTCCGTGGAGGTGTCGAAGGAGCCGCTGTTGTAGGGCTTGTACATGCCGGAGCCGTCTTCGCCGGGGGCCGCCTGGTGGAGCATGTTGCCGTTCGGCATCACGACGATCATCGGGACGGCCTTGCCCTGCGCGATCAGGTTGTCGAGGATCTGGGAGGCGCGGCCGAGGCTGAGCCAGGCTTCCTCGTCACCGCCCATGCCGTGGAGCAGGTACAGGACGGGATAGCGCTTCGACGGATTGTCCTCATAGCCGGCAGGCGTGTAGACGGAGAGGCGGCGGTCCTTGCCCATCACGTCGGAGTGGTACCAGACGCGGGAGACGCTGCCGTGGGGGACGTCGTGGACGAGGTAGTTGTCACCCTTGCCGCCGGGGATGATGAAATAGTTCATCAGGTTCGCGATGTCGCGCTGGAGGTAGGCGTTGTTGGGGTCCTTGACGGAGATGCCGTCCACGATGAAGCTGTAGTTGTACAGCTCGCTCGGGAGGACGCCGGTCGTGTATTCCCAGATGCCGTTTTCGCCCTCTTTCATGTCGGCGGCGCGCACGCCCTGGAGGAAGTCGCCGCTCACCTGGACGGTGATGGCCTTCGGGGCGCGGAAGCGGAAGGTGACGGTGTTGTCCGGGTGGATTTCCGGGGAGACGATGTTGGACCTGCCGGTCAGGGACTGCTGGGCCCAGGCGCCGGCGCAGAGGAACAGCGCGGCGGCAGCCAGAATCAGTTTTTTCATGTGCATAGCGGTTTTAGCATATAAATATAAGAATAATTTACTTTTTCGGCTCCATGTGGATCATGATGTGGGCGTCTCCGCCGAAGCGCTCCCGGAGCTTCTTTTCCAGGCGGGAAGCGGTCTCGTGGGCTTCCCGGAGGGGAAGGCTGCCGTCCAGGCGGATATGGACCTCGATGGCGACGCGGCTGCCGATGCGGCGTGTCTTGAGGTTGTGGGGCTCGCTGACGCCGGGCTCGGACAGGAGGATCTTCCGGATCTCCGCCTCGGCCGCATCCGGGAGGGACTGGTCCGTCAGCTCCCCGAGACTCGGCTTCAGCAGGTCCAGCGCGACCTTGGCGAGCAGGGCGCCCACGACGATTGATGCCAGCGGGTCCAGCACGGTCCAGCGGTCGCCGAGGAGGATTGCGCCGCCGATACCGACCGCGGCGCCGACGGACGACAGGGCGTCCGAGCGGTGGTGCCACGCATTGGCGGTCAGGGCGGGGGAATGGAGCCTGCGGCCGCGGAAGGCCGTGTAGCGGTACAGAAGTTCTTTCGTGGCGATGGAGACGAGGGCGGCCCAGAGGGCGACGCGGCCGGGCGCGGGGAGGGCATCCCCCTGCAGCCAGGCGGCCAGCTTCGTGGCGCCGGAGACGATGATCCCGACGGCCGCGGCGGCGAGCGCGAGACCGATCAGCATCGTCGCCACGGTCTCGAACTTGCCGTGGCCGTAGTCGTGGGTTTCGTCCTGCGGGCGGGCGCTGATGCCGACGAAGACGAGGACGACGATGTCCGTCAGGAAGTCGGACAGGGAGTGGACGGCGTCGGCCAGCATCGCGCCGCTCCTGCCGACGATGCCGGCAACGAACTTCAGGGCCATCAGAAGCAGGTTTACGAGGCTTCCGACGAGCGTTACGCGATAGATTTCCTTCTCCCGTTCCATGGTGGACGCTTTATTCTCTCAAAGATACATTTTCCCGGGAATCCGTCCAATTAAAAATTTTTATAAAAAAGTTTAAAAAATATTTGCAGAATCAAAAGAAAGGTGTACCTTTGTAGTGGGCTGTTCAAGCAAGAGCATTCTGCTTTTCTTCAGGCCAAGGTTATTAGTTTTAGTGTTATTAATTATGTGGTTAGTAATGAGCCGCTGCCTGTGAAGGTGGCGCTCATTTTGTTTATACGCCCCTCCGGGCAAGCTGCCCCCTCCGCCGGAAGGCATAGTTCGGCTGAAACCCTTCGCAGTCTTCGACTGCTCGTCCCTATCCCTCGCTGCACTCGGGCTTGTGCCCGCTCATGAGGCCGCGGGCGGCCACAGGTTTCAGCCGTAACTATGCCTCCCGGCTTCGCCACTGTGATCTCCCGGAATTCCGGGCGCATTTTGGGACGATTTTGCGCCCGGAACCCGTTTTCGGAGCCTCCCGGGCGCATTTTCAGCTGTTTTTGCGCCCGGAATTGGCCGAAAGGGGGAACAGGGCGTCGACGGCGGCTTCGGAAAGGTTTACCAGCCGGGCGATTTTCTTGTTGTCTGCCCGGTAATCAAAGTGGAGCGTACGGGCGAGATCCTGTTTATCCGCCAGAGGGAGCATCGCTGGCTTGTCCACGCCGTAGTTCTTGTGGCATAGGGCATAGACCGTACCCGATAATTCATCATCCGTATAATACACCGTGTCTCCCAGGACTTCAGAAAGATTCTTAAAAGCCTCGATGTCCCGGGACAGTTTGTAGAAATAGTGCCTTGCGTCACGAAACATTGCTTCTCCGAACGAGATGTCGCAGAAACTGGCCGGATGGACATAACCGTCGTATATCAGGAAATGGTCCGGATAACCTTGCTTTTTCGTTTGAAGGATTTGCGCCTGTGCCCGCTTCGAGAGTTCGCCGAGTCTTTTTCCTGCCGCGTTTTTTGCCCATGGGTTGAAATAACAAGCATTTGCCCCGAAAGGGAATGAGAAAGGCGTCTGGTCCGGATCCACCAGATAATTGTTCCGGTTCGTGTACACAATCTGGTTGCGGACGGCGTCGAGATCTTCGATGGCGACAGGCTCTCCACAATCGAATCCGGTCAGGTCCCGAATCTTGCCATGATCTGAAAAGTAGCGCTGCAGTCTTTTCCTAAACCGGCGAAAGAAATCCAGGGCTGCTTCTTTGGAGCGGGCCCGGATGATGAAATGTACATGGTTGCTCATCAACTCGAAAGTGATGATGGTAACGCCGGCATCGTGCGCGCAGGTTGCCGCCGCCGTCATGCCGAAAGCGTAATCATCCCTGCATCTGAAAATGATCGCTTGACCATTTCCTGGGGTACAGATATGCCAGAAGGTATTCCCGGCTCGAAGTGCTGCATTGAAGAGTCTCAGGCAGGCATTCTCGCGCTCGCGAAACGAATGTGCCCGCGGGGGTATCCCCGCATCAAAAGATGAAGTTTCCATAGTTATAAGTTTTATTCCGCGGACACCGTGTCCGCAAGTCTCCCCAAAGTTCCGAAATATTCCGCAATCCCGCAATCCCATTCTGCTAGGATAACGCCATACTATTTACTATCGATTCATTCAATAAAATTGCTATATTTGTGATATATAAGGCGTTTTGTGCCGCTGATCTCGTTGTTTTATAGCTGCTAGTCAGATGCCTCAAATAAAGCAGATCTTTTTTTTGAAAGACCAATCCGGTGCTTTCAAACTTCGTGATGATATTAGGTCCTTTGGCTTTGATGAGCGCCGCGGGCGCTATTATGTGCAGTTTAATAAGGGAGATAACTATCTGTATTATAATGTTTCCAATGTGGATGTTGCGGTATTCTCCGAACAGTTGGAACCTCCTTTTCGCGTTATTCGTAACAATGATGGCGAAGTATTCTTCCATGTTCTTGGTGTGCGTGTTTTTGAAGGGCGAGAGAACAAGGCATACCGGATTATCTTTGAGAACGGCATGGGGAAGAACTACCCGGCCGATTATATTTCCATTGAGGAACACATTGACGACCAACGTTCCATCAATGTCTGGGAGTACTTGAATGAAGTCGCAAAGTACAATGTTATACCGGTCGATGATGACAAGACGGTAAGTTTGTCCGACAAATACGCGAGGATGGAATTTGTGGCAAAGAATTCCCTTTTGGAGGCCTATCTGAACGTTGATGCATATGGGAACACAGTTGGACCTAAGAGCGCCCCGATTTTCCCTTTTGGCTGCAATAGGAGCCAGTACAAGGCTGTAAGAAGCGCTCTTGAGAACACGGTTAGCGTCATTCAAGGGCCTCCTGGCACAGGAAAAACGCAGACCATCCTCAATATTCTGGCTAATTTGCTCCTGGACGGAAAAACAATGGAGATTGTCTCGAATAACAACTCGGCTGTTGAAAATATCAAGGAGAAGTTAGAGGCCGCGGGACTCGGTTTTATTTGTGCACAACTGGGACGAGCTAGTAATAAGAAGGACTTTGTTGATGGACAGACTGGTACCTTTCCCGAGATGGAGTCATGGAAACTGGAAAATGTCGAGCAGATCCGTCAAAACGCCGTCGCTCTATCACAAGAATTGCAAGAACTATATGAATGTCAAGAGAAGTTGGCCCTTTGTGCGGAGAGATTGACCGAATATAAACGTCAAGTTGAGAGATTCCCAAAGAAATACGAATCAAAGAAGCAATGGCCGGTCTGTAAACTCGAGAAATACTTTCTCCTCGTATGCAGAGAAATGGAACGGAAGCAACGTCTTTCCTGGTGGACACGATTCAGGCTCCATTACCATCGGCTTCCATTCACGGACGAGGCTCCGGATGAACTCCAATACCTTCTTGTTTCTACCAGAATTAAAGGACTTGAAGAGCAATGTAGGCAATACCGAGAGTTTGTGAAAGGAGTTGATGACAAGAATGAACAATTACGAGATATTTCGTTGCAAATTCTGAAAGACCATCTGTGCCGACGATACAATGCTAAAAAAGAACGTGCCGTCTTTTCAACCGATGAGATTTATTTAAGGACACGAGAGTTCTTGCAGGAATACCCAGTGGTCCTCAGTACTACATTTTCAGCCACATCTAATGTCAATCCGGCCTACAAGTTTGACTACTTGATAATGGACGAGGCTTCTCAGGTGGACATAGCTGCCGGCGCTTTGGCATTGAGTTGTGCAAGGAATACTGTTATCGTGGGCGACTTAAAGCAGTTGCCAAATGTCGTAGACCATCATACGGAAGAAGTCGTCAGCGCAATCTTTGCCAAATACAGCATTGCAGAGGCCTATTGATATTCTACAAATAGTTTCTTGTCGTCTCTCTGTACCCTTTATCCTCGCATTCCCCAGACGCTTTTGCGGGAGCATTATCGTTGTGACCCTCTTATCATTGGATTCTGTAGCAAGCAGTTCTACAATGGTGAATTGATCCCGATGAAAAAGAGTGAAGGCGAGTTTACACCTGTTCGTGTAGTCAGGACGGTGAAAGGAAACCACGCAAGAGGCACAGTCAATTTCCGCCAGGTTGAAACCATAACAAAGGAGATTATCCCTGCACTCGAGGAACGATTCACGGACATTGGCATCATAGCTCCATACAACAATCAAGTGAACGCACTACATGAAGCACTGGAGACAATGGGCCGATGCTATGCTATTGCTACTGTTCATAAATTCCAAGGTCGTGAGGATGATGCTATAGTCCTTTCCACAGTGGATAATCAGGTCAAGGAGTTCACTGATGATCCTCACCTGCTGAATGTTGCCGTATCAAGGGCAAGGAGGCAGTTTACATTGGTCGTCTCTGCCGATGAGCAACCTGACTCTAATATTCGTGACCTGATAGACTATATAGAGTATTATCAAGGAAAGAGTGTAGAAAGCGAAATATCATCCATTTTCGACTTTCTCTACGATGACTATACCCAAGACCTCCTGAACTTCTATAAGACACACAAGAGGGTCTCTGTATATGATTCTGAGAACCTTACGTACTGGGCTATCCGCGATACGATCAAGGAGCAGGGATATGCGCATCTAGGCATTCTGATGCACTATCCTATGAGGCATTTGGTTACAGAAGCTTCGCCATTATCTAAAGAGCAGCGTACCTATGCCTCTCATCCGTGGACTCATGTAGACTTCTTGATCTTTGATAAAGTCACTCACAAAGCGAAAATGGCTATAGAAGTGGATGGAACGCAATATCATAAAAGCGGTACTGAGCAAAGTCGGCGTGATATAATGAAGGATTCTATTCTTGCATCCATCAATCTTCCTCTCTTAAGATTAAGGACCGATGGTTCGCAAGAGAGAGAAGTGATAAGGCGAGTGCTGGAAAACGCTATTCATTAAGATTAACTATACATTCCGGGAGCGTTTTGGGGCGATTTTGCGCCCGGGAGCGGTGGGGTACCGGAAGGGGGAGTTATGAAAGGAGTTCCTTGACGACGCCGGAGATGGTGCGGCCGTCGGACTGGCCGGCGAGGGCCTTGTTCGCGGCGCCCATGACCTTGCCCATGTCCTTGATGGAGGTCGCGCCGACCTGGGCGATGATTTCCTGCACTTTGGCGCGGACTTCCTCGACGGAGAGCTGTTTCGGGAGGTATTTCTCCAGGACGGCGGCTTCGGCGAGCTCATTGTCGGCGAGTTCCTGGCGGCCGGCGGCGACGAACTGCTCCGCGGATTCCCGGCGCTGCTTGACGAGTTTCTGGATCATCTTGAGGATGTCCCCGTCCGTGACTTCCTTCGACCCGCCTTCGCTGGTCTTGAAGAGGAGGATTTCGCCCTTGATGGCGCGGGTCGCGTTCATCGCCACCTTGTCTTTGGCCTTCATGGCCTCCTTGATGGCTTCCTGGATGGTTTGTTCGAGTGTCATATCAATAGTTTTAGTGCGTAAATTTACGAAATTCTGCCTATCTTAGTATCGGTTAAAAGCTGATTCATGGCAAAGATTTACGTAGCCTCCAGCTGGAGGAACAAGTATTACCCGGAAGTGGTCTCGCGCCTGAGGGCAGAAGGCCACGAAGTCTATGATTTCCGGAATCCGCCCCACGGCGGAGCCGGGTTCCACTGGACGGACGTGGATGAGAACGCCCCGGACTGGACTTTCCCCGAATATGCAGCCGGGCTGCACCATCCGCTGGCGGAGCGGCAGTTCGCCGCTGACATGGAGGCCCTGGAATGGGCCGACACCTGCGTCCTCGTCCTTCCCTCCGGGCGGAGCGCCCATACCGAGGCCGGCTGGATGGCCGGCGCCGGCCGGCGCGTTGTCGCCTATATCCCGGAAATGGTCGAGCCAGAACTGATGTACAAACTCTTCGATGCGGTCGTCGGAAGCCTGGACGACCTGGTCGGAGCCCTTCGTTAGCGCCATGAGGGATTTCGCCGCCATCGACTTCGAGACCGCCAACGAGCAGCGCTGCAGCGTCTGCAGCGTCGGCGTGGTCGTCGTGCGCGGCGGTGAAATCGTCGACTCTTTTTACAGCCTGATCCATCCCGAGCCGGAATACTACCAGTGGTTCTGCCGCCAGGTCCACGGCCTCGGCCCGGAGGATACGGAAGACGCTCCGGTATTTCCATATGTCTGGGAGCAGATCGCCCCGTTGGTCGAAGGGCTCCCGCTCGTGGCCCACAATGCCTGTTTCGACGAAGGCTGCCTGAAGGAAGTCTTCCGCGTCTACCGGATGGACTATCCCGACTATCAGTTCTTCGACACGCTGGCCGCTTCCCGCCGTCATTTCGGCGGGAGCCTGCCAAACCACAAACTCGACACGGTCGCCGCGGCCTGTGGATTCGACCTGACCCGTCACCACCACGCCCTCGCCGATGCCGAGGCGTGCGCCCACATCGCATTGAAAATACTATAGCACCATGGCGAACAAAACCGGAATGAAGGAAACAAAGAAATCGCCGGCAGGCGGAGGCAAGGCGCTGGTCGCGCGGGTGCGGGCGATGGAGGAGCGGTATGATGCCGCCAGCCGCGCGCTGGGTGGATTGGAGGAGGTTCTGGATGGGTATGAGCAGGTGGCGGAGGATTTGGCTGCGCTGCGGGATTATTTGGAATCGGGGCGGTGGAGGAAGGATTTCGAGGCGGATGAAGCCGGGAGGATCCCGGCGGGGGTGAAGCGGGGCGTGCTGTCGGAGGATGGGCTCTATGAGTTGCTGGAGGAGGCGGACCGCATGCGGGAAAGGTTGAAAGAATTGCTGCAGGATGGAAAGGATCCAGTATACGGGAACGAATGAAGATGCGGTGAGGCGGTTCTGCGGGGACAGGATCCTGGCGCCGTATTTCTGCATGGGCTTTACGATGCTGACGCTTGTGACGGACGACGGCTTCGTCTATGTGAACGAAGGCGACGTTATCGTCCGCGAGGCCGACGGCCGGTTCCGGGTGGAGCCCGCCGGTTCCGGGCGCAAAAAAGGCTGAAAATGCGCCCGGGAGGCGAAAAAAAACGGGTGCCGGGCACAAAAAGGGCTCGAAATGCGCCCGGGAGACGAAAACGAATGATTAAACTAGAGAAGCATATGGGAAAATACGATTTTGACGAGGTGGTGGACCGGTGGGGGAGCGGATGCGAGAAGTATGACGGGATTGCACGCGACCTGGGGCGGACGGACCTGAAGCCGTTCTGGGTGGCCGATATGGATTTCCGGACGCCGGACTTTATCCTGGAGGCGCTGCGCCGCCGGCTGGACCACCCGGTGTTCGGGTATCCCCGCACGGCGAAGGAGTACTGGCCGATGGTGGCCGCGTGGGTGAAGCGCATCCACGGCTGGGAGGTCCCGCCGGAGGAAATGGCCTTCGTGCCTGGCATCGTGAAGGGCATCGGCTTCGTCCTGGACTGCTTCTGCCGCCCCGGCGACAAGGTCGTGATTCAGTCGCCCGTCTATCACCCGTTCCGGATTGTCCCGGAGGGGCACGCCCTCGAGGTGGTCTGGAATCCGCTGCTCCCGGTGGAAAAAGAAGGCGTCCTTCAGGGTTACAGGATGGACCTGGACGGGCTCGAGCGGCTCCTGGATGACAAGGTCAAAGTCTTGATCCTCAGCAACCCCCAGAATCCCGCCGGCATCTGCTGGGACCCGGCGACCCTGCGCCGCCTCGCTGAAATCACCGCCCCGCGCGGCGTCATCGTCATTTCCGACGAAATCCATTCGGAAATGGTCCTCGACGGCTCGCCGCATCACCCGTACGCTTCCGTCTCCGCGCAGGCGGCCTCGAACGCCATCACCTTCATGGCCCCCTCCAAGACCTTCAACATCGCCGGCATCGTCTCCTCCTATGTCATCATCCGCGACCCGGCGCTCCGCAAGCGTTTCTTCGGCTTCCTCGAGGCCGACGAGATCGATTACCCGCCCATTTTCAGCGCCGTCGCCACGATGGCCGCCTATACCCCCGAAGGGGATGCCTGGCGCCGCGAAATGCTCGCTTATGTCCGTGATAACGTGGATTTTGTCGACCGGTACCTGAAGGAAAACATCCCGCAGGTCCGCTGCCTCAAACCGCAGGCCAGCTTCCTCGTCTGGCTCGACTGCCGTGCCCTCGGCCTCCCGCAGCAGGACCTGGTCTCCCTGTTCATGGACAAGGCCCACCTCCTGCTGAACGACGGTGCTATGTTCGGCCCCGGCGGCGCGGGCTTCATGCGCCTGAACGTCGGCTGCCCCCGCTCCCTCCTCGCCGACGCCCTCGAAAGCTTACAGAAAGCGCTGGAGGGCTGAGAAGACGGCGTGGGTGGGGAAGCCCATGACGTTGTAGAAAGAGCCTTCGAGGCGGGTGATGGCGGCGTAGCCGATCCATTCCTGGATGCCGTAGGCGCCGGCCTTGTCGAAAGGCTTGTAGGTGTCGATGTAATAGCCTATTTCCTCGTCTGACAGTGCGCGGAAGGTGACCCGGGCCGTGTCCGAGAAGGTCTCTTCGCGGGCGGTGTCGCGGATGGTCACGCCGGTGATGACCGCGTGGGTCTTGCCCGACAGCTCGCGGAGCATCGCGAACGCCTCCGCGCGGTCGCGGGGCTTGCCGAGCACCCGCGCCCCGTCGATCACGACCGTGTCCGCCGTAATCAGGACCTCGTCGTCCGCCAGGGGGCGGTGGAAGCCGTGGGACTTGCCGCGGGAGAGGATGCAGGGAATCTCTTCGGCCGGCGTTCCGGGGGCGTAATGTTCCTCGAAGGTATTGCCGGTGTCGACGGTGAAGGGCAGGTCCAGCGCCGCAAGCAGCTCGCGCCGCCGCGGGGAATTGCTGCCCAGGATGATACGTTTCATTGCCTAGAAGATCTGGTCGTACTTGTCTTCGTCGAAGACCCATTGTCCCTGGGCCTTCAGGACCCGCTCGATGCTGTCGCGCACGCAGCCCCTGCCGCCCGGGAAGGGGGAGACGAAGTCCGCGGCGGCGCGGGCCTCCGGGACGGCGTCCGCCGGCGCGACGCCCAGCCCGCAGACGCGCAGCACCTGCGTGTCCGGGATGTCGTCGCCCAGGTACATCACCTCGCGCGGCTCCAGCCCCTCGCGGGCGCAGAAATCCCGGAACACGGCGAGTTTCCCGCGGCTGCCGAGGAAGAGGTTCTCCTCCGGGATGCCGAGGTTCAGGCAGCGGAGCCGCAGGGCGCGGGTGTCACCGCCGGAAATGATGGCGACCTTGTAGCCTTTCTTCCCGGCGACGCGGATCGCGAAGGAGTCCTTCGCGTCGAACTTGCGCAGCAGGTCCCCGTCGGCGAGCGGGATCAGGCCGCCGTCCGTGATGACGCCGTCGATGTCGAGGGCGATGGCGCGGATGGCGCGGAGGACCTCAGGACTTGGTTCCATTGCCGGGGTTGAAGTCGTTGATGTTGAACGTGGCGCGCGGTTCTCCGGCGAGTTCGATGCGTCCGAAGGAAGCTTCGTACTTGCTGACATTCTCCGCCAGCGCGTTCATCAGGCGCTTGGCGTGCTCCGGGGTCATGACGAGGCGGTTCGTGATCTCGGGCTTCGGGAGGCCGGGGAGCATCGTCGCGAAATCGATGATGAATTCGCTGCGGGAGTGGGTGATGATGGCGAGGTTGCTGTAGGAGCCTTTGGCGATCTCGGGCTTGAGTTCGAGGCTGATTTGTTTCTTTTCTTCCATGGCGGGGTCACTTGTAATCGCAAATTTAAGCAAAATGTCGTACATTTGCGAGATTAGTTGAAACGTAAAACCCATTCTATGGAATTGAACGCGAAATACGACCACCGCGAGGTCGAGGACAAGTGGTACGCCTATTGGCTCGAGAACAAGTTTTTCCATTCGGAACCGGACAGCCGGGAACCCTATACGATCGTGATTCCGCCGCCGAACGTGACGGGCATCCTCCACATGGGTCACGTGCTGAACAACACCCTCAACGACGTGCTGATCCGCAAGGCGCGGATGGACGGCAGGAACGCCTGCTGGGTGCCGGGCACGGACCACGCTTCGATCGCCACCGAATCCAAGGTCGTCGCCAAGCTCAAGGGCATGGGCATCTCCAAGGATGACATCACCCGCGAGGAATTCCTCAAATACGCCTGGGAATGGAAGGAAGAGCACGGCGGCATCATCCTCCAGCAGCTCCGCAAACTCGGCTGCTCCTGCGACTGGGACCGTACCCGCTTCACGATGGAGCCCGCCCTCTCGGCGGCCGTCATCCGCACCTTCGTCCATTTCTACCGCAAGGGATGGATCTACAAGGGCGTCCGGATGGTCAACTGGGACCCGGTGGCCCTGACCGCCGTCAGCGACGACGAAGTGATCCACAAGGATACCCAGAGTCATTTCTACCACTTGAAATACTTTATCTCCGACGGCGCCGGCAACCCGACCGACCAGTACCTCGTGATCGCCACGACCCGCCCGGAGACCATCATGGCCGACGCGGCGATCTGCGTCAACCCCGCCGATGAGCGCCACCACTGGCTCCGCGGCAAGAAAGTCCTGATCCCGCTGATCAACCGCGAGATTCCCGTCATCGAGGACGACTACGTCGAGATGGACTTCGGTACCGGCTGCCTCAAGGTGACCCCGGCCCACGACGTCCACGACTATGAAATCGGCCTGCGCCACAACCTCCCGGTCCTCGAGATCATCGACGACCGCGGCCGCCTGAACGAGAAGGCGCAGATCCTTGTCGGCGAGGACCGCTTCGTCGCCCGCAAGAAGATCGTCGGGATGCTCGAAGAAGCCGGCAACCTCCTCAAGATAGAAGACTATACCTCTCCGGTGGGCTACAGCGAGCGCACCGACGCCGTCATCGAGCCGAAGCTCTCCGCCCAGTGGTTCCTGAAGATGGACCTCCTTGCGAAGACCGCCCTCGAGACCGTCGAAAGCGGCCGGACCCGCTTCATCCCGGAGCGCTACTACAACACCTACCGCCACTGGATGGAGAACGCCCGCGACTGGTGCATCTCCCGCCAGCTCTGGTGGGGCCAGCGCATCCCCGCCTGGTACCTGCCGGACGGCCAGGTCGTCGTTGAACCGGACGCGGAAGCGGCGCTCAAGGCCGCGCAGAAGATCAACCCTGCGCTCACGGCCGCCGACCTCCGCCAGGACGAGGACGTCCTCGACACCTGGTTCAGCTCCTGGCTCTGGCCGATTTCCGTCTTCGACCCCGAATTCCCCGGCAACCCGGACCACGAGCCGAACGCCGACCTGAAGTACTATTACCCGACCAGCGACCTCGTGACCGCCCCGGACATCATCTTCTTCTGGGTGGCCCGCATGATCATGGCCGGCGAGGAGTTCATGGGCCGCGAACCGTTCTCGAACGTCTATTTTACCGGCATCGTCCGCGACAAGCTCGGACGCAAGATGAGCAAGACCCTCGGCAACAGCCCCGACCCACTCGACCTCATCGCGAAATACGGCGCCGACGCCGTCCGCATCGGTATGCTCCTCTGCGCGAGCGCCGGCAACGATATCTTCTATGACGAAAGCCAGGTCGAGCAGGGCCGCAACTTCTGCGCAAAGATCTGGAACTCCTTCCGCCTGGTGCGCGGCTGGACCGTGGACGACGCCGCCCCGCAGGGCGAGGCCGCGGCCCTCGCGGTCCGCTGGTTCTCCGACAAGCTCTCCCAGACCGTCGCGACCGTGGAGGACCATTATTCCAAGTTCCGCATCTCCGACGCCCTGATGACCGTTTACAGGCTCTTCTGGGACGATTACTGCTCCTGGTACCTCGAGCTCGTCAAGCCCGCCTACGGGACGCCGGTCGACCGCAGGACCTACGAGGCGACCCTCGGCTTCTTCGACAGCCTCCTCCGCCTGATCCACCCGGTCATGCCCTTCATCACCGAAGAGCTCTGGCAGGCCCTCGCCGACCGCAGGGAAGGGGAGACCATCCTCTTCGCCCCGACTCCGAAGGCCGGCGAATACAGTGCGCAGCGCATCGCCGACTTCGCCCTCGCCGCCGAGGCGGCCGGTAACATCCGCGCCCTGCGCCAGGAAAAAGGCATTTCCCCGAAGGAACCCCTCGACCTGTATGTCGACGCCTCCTTCCCGCAGGAGATGTTCCCGGTGCTCGAGAAGCTGGCCGGCGTGCATGTCTCCGTCGGTGAGGCCGCGGGTGCGGGCGCATCCTTCGTCGTCGGCACGAGCAAGCTTTTCGTCGCCCTGGAAGGCCGCGTGGACGCCGCGGAAGAGACCGCCAAGCTCCAGGCCGACCTGGAATACCAGCGGAAGTTCCTCGCCGGCGTGCGCGCCAAGCTCGCGAACGAGAAGTTCGTCGCCCACGCGCCGGAGGCCGTCGTCGCCGTCGAGCGCAAGAAAGAGGCGGACGCCCTCTCCCGCATCGAGGCCATCGAAACGGCCCTCAAGGCCCTCGGGGCATAACCTCCCATGATTTCCCTCGGCGAAGTCACCGTCGCATTCGGCAGCTCCGTCCTGCTCGACCACGTCAGTTTCCATATCAGCGAGACTGACAAGATCGGGCTGGTCGGCCGCAACGGCGCCGGCAAGACGACGCTGATGCGGATCATCTGCGGCATCGACCCGCCGACCTCCGGTTCGGTCGACCGCCCGAACCACCTCACGATCGGCTACCTTCCCCAGCTGATGGAGCACCACCGCGGCCGTACGGTCCTCGAAGAGGCGATGACCGCCTTCGACACGCTCCTCGGCGCCGAGCGGGAGATCGCTGCCATCACCGAAGAGATTGCCGGCCGGACCGATTACGAGTCCGCCGCCTACGAGGCCCTGCTCAGCCGCCTGAACGAGCTGAACGACCTGCTCGCCGTCTCCCAGAGCGAACCGCCCGAGGTCCGCGCCCGCCGCACCCTGAAGGGCCTGGGCTTCCGCGAGGACGAACTCGGCCGGAAGACCGAGACCTTCAGCCAGGGCTGGAACATGCGCATCGAGCTGGCGAAGCTCCTCCTGCGCGACCCGGACGTCCTGCTCCTCGACGAGCCGACGAACCACCTCGACATCGAGTCCATCGAGTGGCTCGAGAGCTACCTGAAGGCCTTCCGCGGGGCGCTGATGCTTGTCTCCCACGACCGCAAGTTCCTGGACAACGTGACGGAACGGACCGTCGAGATCATGCTCGGCAAGATCTACGACTACAAGGTCCCGTACAGCCGCTACACGGTCCTGCGCGCCGAACGCGTCGCCCAGCAGACCGCCGCCTACGAGAACCAGCAGCGGATGATCGAGAAATCCGAGGATTTCATCAACCGCTTCCGCTACAAGCCGACCAAGTCGAACCAGGTCCAGTCCCGGATCAAGGCGCTCGAAAAGCTGGAGCGCATCGAGATCGACGAGACGGACAGCTCCCGCATCCGGGTGAAGTTCCCGCCGGCGCCGCGCGCCGGGGACGTGGTCTTCCGGGCGACGGGGCTGGAAGCCGGCTATCCCGGCAAGGTCGTCTTCCGCGATGCGGACATCGAAGTGAAAAGGGGAGAGAAGGTGGCCCTGATCGGGCGCAACGGCGAGGGCAAGACCACGCTGATGCGCATCCTGACCGGAGAGCTGGCGCCCCTGGCCGGCGAGGCCCGCATTGGCCACAACGTCCTGACCGGCTATTTCGCCCAGAACCAGGAGGAAGTCCTCGACGGGAAGGAGACTGTCTTCTCCACGCTCGACCGCATCGCCGTCGGCGACGTCCGCTCGCGCCTGCGCGACATCCTCGGCGCCTTCCTCTTCAGAGGGGAGGACATCGACAAGCGGGTCTCCGTCCTCAGCGGCGGCGAACGCGCGCGGCTCGGCATGGCCAAGCTCCTGCTCCAGAACTACAACCTCCTCGCGCTCGACGAGCCGACCAACCACATGGACATCCGCTCCAAGGACGTCCTGAAGCAGGCCCTGCTGGACTACGACGGCTCCCTGGTCATCGTCTCGCACGACCGCGACTTCCTCGACGGCCTGGTCGACAAGTTCTACGAATTCCGCGACGGACGCGTCAAGGAACACCTGGAATCCTTTTCCGTGTTCCTGGAGCAACGCCACCTCGAGACGCTCCGCGAGCTCGAGCGGAAGGCGGAGCCCGCCGCGGCGCAGCCGCAGGCTCCGGCAGCTGCCGCTCCGGCGCCCGCGGGCAAGCGCGTCTCCTGGGAGGAGGCCCGTTCCCGCAGCAAGGAAGCCCGCCGCATCCGCGACCGCATCGCCTGGCTGGAAAACGGGATTACGAAGCTGGAAGCGGAGATGAAGCGCCTGGAAAGTATTCTTTCGAATCCGGGTGAAAATGATGATATTATGGAGCTTACGCGCTCTTACCTGGAGTATCAGAGAGATCTGGATGCCAAGACGGCCGAGTGGGGGGAGCTCCTCGAAAAACAAGATTTATGATCGTCCTTGATTCCCATTGCGACAGCCCCTCCCAGATGGTGCGGCTGCGCGATTTCCGCCGCGACAACGACCATGCCCAGGTGGACTTCCCGAAACTGAAAGCCGGCGGCGTGGACGCCTCCTTCTTTGCGCTCTTCACCCCGAACCGGCTGGCCCCGGCCGAGGCGCATGCCTATGCGCTCCGGCTGCTCGACGAGCTGGACCGCCAGGTCTGGGAAAACGGGGATCTGGTCGCCTTTGCACATTCTGCTGAAGAAGTTGAGATAAATAAGCAGAAAGGATTGATATCCATTTTGATAGGAATGGAGAACGGATCGCCGCTGATGGGCTCGGTCGCGGAGATGGAGGCCTTCTGGAAACGGGGCGTCCGCTACATCACGCTATGCCACAACGGGGACAATGACATCTGCGATTCCTGTGCGGGCGAAGGACGCTGGGGCGGACTGAGCCCGTTCGGCCGGGAGCTGGTCGCGGCGATGAACCGGCAGGGGATGCTGATCGACATCGCCCATGCCGCGGATGCGACCGTCCGGGATTGCCTGGAGTACTCCGAGGCCCCGATCATTTCGACGCACTCCTGCTGCCGGGCGCTGGCCTCCCACCGCCGGAACCTGCCGGACGAGCTGATCCGCGGCATCGCGGAGAAGGGCGGGGTGGTCCAGGTCAACTTTTACCCGGTCTTCCTGTCGGACGAATTCGCCCGCGTGCTCGCCGACTCCGGGCTGGAGGAGCGGATGGACGCCGAGGACCGCTTCATCGCGAACCCGGCGGACCCGGCGGCCCGCGCCGCCTGGAACGAAGTCCAGGATGCGCTGATCGCCCTGCCGCGTCCGGGTGTCCGGGAAATCGCGGACCACATCGACCACGTCGTCCGGATCG
Organism: Bacteroidales bacterium; assembly: GCA_017438265.1. Lineage (GTDB taxonomy): Bacteria > Bacteroidota > Bacteroidia > Bacteroidales > UBA932 > Cryptobacteroides. The sequence continues at coordinate 92,391 of JAFRVZ010000006.1, forward strand.
CCGGCATCGACGCCGTCGGCATCGGGACGGACTTCGACGGAATCGAAGTACCGCCGTCCGGACTGGAGACGGTGGCCCGGCTGCCGCTGCTCTTCGGGGAGCTGCGCTCCCGCGGTTACGACGAGGCGGCCATCGCGAAGATTGCCGGGGGGAATTTCCTTCGGGTCCTGCGAAAAGTGCAGGAAAAGCGGTGTTAACAAAAATGTTAACAGATTAAACTCTTTTGTTTTGTAACCTCTTTATCAGCTAGTTGGCGCTCATTTTCGAGGTAGAGCCGCAATTCGTTCAAGGCGGAGGCGGCGAAGCGCTCGATGTTCCTTTCGCGGCCGTTTTTGTACTGGAAACGGGCGGCGCGGGTCCCTTCCGGACCGCTGACGGCGACCCAGACGGTCCCCGCCGGCTCGAATTCGTCGCCGGTTTTATCGGCCCATCCGGTCGTCGCGACGGCATAGGTGCAGCCCAGAAGCTTCCGGGCGCCTTCGGCCATCTGCGAAGCTACTTCCTTGCTGACGATGCCTTTGGTCTTGATTACCTCATCCTCAACTCCGAGTAACTTCTCTTTAATTTCTGCTGCATAAGATGTTATACTTCCTTTATAGTACTCGGAGGAGCCGCTGACGGAAGTGATCAGGTGGGAGATCATCCCGCCGGTTGCGGACTCGGCGGCGCAGAGGGTCTTGCCGGTGCCGCGCAGCAGACGGCCTATCGTGGCCTGCAGCGTGTCGTCCTGCTCCGAATAGAGGTACGATCCCAGCAACGGCCTTAAGGCCCGGATTTGGGCCTCTATGAGGCTTTCCGCGGCGGCTTCTTCCATCCCGTAGGCGGACAGGCGCAGCCGGACGCCGGTCAGCTGGTTCGGCAGGTAGGCGAGGTGGAGCTGCGGGGGGAGGGCGTCCTCCCAGGCTTCGATCTTCTTCGCCAGGGCGGATTCCGCGAGGCCGTAGACCATCAGGGTCTTGTGGCGGATGTCCGAGAGGGGATAGTGGGCACGGATGTCGGCGATGAGGTCCGGGATGGCGCCGAGGGCCTCGTAGGGGACGCCGGGCAGGGAATACAGGGTCGCCGGGTGGCCGTAGCGGGCTGCGTCGAAGCGGAAGACCATGACGGGGGCCGTCCCGAGCTTGTTTTCAATCACGTCGCATCCTTCCGGGACCATTGCCTGCTGCAGGTTGACGTCGAGCACGTCGAGGCCGCGGGAGTGGAGGATGCTGATGACGCGCGCCTTCTGGCCGGCGTGCTCATACCAGCCTTCGCGGCCCCAGAGGCGGGCGAGGGCGGGTTTGGTGATGTCGTCCTTCGTCGGCCCGAGGCCGCCGGTCGCGACGACGACGTCGCTGCTGCGCAGGGCGGCGTCCAGGTCCGCGACGATGCGGTCCCCGTCGTCCGGGATGGAGGTCATGGCGGTCACGCGGACGCCGGTTTCGCCGAGGGCGCGTGCGATATGGGATGAGTTGGTGTCGACGATCTGTCCGATCAGGATCTCGTCGCCGATGGTGCAGACGGATGCGGTAATCATTTTTTCGGTTCCTCCAGGAGTTTCCGGGCGCGGCGCAGGACGGAGCGGCCTGCGCGCGGGGTCTTCAGCAGGGCCATGAGCGCACCGCTGCGGAGGGCTTCCGCGACGGCCTCGGGGCCGGTTTCCTCCAGGTCGGCAAGGACGTCGTAACGGCCTTGTGTCTTTTCGATAAGTTCTTTATAATTAGCGGATACGACAGCGTCAATTCCATAAAACCTACAATAGTGGAGGATGCCGTCGACCGTCGTCCCGGAGAGGGTCTTGCTCAGGCGGACGGCAATCGGCTTGTAGCGGTCCTCACGGGCGCGGACGACCAGCATGGCGGAGAGGATGTCCTCCGCCAGGTCGGCAATCCGGTAATCGAGGTTGACGATGAAGAAATCGGCGAAGTCGTACAGGATCGTGAAGCGGTTTTCCATATCCCGGAGGATGGCGTCCTCCCGTTCGCTTTCCGGGAAAGGGGAGAGCGCGAGCGCGAGCGTAGCCCCGGCGTGGGAACGGCCCGAGAGCAGGTCCACGGTCGCCCGCGGATCCCCGTCGAACGGCCCGTATTCCAGCACGGAAAAGCCTCTCAGGGCATACAGACGCATCCGGCGCATCGCCGGATCGCCCGTCACGCTCAGCCCGACCCTGCCGGCGGGAATCAGATAATCAGAAAACATAGCGTACCTGTTTTCCGCAAAGGTACGAAAAAGTTTCGCTTAAAGTTCCGCGTAGGTATTGTCGTCGTAGAAGACGAGGACCTTGCGGATGCGGCGCGGCGCCGGCGGCAGGGGAGCCGCGGTTTCAGGGGCCCTGTCGAGGACCAGGTCCAGGACCGGTTCTTCCTCCGTTTCCTGCGCTGCAGGGGCCTCTGCAGGCGGTTCCGGCAGGGGAGCGGGCTCCGGCGCGGGGGCGGCGGCCTTGTACATCTTGCCGCGTCCGGTAATCAGCCACTCGAGGTTCAGGCCGGGGTAGTGGCGGCCCAGGCTTTCGATGAAATCGAAGCCGGGCTTGTTGCGGCCGGCGAGGATATGGGAGACGCTGGCGCGTGCGACGTGGATCGTATCGGCGAGTTGCGCCTGGGAAATGTTCTCGGCCGTTAAAAAATGCTGCAAACGGGTGTTCATCTGGAAACGGATCTGGTTGACACAAATGTAAACAATTATTCGCTTGCGCGCAAGCCGAAATTTACAAGTTACAAATCTTAATTCTTGTCCAAATGCCCGAAAGCGGGCGGAAAACACCTGGAATTTATATAAGATAAATATTGATACTTGCTTGGTTATTAATATAATACTTTGAAATTACTTATTCAATGAAACGTCAGGTCGCGATTTCCTTTGCCGCCACCCGGTGACTGCGCTGGAACGATTCTCCATATGAGAATATATAAATATCTGAGTTTTAGAAAGTAAAATAAACATCATCTTTTTGATAATAATCCTTTATGTTATTTTTGTGAACATACACTGACGGCGATTCGTTTATTTATGTGAATTTACAAATACAAACTAACATCGATTTGAGAAATTACAAATGTTAACACCCTTCAAAATGGGATAAAATGTTTTGTTCCATTTTCTGCACATCGAAAATAGTTCGTATCTTTGCGTAAGCTATGATTCCGAGCATTAATACCGCCGATTTCTCCTACCCGCTCGACGAGGAGCGGATTGCCAAATATCCGCTGCCGGAGCGCGATGCGTCGAAACTGCTGCGTTATCGCGGCGGACAGGTGGATGAATTCCACTTCCGGGACCTTCCGGACCTCCTTCCGGACGATGCGATGCTGGTTTTCAACGATACAAAGGTGGTTCCTGCGCGGCTGTTCTTCCGGCGCGAGACCGGCGCCCATATCGAGGTATTCTGCCTCGAACCCGTGGAGCCGTCCGAATATGCGCTCGTTTTTGCTGCTGTCGGCCGCTGCCGCTGGAAATGCGTCATCGGTAACGCGAAGCGCTGGAAGGGGGAATGGATCCGCCTGGCCTGTGATGAAGGAGATGCTGCGCTGGCGGCGCTGGACCTGCAGGCGATGCTCGTGGAGCGGGAGGGCCAGACCGGCGTGGTGGAATTCCGCTGGCAGGGGGATGTGCCTTTCTCACAGGTACTGGAACGCTGCGGGAATATGCCGATTCCGCCGTATTTGAACCGCCGGACGGAGGCGGTGGACCTGGAGCGCTACCAGACGCTTTATGCGCGCTACAGGGGCTCTGTGGCGGCTCCGACGGCCGGCCTGCACTTTACGCAGCGGGTGCTGGACGCCATCGCCGCGAAGGGGATTCCGCTGGAGGAGGTCTGCCTCCATGTCGGCGCCGGAACCTTCCTGCCCGTCAAGGGGGGCGACGTCGCGGCCCATCCGATGCACCGGGAGCCTTTCTCCGTGCGCCTGGAGCTGCTCCGCAAGCTGCGGGAGGGTTCCCGTAGGGTCGTCGCCGTGGGGACGACCTCCGTGCGTACGCTCGAATCCCTCTACTATGCGGGTGTCGCCTGCCTGGAAAAGGGGGCGCCGGAAGAGATTGACCAGTGGGCCCCGTACACGCGGGAATACCCTTATTCCACCGAAGAGGCGCTGGACGCGCTGATCGCCTGGCTGGAACGCACCGGCCGCGACACGCTCCGCCTCGCCACGCGCATCATCATCGTTCCGGGCTTCCGCTTCCGCATTGTGGAGATGCTGGTGACCAATTTCCACCAGCCGGAGAGCACGCTGATCCTGCTGGTGTCCGCCTTTGTCGGCGGGGACTGGCGGACGATCTACGATTATGCGCTCGCGCATGACTTCCGCTTCCTGAGCTACGGCGACAGTTCGCTGTTGCTGCGCGCCTGATTTTTTATTACATTTGAAAAATTGACTTTATGGATAACCCGAACGTTAACAACGAATTCGAAGACATCCGCCCGTATACCGACGAAGAAGCGGTGGCCGGCCTTGCACGCATCGCCAGCCATCCGATGGTCTATGCCGTCAGCAAATACCTGTTTCCCCGCAAGCCCATCAACACGCTGAGCAAGATGCTCCGCCAGATCCGCGGCGTGGATGACTTCCAGAAAACCATTATGTACACGGCCGTGGAATGGGTCCTGCAGAACACGGTGACCGATTTCACGAGCGACGGCGTCGAGAACCTGCACGGCATCGAGAAGAATTTCCTCGCGATGTCGAACCACCGCGACATCGTCCTCGACCCGGCGTTCACCCTCTACACGCTCTTCCGCGCCGGCCTTCCGCTGACGCAGGTCGCCGTCGGGGACAACCTCCTGGCGAACGACACGGTCGAGGTGCTCCTGCGTTCCAACGGAATGATCAAGGTCGTCCGCGGCATTTCCGCCCGCGAGCTGTATCTGTCTTCGCTGACGCTGTCCCGCTATATCCGCCAGACCGTGACGAGCGGGGCCGGATCCGTCTGGATCGCGCAGCGGCAGGGCCGCACGAAGAACGGCCTCGATACGACCGAGCAGGGCCTCCTGAAGATGTTCGACATGAGCGGGGAGGGGAGTTTCGTCGAGAATTTCTCGGCGCTCCACATCGTCCCGATGAGCATTTCCTACGAATACGAGCCCTGCGATTTCCGCAAGGCCCGCGAGGTCCTGATTTCCCGGACGCAGAAATACGTCAAGAAGCCGGATGAGGACATGCACAGCATCCTGACCGGCATCCGCCAGCAGAAAGGCCGCGTCCATCTCCACATCGGAACGCCCCTCTCGGAAGCGGAAATCGAAGCGGCCGCGAACTGCGGCGGCAACGACCGCTACCAGTTCATCCGCCGCGCCGTGGACCGCCGCGTCATCGAAGGCTACCGGCTGTTCAAGACCAATTATATGGGCTATGACCTGATGAACGGGACGTCCAAGTATACGGATTTCTATACGCCGGAGGACCTGGAGGCCTTCAAGGCCTATACGGAACACAAGCTCGGCAAGCTCGAGAAACGTCTCGACAAGGATGCTTGCCGCGATATCTTCTGGCACATCTACGGCAACCCGGTCGTCTCCAAGGAATCGCTTTAGGCGACGCTGATCCATAAAAAAAGCTCCGGATTCTCGTCCGGAGCTTTTTTTATGCGAAGCCGTCGATAGTTACTTGACCTCGGTGAGGGAGAAGTCGATACCGCCGGTATAGCCCTTGAAGGACATCATCAGGCTGAACTCGGCCTTGCCGTCGGACGGGAAGCTCAGGAAGCCGGTCGCCTTCTGGTTGACCAGGTCGTTGCCGCCGACTTCCAGCGTCATCGAGAAGTTCTCGCCATTGAGGGTATAGGAACCGCCGAAGTCAGGAGCGTCCTTGAAGCTGATAACCACGGTGTTGGAGCCGGTGAAGAGGATTTCGGTCACATCGTAGCCGGCGAAATCGGAGGGGGAGATGTTTTTGCCACCGTTCTCGGCGATGTATTTCGCGATAGCTTCCAGGTTGCAGCCGTTAAAGCCCTTGTTGACGCTGAGTCCGTTGCCGCTGACGTTGACGATGCAACTCGCGACCTTCCAGGTACGGGAGGCATTGGTCTTGTCGCTGCTGCCGGAAGACGGGGCGGAAACATTACCGGTCGTCTTCTGCTCCTCGCCGCCCGTATTCACGGTGACGTCCTTGTTGGAGCCGTTGCCGCTGACCGTCACGGAGCCGGTGAAATCGCCGGTGCACTGGTAGGTACCGTTCTTCTCGGTGTAAGGTCCGGTCAGGATTTCGACATCGCTGTTGCCGGCCTTGGTCGCAACCGGTTTGCCCTTGAGGATATAGCGGCTGGCCTCGGTGAACTCGATGGAGATCATTTCGTAGATGACGTTGCCGTGGTTGTAGGTCGGCTTTTTCTCCGCGGGGGCGGATTCGAAGGAAACGACTTTCGCGACATCGGCGGTCGCAGCCGGCTTCATTTCGACGGGCTGGTCCTTGTCTTTGCCGGGATCTTTGTGGCAGGAGGCGAGCGGGAGCATCAGCGCGGCCGCCGCGAGAAGGATAAATAACTTTTTCATAATCTATAATTAGTTAATAATCAATCAATTAGAAGAGCTTGAAGAAGACACCGAGCTTCATCATCGGGAACACCGGGATACCGCCGATCTTGTCAATCCAGCCATTGTCCTTGTTCTGCAGGGTCTTGCTGGTAATCGCGATCGTGTCGACGGGCTTGCTGGGGTCCAGCGTGTTCTTGAGGTAGTTGTAGGACTCGACCTTGGCTCCGCCGGTAAAGGCGACGCCGAGATCGAAGGTCACCGTGCAGAGGTCGTCGGCGACTGCGTGGCCGAAACCGATGCCGACGTAAGGCATTGCGCTCCAGACCTTTCCGTTCACATAAGCGATACCGTTCTTGTCGGTCGTGAAGGTCGGGCCGCCTTCGGGGCCGATACCGAGGGTACCGTATTCATCCCGGGCCAGGACCTTGCTCAGGTCGGCCTGGGCGGTGACGAATTTACCGGTACCGACATAGAGGCCGGCGGTAAAGCGGAAAGGACCGTCGCCCGGATAGATGTCGACCAGGACCTTGGCGTTGCCGGGGCCCCAGAGGCCGGCGGTCATCGGGATGTCGTTCAGGTTGCGGGTCGTGCCGCCCAGATTGGCGTTACCGAAGTCGAACTCCTTCTTGTAGGAGAACGGAAGGAGGGAATATCCGGCGCGAAGCTGGAAATGGTCACCCATCGGGGCGGCGGCCTCCAGGCCGACACCGTCAAGTCCGAGGGATACACCGAGGGACATGTGGTTGAACATATCCTGGCCGAAGGCGCGCGGCGCGGAAAGCGTCGCCGCAGCGAGAAGGAGTACAAGTAACTTTTTCATATTCGTTGTTAAAATCGATTATACGCTCGTAATGTGCAAATATAATAATTGTACGTGCTAAAACAAAACGTTTTTAGGTTCAATTGTGTGTCGGGAACGGGATTCCTACTGTTACACAATTTATATTATGTTAACTTGTAGATGCGGCAGGCGCTTCCCTTCCGTTTTGACGGATTTTTGACTAACTTTGGCTTCCGATTTTAGAAGCAACCATGACGCGCAAGAAAACCGACCTGCTGCTGGAAGACATCCGGATCGAATCCGTCGCCGCCGAAGGCAAAGCCCTGGGCCACGCGCCGGACGGAACCGTCGTCTTCGCGGAGTTTGCTGTTCCCGGCGACCTTGTCGACATCCAGGTCCGCAAGAAGAAAAAGAATTATATGGAAGGCCGCATCGTGCGCCTGAAAGAGCCTTCCAAGGACCGCCTGGAGCCGTTCTGCCGCCATTTCGGCGTCTGCGGCGGCTGCCGCTGGCAACCCCTGCCGTATCCCGCCCAGCTCGAGGCGAAACGCCGGCAGGTCTATGACCAGCTCGTCCGCATCGGCCACCTTGAGGTCCCGGAAGTCCCGATGACCCTCGGCTCCGAGCGGACCGTCCATTACCGCAACAAACTCGAGTTTTCCTTCTCGGAGCGCCGATGGATCCTTCCCGGCGAAGATCCGGAGGCCCTCTCCCCTGCCGAAAAATGCGGCCTGGGCTACCACGTGGGCAAGTTTTTCGACAAGGTGCTCGATATCGGCGAGTGCTGGCTCCAGCCCTCCCCTTCCAACGAAATCCGCTGTTTTATAAAGGATTACGCCCTCTCCCACGGCATCCCCTTCTACAACATCCGCGAGAACCGCGGCACCCTCCGGACGATGTTCGTCCGCACCTGCGAGTCCGGCGAAGTGATGGTCATCCTGTGCGTTTCCCAGGCGACCCCGGCGGTGCTCGGGCTGCTGGACGCGCTTGCTGAACGGTTCCCGCAGATCGTCTCCCTCTACTATGTGCTGAACACGAAGGGAAACGACTCCATCACGGACCTCGAACCTGTTCTCTACAAGGGTGTGGACGCGATTTACGAAGAGATGGAAGGCCTGCGGTTCAAGATCCGTCCGAAGTCCTTCTTCCAGACCAACACGCTGCAGGCGCTGAACCTGTACCGGGTCGCGCGGGACTTCGCCGCCCTGACCGGCACGGAGACGGTCTACGATCTCTATACCGGGACGGGGACGATTGCCCAGTTTGTCGCTTCCAAAGCTGCGAAAGTTATTGGTATTGAATATGTTCCGGAGGCGATAGAAGACGCGCGTAGGGGCGCAGCCGCCAACGGCATCACGAACTGCGAATTCTACGCCGGCGACATGAAGGATTTGCTGACCGCGGACTTCCTCGCGGAACACGGCCGCCCGGACGTCGTCATCCTCGACCCGCCCCGCGCCGGCATCCATCCGGATGTCGCCCGGGTCCTCCTGCAGGCCTCCCCTGCCCGCATCGTGTATGTCAGCTGCAATCCCGCCTCCCAGGCCCGCGACCTGGCGATCCTTTCGCAGCGCTACCGGATTACGCGCGTGCAGCCCGTGGATATGTTCCCGCATACGCTGCACGTGGAGAATGTCTGTGCCCTTGAATTGATTTGAATGCCATGATAGTACAGATCGGACTGCTTATCCTGGGCCTCGCCCTCGTCGTGTTCGGAGCCGACTGGCTGGTGGACGGCGCTTCCGCCATCGCCCGCAAGTCCGGCATCAGCGAGTTCGTGATCGGCCTGACGATCGTCGGCTTCGGGACCTCCTGCCCCGAGCTGGTCGTCAGCCTGACGGGCGCGCTGAAGGGAATCGCCGACATCTCGATCGGGAACGTCGTCGGTTCCAACATCTTCAATACCCTGCTGATCCTCGGCCTGACGGGCGTCATCGCCCCGATCGCCATCACCCCGGAGAACCGGAAACGGGACATCCCCCTGACCATCGGCGTGACCGTCCTGTTCATCGTCTTCGGCCTCTGGAACCGCGATGTCTGCCGCTGGGAAGGTCTTGTGTTCCTGCTGCTTTTCGCCGGTTATATCTATTACTGCTTCAAGACGGATTCCGCGCCTGTCGAGCAGTCGGAAGAGAAGAATCTCCGCCTCGGCGTCGCCATCCTGCTGGTCCTGGCCGGCCTGGCCGGGCTCGTCATCGGCGGCCGCCTCTTCGTCGATTCGGCGACCGAAATCGCCCGCCTGGCCGGCGTCTCCGACAAGTTCATCGCCATCACCGTCCTGGCGGGCGGCACTTCCCTGCCGGAGCTGGCGACGTGCGTCGTCGCCGCGGCGAAGAAGAAGGGCCAGCTCGCGCTCGGCAACATCCTCGGATCCAATATCTTCAACATCCTGCTGATCCTCGGCGCATCGGCCGTCGTGACCCCGCTGGACTTCTCGTCGATGAACTGGGTCGACCTCGGCGTCCTGCTCCTGAGCGCCCTGCTCGTCTTTTCCAGCGCCTGGACCGGAAAGAAGAACATGATCGACCGCTTCGACGGCTCGCTCCTCCTCCTGTGCGAGGCCGCTTATCTTACCTGGCTTTTTGCAACAATCTGATAGTATGAAGTTCAAACCGACAAAATACCAGTTGATGAACGTGGCGGACGGACGTCTGCTGCAGGACGAGGGATGGACGCTGGCGGATCCGCAGGCGCAGTCCCCTTCCCTGGTGCGCGCCGTCTATGAGAACAGGCGTTTCACGCCGCGGGACGACCTGGACGGGCTGTACCGCTATGCCGAATGGCTGCCGGTCCGCCGCACGCTGAAGAAGTCCGCTGCACCCGTGACCTACCACAGCAAGGGCCTGGGCCAGTATCTGGGCCTGGACAACCTCTTCATTACCTTCTCCGGCTACCATCCCGAGATCGGTGCGACGATGGCGACCTGCTCCTTCAAGGAGACCGAGGCCTTCTCCGTTTGCGCCCGCCTGCCGGAAGACGACCGCCGGGTCCTCGTCGTCCAGTCCGCGGGCAACACGGCGCGCGCCTTTGCCCAGGTCTGCTCCGACAACGACATCCCGATCGTCATCTGCGTCCCGGCGGACAACTTCCGGGACCTGTGGTTCCGCCGCAAGCTGCATTCCTGCGTCAAGATGGTTGCGACGCCCGCCGGTACGGACTATTTCGACGCCATCGCCCTGGGTGACAAGATCTGCCGTGATCCGCGCTATTTCGCCGAAGGCGGCGCCAAGAACGTCGCCCGGCGCGACGGGATGGGAACGACCGTGCTGAGCGCCGTGGAAGCCATCGGATGCATCCCTGACGCCTATTTCCAGGCCGTCGGCTCCGGCACCGGCGCCATCGCTGCCTGGGAGAACAACCTCCGCCTGATCGAGGACGGCCGTTTCGGCAATAACAAGATGAAGATCTTCGTCTCCCAGAACGTCCCCTTCACCCTGATGTACGACGCCTGGAAAGCCGGTTCCCGCGCCCTGCCCGAGTATACCCCCGAGCAGTCCCGCCGGGCCGCCGAGGTGATCCTCGCCAAGGTGCTGTCGAATCGGAAACCGCCCTACAGTATCGCCGGCGGCCTTTTCGACGCCCTGACGGATACCGGCGGCGACTTCTTCAAGGCAACCAACGACGATATCGTCCGCTGGATGCTCATGTACCGCAACCTCGAGGGATATGACATCTTCCCGGCGGCTGCAACGGCGGTCTGCAGCCTCGAACAGGCCGTCCGCAGCGGCCAGGTCGGCAAGGAAGACGTCGTGATGGTCAACGTGACCGGCGGCGGCAGCCTCGCCGCCCAGAGCCGCGGCTACTATGTCAAGGAACCGGACCTCGTCCTGAGTCCCGACCTCCCGATCGAGGAAATCATCACCCAAATCGACAAACTCTTCTAAGTATGTTCTTCTTCGCCCAAACCGCCGTACAGACCGAGGCCGTCGAGGCCGCGGATTCGCTCCGCCATGCGGCACAGTCCTTTGTCGAGCAGCTCCGGACCGAACCGTCCGCCGCGCTGCAGCAGCTGGGCCAGGACCTGGTCCAGTTCGGCCTGAAGCTCCTGGCCGCCCTGGTGATCTTCGCCCTCGGCGCCTGGATCATCAAGCTCGTCCGCCGGCGGATGCGCAAGCGCTTCGAAAAGAAAGATTACGACCCGACCGTCGAGACCTTCACCCTGTCGCTGACGACGGCGGTCCTCTGGATCCTGCTGATCGTGGTTTCCATCAGCACGCTCGGCGTCAACACGACGTCGATCGCCGCCCTGCTGGCGGCCGGCGGCGTCGCGCTGGGTATGGCCCTCAGCGGCACGGCCCAGAATTTTGCCGGCGGACTCATTATACTGATATTCAAACCTTTCCGTGTTGGTGACTTTATCTCGGCCCAGGGCTTTATGGGAACGGTGACGGAAGTCAACATGTTCTCCACGCGGATCGACACCCCCGAGAACCGCCGCGTCGTCATCCCGAACGGCATCCTCTCGAACGGGACCGTCGAGAACTATACCACGAACGGACTGCGGCGCGCGGAATGGAAATTCGGTGTGGAGTACGGGACGGACGTGGAACGCTGCCTGGAGACCTGCAGAAGCATCCTCGCGGAGGATGACAGGATCAGCAATGCCTTTGCCGGTGTCTCCGGGATGATGGATTCCTGCGTGCAGGTTACGGTCCGCGGCTGGGTCAGGAACGAGGATTACTGGGACATCTTCTTCGCGGTGAACGGACGGCTCCTGGAAGGCCTCCCGGAGAACGGAATCAGTTTCGCCTTCCCCCACATGGACGTGCGGATGCGGGACCAGGCGCCCCGGGCCTAGAAATTCAGGGCGAATCCCAGATTCAGCGTCGCGTAGCCGACATCGCTGCGCCGCAGTTCCGGACTGACGACATACCCCTGCTGGTAGCGGTCATAGTAGCGGTCCGGATGGTCTTCCGTATACTGGACGGAGAGCAGCAGGTCGAGCCGGAACCATCCTGCCAGCGCGAGGCGGTAGCCGCCGCCGACCCGCGCGAAACGCCCTTTCTGCCCCTCGAGCGACGGCAGGAACACCTTCGCGCCTTCCACGAACACCAGCGGCGTATCCGCCTTGTAGCCCCGGAAAAACCAGCTGCCCCGCGCGGCGGCGGTCCATCCCATCCGCTCCGTGTAAATGCCGGCGTATCCGCCCGCGGCACGCAGCGCAAACCGGTCCCACAGGCACAGCTCCCCATAGACCGACACGCCGGCGTTCCAGCCGATCGTGTGGAGGCCGTACACCGGGTTGCGCCGCTGGCCGTCCATGCCCAGGTAGTTGTAGTGGTACCACTCGTAGCCGGTCATGCTGTAGCCCCATTCCACGCCGCCGTGCAGGCCGACCTTCCCCCCGTTTCCGGCAGAAACGGGGACGGTGCCCAGCACGGCCAGCGCGACGGCCAGCCCTATGATCCGCAGCGTCCGCATCAGAATCTGTATTCGATTTTCAGTTGGGGATACAGGGCCTGCCGCCAGCCGTTCCGGTAGAAATGCGTCACCCAGCTGTCCAGCAGCGTGTTTTTACTCAGCTGCAGCGCCGCGCTGCCTTCCAGCTCGAGCGACAGGACGAAACGCTCCCGCAGCCCGACCGACACGCCGGCCCCGAGGCTGACTCCGGCCATGAATCCATACCACTCCCCCTTGTCACGCACATACCCGCCGGTCAGGCCGGGCCCGGCGTAGAAGGTGAAGACGCTGCCGTCCCGGGCGGTCTTTTTCATCAGCGGGAGCGGGTGCAGCCAGGAGACCCGGAGCCCCGGATACAGGGCGCGGCCGGCGTAGACCTCCTCCATGTCCGCATAGACGGCGAGCGCGTTCTGCCCGCCGAAACGGAACGAGCCGCCGATGCCTTTCGGGGAATGGAAAATGCCGGCGGTGAAATGGACATCCTTCAAGCCGGCTTCGGGACCGGAGGCGTAAGCCAGCGGCCCTGCCAGCAGGACGGCTGCCAGGAGAAGGAGTACACGTTGCGTCTTCATAAGACAAAAGCGAAGATAATAATAATTGCGCGGAAAGTTGTATCTTTGACAACGTGAAAAGTGAAACCACGGCCAGCACGATGCTTCCTCCGCTGCCGGAGCGCCTCCGCCCGCGAACCCTCGAAGAGTACGTGGGCCAGCGCCACCTGATCGGCCCCGGATGCATCCTCCGGACGATGATCGAAACGGGCAACCTTTCCTCCTTCATCCTCTGGGGCCCGCCCGGCGTCGGCAAAACGACCCTCGCCCGCATCATCGCCGATTCCCTGGACCGCGAGTTCTTCACCCTCTCCGCCGTCAGCGCCGGCGTCAAGGAGGTCCGCGAGGTTATCGACGCCGCCCGCGGCCGTTCGATCTTCGCCGCCGCAGCCGCGCCCATCCTCTTCATCGACGAGATCCACCGCTTCAACAAGGCCCAGCAGGACGCACTCCTCGGGGCCGTGGAAGCCGGGACCGTCGTCCTGATCGGCGCGACGACCGAGAACCCCTCCTTCGAGGTCATCTCCCCCCTCCTCTCCCGCTGCCAGGTCTATGTCCTGAAATCGCTCGAAGAAGCGGACCTGCAGGCGATCCTGGACCGGGCGCTGAAGGAGGACGAGGTCCTCTCGAAATGGAACATCGACGTGCGGGAAACGGGCGCCCTCTTCCGCCACAGCGGCGGCGACGGCCGCAAGCTCCTGAACATCCTCGAGCTTGTCGTGGACGCCGGGATGGGCGCCGGCGTCTCCCCTATCGTAATCGACAACGCGGCCGTGACCGCCTGCCTCCAGCAGTCGACGGCGATTTACGACAAGAACGGGGAGATGCACTACGACATCATCTCCGCCTTCATCAAGAGCGTCCGCGGCTCTGATCCGAACGCCGCGGTCTATTACCTCGCGCGGATGCTCGACGGTGGTGAAGATCCGCTCTTCGTCGCCCGACGCCTCTGCATCCTCGCCGCCGAGGACATCGGCCTCGCGAATCCCAACGCCCTGCTGCTCGCGAACGCCTGCTTCCAGGTCGTCCACAGCATCGGCATGCCCGAGGCCCGCATCCCCCTCTCGGAGACGGCGATCTACCTCGCTTCCAGCCCGAAGAGCAATTCCGCCTACAGGGCCATCGGCGCCGCCCTCGAGGCCGCTGCCGCCGACAAGACCGCGCCGGTCCCGCTCTACCTGCGCAACGCGCCGACGAAACTGATGGCCGAGCTTGGCTATGCCGACGGCTACAAGTATGCCCACGATTATCCCGGGCATTTCGCCGACCTGGAATTCCTGCCGGAAAAGTTTTCGGGAACCGTCTTCTACGAGCCCCAGCCGAACGCCTCCGAAGATCGCCTCAAGGCCTATCTCGCCGCCTGCTGGCCCAAGTATTACAAGAAGTAGTTATTCCGCCTTCTGGAAGATGCGGACGTAATCCACGGACATCGTGATGGGGAGGACGGACTCGTCCACGCCCTGGGACCCGCCCCAGTCGCCGCCCCAGGCGAGGTTCAGGATCGGATAGAAGGCGTAGTGGAACGGCCACTCGTCGTGGCCTTCGCCCAGGTCCGCTTTGGCGACATCCAGCTGCACGGCGCCGTCGACATAAGTCGTGATCCGCTCCGGAGTCCACTCCAGGGCATAGACGTGGTAACCGCCCTCGGCCTTGTCGATCGTCATCCGGCTGGTCTTCTGCGTGCCGCGGACGTGGTTGTAGGTCTGGGTATGGATCGAGGAGGAGACTTCGTTCGGGACGTAGCCGACTTCCTCCATAATGTCGATTTCACCGCAGCGTGGCCAGCGTCCCTGCTGCACGGACGGCACCGGCATCATCCAGAAGGCCGGCCAGGTCCCCTTCCCCGCCGGCAGGCAGATGCGCGCCTCGAACCAGCCGTATTCCCAGCCGACGTCCTTCCGCGCATAGACACGGGCGGAGTAGATCTTGCCGTCCGAACCCTTGAAGCAGTGGATCTGCAGTTCCCCGTCCCGGACCTCGGCGACGCGCTTCCCGTCCGCTTCCCGCTCGCGGTAATTCTGCAGTTCGTGGTTGACCCAGTGGTCGTCCTTGACTTCATACGTCCAGTCCGGCCCCAGTTCCGGCCCTTCCTCAAACTCGTCGTGCCACACCAGCACATACCCTTCCGGCGCCTTAATCTGCTCGTTCCCGCACGCCCCCAGCGCCGCCGCAAATCCTATCAATAAAAACAACTTTTTCATAATCAATATTTTAGAACGGATAACCTACACCGAAATGGAGTGCGTAGGTATCTAAATTGAACCATTCTGCAGGGCCGATCCAGGCGGGGGCGAAGCCGCGCTCCTCGGTATGGGCCGGGTCGCGGAGCTTGACGCCGGCGTCGACGCGGACGACGATGATGCCGAGGTCGGCGCGCAGGCCGACGCCCCAGTCCGCGGCGAGCGAGGCGAGGCTGAAGCCTCCCCAGTCACCCGTGTACTTGAGGTCCCAGACATTGCCCACCTCGGCGAAGAGGGCGCCTTCCAACTTCCAGACCAGCGGGAAGCGGTACTCGAGATCCGCTTCCAGTCGCACGTCGCCGACCTGGCTGGGGATGATGAAACCTTCGCCCCGGGGCTCTCCGCCCGGGCCGAGCGTGCGGGACTGCCAGCCGCGCATGCTGTTGGCGCCGCCGACAAAGAATTTTTTCTCGTACGGGAGGACGGAGCTGTTGCCGTAGGCGTAGCCGATGCCGGCGACCAGGCGGGCCGCTACGGCGCGCGTGTCGTTCTTGCCGAGGCGCCAGGTGCGGCCCAGGGTCAGTTCCGTGCGTGCGTACTGCGCAAACGGGACGCCGAGGATGAAGGGACTTTTCGTGAGCAGGCTCAGGACGTTGCCGGAGAGGTCGAGGGAGAGGCGGATGTAGCTGTAGGAGGTCTTGGGGTTGATATCCGGACTGGTGGAATAATACACCATGCCGCCGATGCCGGCGTCGAGGTGGTCCTGGTAGCTGTATTCGATGTAGGGATTCCGGATCAGGGTGTTCTTCTCGAAATCCGGGTCGATGTTGTACAGGTCGACCAGGTTGACCTGGAGGGGGTAGAACTGGTAGGTCAGGCGGCCGCGGGTCATGCCGCTGTAGCCGTAGGAGGCGGAGAAGAGGTCGCGGGTGTATTCCGGGCGGTTCTGGTAGTTGTAGGAGATGTTGAACTCCGTGCGGGGGATGTTGGCGCCGCGCAGCTGGGAGGTCCGGAAGCCGAGGAAACGCGGTAGGCTGAGGCCGGCGGAGACACCGATCTCGTTCGAGCGGGTATGGTCGCTGAGGCGGAACTGGAAGTTGCCCGTGAAGCCGAGGTTCAGCCATTCGCCGCCGCGGAAGACATTCTTGTGGAAGTAATTGAACTGCGGGGAGATACCGATGAGGCCGGTCGAGTTCGTGGACATCTCCATATTGAGCTTGTAGCCCTGGAGCTCGGCACGGGACAGGTTGATCATACAGTCTACCAGGTCCTCCCCTGCCGGGGTCATCTCGATGCCGACGCTGTTGAAGAGCCGCATCGCGGAGAAGCGGGTATAGGTCTTGTTGATGTCGGTCTCGCTGTAGACCGCACCCGGGCGGACCATGTTGAGGGAACGGAGGACTTTCTCGCGGATTTTCAGGTCTTTCGGATGGGAGATGTCGACGGAGCCGATCCGGTATTTGCGCATCGGGGTCTTGTCGCTGACCAGCACCTCGAGGGAGGCGGTCCCGTCGTGGGAGAGGGTGTCTGCGACGTAGCGGAAGAGGGCTTTCGTTGCATCGAAATAGCCCTTCGTGCGCAGATAGGAGGCGTATCGCTCGCTTTCCTCCGCCAGCGCGGCCTCGGAGAGGAGCATCCCGCGGCGGAGCGGGGAATGGAGGGTGTCGGCATAGAAGTCCGCGGCGAACGCATCCCCCGGGGGCAGGTCGTACGAGACGGTGCTCAGCGTGTAGCGGTCGCCGGGGGTAATCCGGTACGTGACGGTTACCTTGCGCTTCTTGACGCTGACTTCGCTCTCGACGCCGGAGTTGTACCAGCCGATGTAATCGAGGTGGTTCCTGATATTCTCGACGGAGGCGTCGACCAGGTCCGGGTCATAGACGACGAGTTCGGGCTTGAGGGAGAAGGCGGCGGGCTGCTGCTTGATATAGGGGCTGACGTCGCCTGCCTTCAGGCCGCTCTCGCCCGCGAACTCGATCCGGTTGCGGGCGAGCTTGTACTCCCCTTCCGCCAGCTGGCGGGTGGAGCCGCAGGAGACGGCGAAGACCGCCGCCGCCAGCACCGCGAGACCGAGGACCGATACCTTACGCATAATACACAAATTTAAGATATTTTCGCGGATTTCAGGAAATATAATTGCAGATTCCTCGCTATCTTTGCGAAGGCGCGCATGCGCCGGCAGAGCCTATGACATCCAGCGAAATCAAACAGGTCCGATCCCTTTCCCAGAAGAAATTCCGCGACAGCACGGGGCTCTTTGTCGTCGAAGGCGAGAAGATGGTCGCCGAGGCGCTGGCCTCCGGTTTCCGCGTGGAGCGCATCTACCGGCGCGAGGAGATCGGCGAGGCGGCGATGGCCCGCATCACCCAGCTCTCCAGCCCCTCCCCGGTCCTGGCGGTCCTCCACCAGCGGCAGGACCCGCCTGCGCCCCTGAAAAAGGGTCTCTACCTCGTCCTCGACGCAATCCGGGACCCGGGCAACCTCGGCACGATCCTCCGCCTCGCGGACTGGTTCGGCGTCGAGGCCGTCTATGCCTCCCCCGACACGGTCGAGCGCTACAACCCGAAAGTCGTCCAGGCGACGATGGGCGCCATTTTCCGCGTCCCGTTCCATTCCCTCGCGCTGCCCCCGTTCCTGCAGGAGGCGGCCGCCGGCGGCGCGCAGGTCTACGGGACCTTCCTCGACGGCGACGACCTGTATGCCCGGCCGCTGGAGACGGGCCGCGGCTGCCCCGCCCTGCTCGTCATCGGCAATGAATCCAACGGGATTTCCCCTGCCGTCGCGGCCTGTACGACCGCGCGTCTGCTGATTCCGCCCTTCCCGCGCGGGAAGCAGGGGCCGGAGTCGCTGAATGCGGCGGTCGCGACTGCCGTTGCGGTGGCGGAATTCCGCAGACAATACCTCGCGCAGCCATGATCATCTACCAAGTGCTTCCCCGCCTCTGGGGAAACGGACGCCTGTCCGCTTTCGATGCGAAGACCTTCGCATACCTCAAAGACCTCGGCGTGACCCACGTCTGGTATACCGGGCTCCTGCGCCACGCGACCGGCAAGGACTTCGTCAAGGGCTCCGCCGGCTCCCCTTTCGCGGTTTCCGACTATTACGACGTCAACCCGTACCTGGCGGACAACCCGGAAGCCCGGATGGAGGAATTCGACGCCCTGGTCGCGCGGACCCACCGCGCCGGCCTGAAGTTCCTGATGGACTTCGTCCCGAACCACGTCGCGCGGGATTACGACCGGTCCGCCCTGCCGCTCTGCGACTGGTGGGATTTCGACTGGACCGATACGCTGAAGATCGACTATCAAGCTCCGGGTGCCTGGGAGAAGATGCTCGGCATCGTCCGTTTCTGGGCCTCGCGCGGCGTGGACGGCTTCCGCTGCGACATGGTGGAGCTGGTCCCCGCCGATTTCCTTGCCTGGCTGATCCGGACCGTCAAGGCGGAATTCCCGGAGGTCGTCTTCATCGCCGAAGTTTACCACAAGGAATCCTACCGACAGTACGTCTGCGAGGTCGGATTCGACTACCTGTACGACAAATCCGGGCTGTATGACGTCCTGCGTGCCATCGTCGAGAAAAACGTACGCGATCCGCGCGGAGAGGCCGGCGAATGGCAGTCCGCGCGCAGCATCACCTGGAACTGGCAGTTCCTCGGCGACATCCAGTCCCATATGCTCAACTTCCTCGAAAACCACGACGAACAGCGCTTCCCCTGCCCGGAATTCGGCGCTTCTGTCGCCAACGAATATGCGCCCCTCGCCGTTTCCGCGCTCTTCAACACGGCCCCGTTCATGGTTTATTTCGGCCAGGAAATCGGCGTCGACGCCGCGGAGAGCCCGAACGGGCGGACGACCATCTTCGATTTTGCCGACATCGAGCCGCTCGGACGTCTCTACGGCTATATCCACGGTACCGCATCCCTCCGGCCGGAGGAAAACGACTTCCTCGCCCGTTTCTGGGAGGTGATGGCGCTGGCCTCGTCCCCGCTCAAGACGCGCGGACTGGTCTATGACCTGTGCTACTGCAACCAGCAGACGCCGGGCTTCGACCCGGACCGGCATTTCGCCTTCCTGCGCTGCGAGGGCGGCCGCTGCGTGCTGTTCTTCTGCAATTTCTCCGACCGGGACGCCTCGCTGCGCGTTCAGGTTCCGCAGCACGCCTTCGACGTGCTGGGCATAAAGAAAGCCGCCCCGGAGGACGGCTTCCCTGTCAGCGTCTGCGCGAAGGACTTCGCGTATCCGGAAATCTAGCTTATTCGGCGGGAATCTCGACGACCTCGGCGTCCGGGGCGTTCTTCATCACGGAAGCGATGCCGTTCTTCAGGCCGGACTCGGAAGCATACATCTGGCTGGTGCCGATGACCTGGCCGTTGCCGGCCTTGAGGTTGAAGAAGCACTTGCCGTTGGCGGCTTCCTTGACTTCGAATCTCTTCTCCTCCGGAGCGTTCTTCTTGACAGACTCGATACCGTTGATGCAGGCGGCCTTGGTGGTGTAGCCTTCGCTGGAGAGGATGATCTCGCCGTTGCCGGCTTTCAGGTTGAACTGGAATTCGCCGTTCTTCCTGGTCTTGATTTCAAATTTTCCCATGGTAAAGATTATTAATTGGTTAATGGATTGTTAGTTACCAGTTAAGGATCTTGCAGAAGTCGTACGCTTCCGGATCGGCGACATACTTCTTCGCGGCCTCGTAGTCTGCCGGGGTGATGAAGTGGCAGATGTGGGCGTAGTAGTTGCGGGCGGTGCCTCCCTCGATCGCGACGCGGCGCGGCGGGATCTTGCCTTCGGCGTTCTGGAGGTCGTGGAGGTAGAGCGGGTTGGCCTTGCCGTCGGAGTCGATGAAGACCATGCAGCCGGTCTCGCCGTTCTTGAAGAGCTCATAGACGCCCATCGCGAGTTCGGAGCAGTAGGTCAGGTCGAACGCGATCGGGTCCTGGCAGCGGACGTCGTAGCCGATCTCGACCGGGCGGGTCTTGACCTTGAGGCCGACGGCCTTGAATTTCTTCTCGAGGATGTCGTTGAAGAGGACGGCCTTGGAGATCTTGCCGAGTTCCGGGTGGCCGTGCTCGTCGTAGGTCATGGAGACGCCGGCATTCTTGATCTCCTGGGGATCCAGGTCGTGGAAGACGCCTTCCGCAACGACCACGGTACCGTAACCGATGCCGAGGATCTTGCGCTTGAGGATCGCGGAAAGGGCGAGGTTCACGATCTTGTCGAGGGTGATTTCCGTCTTGTTGAACATTTCCGGGATGATGGTCATCGGGCAGTGGGTCGCTTCGCCGATACCGAGGGCGAGGTGGCCTGCGCTGCGTCCCATAGCGCTGATGATGAGCCAGTTGCCGGAGGTGCGGGCGTCTTCGTAGACGGTCCTGGCGAGGTGGGCGCCTTCGTCCTTGGCGGAGTTGAAGCCGAAGGTCGGGGTATTGTTCGGGAGCGGAAGGTCGTTGTCGATGGTCTTCGGGACGTGGATGTTGCGGATCGGATATTTCTTGGCCTCAAGGAATTTCGCGATGCGGTTCGCGGTCGAGGCGGTGTCGTCGCCGCCGACGGTCACGAGGAGTTTGACGTTGTTGTCCTGGAAGAGCGGGAGGTTGAAGTTCTTTTCAAAGTCTTCGGCCGTCGGTTTGAAACGGCTCATTTCCAGATAGGAGCCTCCCCGGTTGAAATAGGCGTCGGCCTTGAAGAAGTCGAGGTCTTCGGTCCGGGGGCTGCGGTTGAAGAGGCCGCTGTAGCCGCCGTGGAGGCCGATAACGCGATAACCGTTGGAGAGGAACGTCTTGGCGACGGACATGACGACGGTGTTCATTCCCGGAGCCGGGCCGCCGCCGCAGAGGATAATAATGGAATCTTTCATTGGATCGGTATGATTGGTATCAATATATGCGTTCCGTGCGCTCCGGCTTACGCCGATGCATACAAATTTAGTAATATTTTGTTAAATTTGTGGGAATGGAGAAAAGAGATGCAATAAAAAGAATCGCGGAGCTCCGGGAACTGATCCGGGAGAACAGCCGGCTCTACTACGTGGAGAACGCCCCGGTCCTGAGCGACTACGATTTCGACCAGGCGATGCACGAGCTCGAGGCGCTCGAACGGGAGTGGCCGGAACTGCTCGTCGCGGACTCCCCGACCCAGCGGGTCGGCAGCGACCTGGCCCGCGGCTTTGTCCAGGCCCCGCACCGCTATCCGATGCTCTCCCTGGGCAACACCTACAGCATCTCCGAAATCGAGGATTTCGCCCGTCGCGCCGCTTCCATCCTGGAGACGGACTTTACCTACTGCTGCGAACTGAAGTTCGACGGAACGGCGATTTGCCTGCATTACCGGGACGGAAAGCTGCAGCAGGCCCTGACCCGCGGCGACGGCGTCGTCGGCGACGACGTGACCGCGAACGTCCTCCGCATCGCCAACATCCCCCACGAACTCTCCGGCAGCGGCTATCCGGCGGATTTCGAGATCCGCGGCGAGATCCTGATGCCCTACGAGGCCTTCGATCGGCTCAACCTCGAGCGCGAAGCCGCCGAGGAGCCGCCGTTCGCGAATCCCCGCAACGCGGCTTCCGGCTCGCTGAAGCTCCAGAATCCGGACGAGGTCGCCCGCCGCGGCCTCTGGTGCACCCTGTACCATATTCCGGAGGGCTCCGCCGACTTCGGGACGCAGGACGAAGCCCTGCGGCTCGCCGCCTCCTGGGGCCTCCCGGTCTCGGACCACCGCCGCATCTGCCGCTCGATCGAGGAGATCGAGGACTTCATCGGCTACTGGGATACGGCCCGCCGCGAACTCCCCTATGCGACCGACGGCATCGTGATCAAGGTCAACGAAACGCTTTACCAGCGCACGCTGGGTATGACGGCCAAGTCTCCGCGCTGGGCCGTCGCTTATAAATTCAAGGCCGAAGAGGCCGTGACGCCGGTCCTTTCGATCGACTACCAGGTCGGCCGGACCGGCGCCGTAACCCCCGTCGCGAACCTGGAACCGGTCTTCATCTCCGGGACCCGTGTCCGCCGTGCGACCCTGAACAATGCCTCCCAGATGGCCCAGATGGACATCCGCGTCGGCGACTGGGTCCACGTCGAGAAGGGCGGCGAAATCATCCCGAAGATCACGGCCGTCGAACTGTCGAAACGCCCCGCGGACGCAGTCCCGGCGCAGTTCCCGACCGTCTGCCCCGACTGCGGCGCTCCTCTCTCCCGCGAGGCGGACGGCGCCGTGACCTACTGTCCGAACAGCACCGGCTGCCCGACCCAGATCAAGGGCCGCCTGATCCATTTCCTGGGTCGCAAGGCGATGAACATCCTCGCCGGCCCGGCGACCGTCGAGCAGCTCTACCAGGCCGGGTTCGTCCATACGCCGGCGGACCTTTACAGCCTCGGGAAAGAGCAGCTGCTGCGCCTCGACGGCTGGAAGGACCGCGCGGCGGAGCGCTTCCTCGAGAGCGTCGCCGCCTCCCGCAGCGTCGGCTTCGAGCGCGTCCTCTTCGCGCTCGGCATCCGCTACGTCGGCGAGACGACCGCGCGCTCCCTCGCGCGCCATTTCGGCTCGGTCGACGCGCTCCGCGATGCCTCCCTGGAGGACCTGCTCGCGGTCTCCGACGTCGGCGACATCGTCGCGCAGAGCGTCTATGAATACTTCAGAAATGAAAACAACCTGCTGGAAATCAGCCGGCTGAAGGGATGTGGCCTGCAGTTCTCGCTCGAGCGGGAGGCGGCGGCCGTCTCCGACGAACTCGCCGGCAAGACCATCGTGATTTCCGGCAACTTCAGTATTTCCCGCGAGGAGATGAAAGCCCTGGTCGAGCGCCTCGGCGGCCGCAACAGCGGTTCCGTCTCCTCGAAAACCTCGTTCCTGCTGGCGGGGACCAGGCCCGGCCCGGAGAAACTCCGCAAGTGCGAGGAGCTCGGAATCCCGGTGCTGAGCGAAGCCGCCTTCGCCGCCCTGCTCCCGGAAGGGACCCTGAAACCGCAGGCGGCCGCGGCGGAACCGACCTTATTCGATGAAGAACCATGAGTGAGAAGCACAGGAAAATAGATGTCGACCGGATTGTTGCGGACGCCCGGAAGCTGTTCTCCGACCAGCTCTGGACGCTGAACCTCAACACCCTGTCCAACACGAAACGGAAGCTGGTCCGCTTCATCAAGCTGATCCGTATCATCCTCGACTCTTTCGCCGAGCGGAAAATGGCCTTCCAGTGCGTCGCACTGAGCTACTACGGCGCCCTGGCGACGATTCCCCTCGTCGCCCTGGTCTTCTCCGTGACCGGCGGCCTCGGCTTCGACGGCCGGGTCAGCAGCCTGCTGTTCAAGTACATTCCCGCCGACCCCGTGATTCTCAACACCCTCCTGGACAAGGCGACCAACATCATCGACGCGGCCCGTTCCGGCGGCGTCGGGCTGGTCTCCGCGCTGATCTTCCTCTGGACCGTCATCTGGCTGATGTACCAGATCGAACGCGTCTTCAACAACGTCTGGGGCGTCCGGAAGCTCCCGCGCAAGCTCTATATGCGCGTCCTGGTCTATTTCGCCGCGCTGCTCCTGCTGCCCTTCGTGGTCCTCATCTTCGCGTCCGGAATCACCGTCTATTCGAATGTCTTCAGCCTGATCGGACTGAATTACCGGGAAGCCTCCATCGCGTCCCAGCTGCTCGGCTTCCTGATTTTCTATGTCATCATCGTCTTCACCCTCTCGGCGATGTACAAGTTCATTCCCGCGGTCAAGGTCGTCTACCGCTACGCCTTCCAGTCCGCGCTCGTCTCGGGAGCCGTCTTCCTGGTTTTCCAGTACCTGTACCTCGAGACCCAGATGTTCGTCTCTCGGCTCAACGCCGTCTACGGCGTGATCGCCGCGATCCCGCTCTTCCTGATCTGGATGAACTACAGCTGGCAGATCGTGATCTACGGTGCCCAGCTGACCTACGGACTGCAGAACATCGATACCTACAACATCCCGGAAGGCCGGCTCAAGGACTTCACCCCGATGCTCGACCGCCTGACACGGAAGACGCGGAAAGAGAGGAAGGAACTGAAAGAGCGGGAGGAACAGAAAGAACAGAAGGAGGCCGCCGTATGAGTTTTTCCAAGTTTACCAGGCAGGATCAGGAGCTGATCGCACGGGAATACGAATCCCTGCTGGAATCCGCGCGGGGACGCTGCGCCGACCAGAGCGAACTGGACGTCGTCCAGAAGGCCTTCGACTTCGCGAATGTCGCCCACAGGAATGTGCGCCGCCGCTCCGGCGAGCCCTATATCCTCCACCCGATCCAGGTCGCCAAGATCGTCGTCGACGACATCGGCCTCGGCTACAAGTCGATCTCTGCGGCCCTCCTCCACGACGTCGTCGAGGACACGGACTATACGACGGAAGACATCCGCAACCTCTTCGGCGACAAGATCGCCACGCTCGTGGACGGCCTGACCAAGATCAAGACGGTGCTCGACAACGAGGACAAGAGCCGCAGCAACGTCCTCTATTCCGAAAGCCTCCAGGCCGAGAATTTCAAGCGCATCCTGCTGACCCTCAACGACGACGTGCGCGTCGTCCTCATCAAGCTCGCCGACCGCCTCCACAACTGCCGGACCATCGAGTTCATGCCCGAGCACAAGCGCGACAAGATCCTCTCGGAGACGATGTTCATCTTCATCCCCCTCGCCCACCGGCTCGGCCTCTACGAGGTCAAATCCGAGATGGAGAACATCTGGCTGCGCTACAAGGAGCCCGACGCCTACAACGAAATCACCCAGCGGATCAGCCAGAACGTCACGGACAAGGACCGGGAGATCGAGGAGTTCATCGCCCCGATCGACGCGTCCCTCCGCAACGCCGGCTTCAACTTCATCATCCGCAAGCGCCTCAAGACCCCGTATTCGATCTGGCGCAAAATGCAGACGAAGAACATCACCTTCGACCAGGTCTACGACCTCTATGCCGTCCGCATCGTATTTACCCCGGACGTCATCTCGAAGGAAACGGAGCGCGACCAGTGCTACCACATCTTCTCCATCATCACCGGCATCTACCGCTACAACGCCAGCCGCATCCGCGACTGGGTCAAGCACCCCAAGTCCAACGGCTACGAAGCGCTCCACTGCACCCTGATGAGCCGTTTCGGCGCCTGGATCGAGGTCCAGATCCGCTCCAAGCGGATGGACGACATCGCCGAAAAGGGCATCGCCGCCCACTGGGCCTACAAGAAGGACGGCTACATTACCGAGAATGACAGCGAGATGGACCGCTGGCTCCTCCAGGTCAAGGAAATCCTCCTCCAGAAGGACTTCAACGCCCTCGAGCTGCTCGACATCATCCACAACGACCTGACTCGCCAGGACATCGTCGTCTTCACCCCCAAGGGCGAACAGCGCACGATCCGCAAGGGCGCGACCGCCCTCGACTTCGCCTACCTGATCCACACCCACATCGGCAACAAGGCCATCGCGGCGAAAGTCAACATGAAGCTGGTTCCGCTCTCCCATGTCCTGAAGAGCGGCGACCAGGTCGAGATCATCACCGCCGGCAACGGCGAACCCAAGCGCGAGTGGCTCAGCTTCCTGCAGACCCGCCACGCGATCAACCAGGTCGTCACCCACTTCCGCGCCGACAGTGCCGCCATCGCGGCCGAAGGCGAGAAGCACTTCCGGGAATACCTCCATTCCAACGGCCGCCGCTTCAGCACGGTCCTCCTCAAGCGCATCCTGTACGCCCGCAACATCACGAGCGCCGAGGAGTTCTACTTCCGCCTGGGGCTCGGAATGATCAAGACCGCGGAGCTGGATTCGATCCTGACGCCCCGCCCGGAAGCGTTCACCACGGCGTCCGCCACGCCCGACAGCTACACCATTGCCTCCTGCTGCAACCCCATCCCCGGCGATCCGGTCCTCGGCTTCCGCCTCGAGGACGGCACCATCGAGGTCCACAAGAAATCCTGCAAGGAAGCGGAGCGCCTTGCCTCCCGCTACGGCGACCGGATGGTCGTCCCGAAGTGGGCGTTCAACGCCGGCGAATCCGCCTTCCCGGTGCGCATTTCCCTGCGCGGCATCGACCGGATGGGCCTGATGAACGAGATTTCGCAGTACATCTCGCTCGTGATGGGCGTCAATATGAAGAAGATTTACCTCGCGGCCGAAAAGGGCCTGTTCGAGGGTTACATCGAATTGCTGGTCCACGACAAGGCCGCCCTGGAGCTCATCATCCGCAGCCTGGGCACCATCGAAGGAATCCAGAACGTCGTCAGATCCGATATTTAAGATGAGAAAATTCCTGTCAAGATATTTCCCGCTGATTCCGGCCGCCCTCGTCCTGCTGCCGCTGCTGTTCTCCCACGGCTGCGCCAACACGACGAAAGCCCCGTCCGGCGGCCGCAAGGACACGATTCCCCCGCTCATTGCGAAAGTCGTCCCCGCGATGGCGAGCACCGGCGTGCCGGTCCACGACACCCGTTTCGTCTTTACCTTCGACGAGTATGTCAAGGTCAAGGACGTCAACGGAATCCTGCTCTCCCCGCCCCTCGCCAAGGCGCCGAAATACCGCATCAAGGGCAAATCCCTGATTCTCTGGTTCGAGGAGGACCTCCGGGAGAACACGACCTACACGATTTCCTTTACGGATGCCATCCAGGACAACAACGAGGGCAACCTCTTCCCGGGCTTCACGTACGTCTTCTCGACCGGCTCCGTGATCGATTCGATGATGGTGACCGGCCTCGTGCAGGACTGCAACACGCTGATGCCCGTCAAGGGCGCGACCGTGCTGCTCTACAAGGACCACGCGGATTCCGCCGTGTTCCTCCACCGCCCCGACGCCGCCGTCAAGACCGACGACTGGGGCTTCTTCTGCCTGCGCAACATCCAGGACACCCTCTATCGCCTTTATGCGGTCAAGGACGCCAACAACAACCGGATGTACGACCCGGATTCGGAACTGATCGCATTCGTCGATTCGCTGATCCGTCCGAAGACCGTCGTGAACGACTCCCTGCCGGAGACGATGATCTACGACATGAAGGACACGGTCGCCTGCCGTGCCCGCAAGACCGAGTACGAACTCAGCCTCTTCCGTGAAAAGCCGAGCAAGCAGCTGATCATGAACAAGGTGCGCCTTTCCGACCGCTCCGGTTACATCACCTTCATGGCCCCGAAGGCCCATATCGACACCCTCTGGATGGCCGGCATCCCCTCCAACCGCCTCATCACCCAGTTCAACATCCAGCGCGACAGCCTCGAGATCTGGGTCAACGACCGCCGCCGGCTGCCCGACACGCTCCACCTCTATGTCCAGTACCGGAAGACCGACACGCTCGGCGTCCTGCAGCCGTTTACCGAGCATGTACGGCTGGCGAAGGAAAAGCCCGAAGAGAACAAGACGGGAGGCGGGATAGCGCCGCGGGCCGCCGCGGGCCGCTCCGAAGTCCCGGATACCGTCTGCAAGGTCAAGCTCACGGTCGCGCCGGAGACGGTCGAGCAGGTCGGCTTCTCCCTCGAGTTCGACTATCCGATCATCTACGAATCCTTCGATTCCATCCGCTTCTGGTCGGTCAATCCGCGCCAGCAGCAGGCGGAAGGCACCTTCACGGTCGAGCCCGACACGACCAACCTGCGCCGCTATACGCTCCGTCCGAAGGAGACCCTCCGGCCCGGTTTCGAATACTTCATGAAACTCCCCCACCGGGGCTTCCGCGACATCAACGGCTTCTACAACGACAGCACCCAGGTCTCCGTGACCCTGCCCTCCGACGAGAAGCTCAGTGCCCTGAACCTGCATGTCTCCGGGGTCGGGAACAAGTACATCGTCGACCTGCTGGACGAGAAACGCAGCGGTGTGCTCCGGACCTACGTGATCTCCGAGCCCTGCACGCTCGCCTTCCCCTACCTGAAGGCCGGCAAGTACTCCATCCGCATCACCGAGGACATCAACCGTAACTCCATCGTCGATTCCGGATCGCTCCTGGAGCACCGTCCGCCGGAGAAAGTGAAGTTCTACAAGGTCAACGACGGGTACCTGATCAACGTCCCGGAAGGGGCTGAACTGGACCAGACCGTCAACCTGCAAACCCTGTTCTCGGAATGAAAAAGACGCTCCTCGCCCTGCTCCTGAGCCTCGCGCTCTCCGCGCCCGGCTTTTCCGCTGCGCTGCGCGCGCAGCCGGACAGCCTCCGCTATTCCGACACCTACCTGGACACGGTCCGGATCGACAGGACTTTCGTGCTGAACGATTACCCGATGATCGCCTTCGAGTACGGCGGCAGCCTGAACCGGATGAACTTCTCGCTGGCCTACAAGCAGCAGTCCTTCTTCGTCCCGGAGTATTTCGGCGTCAGCTTCATGCGCTACGGCAAGATGTTCGGCTATATGCCCTACTTCGGCTATAAGGTCGGCCTCTATTACGGCCACGAAGGGTATATGTTCAAGGAAGACAAGGAAACCCACACGGTTTCGACCATCAACGGCGCGACGAAGGTCGTTTATGACGTCGTCGAGATGCCCTTCCTGACCCATATGCACTACGACTTCGTCCATTTCAAGCTGATGGCGAACGTCGGCCTGTACGGCGGCTACCGGCTCCGCATCCACCGCTTCGGCGCGCGGGTGCCCGAAGAGATCGCCGAATCCTTCCTGGAGACGGACCGCCGGCTGGATTACGGCCTGCAGGGCGGCGCCGGCTTCGCGCTCGTCTTCAGCCCCCTGGAAATCCATTTCAACGCGGCCCTTCGCTACTCCTGGGCGACCATCTACGATCCGGATTACTACAGCCCGTACTATTACCGTTTCGCCTATCCCTTCGACGTCATGTTCTCCGCCGGCGTCTGCTTCCAGCTCGGAAAGCGGACCGGCAAGACCAACAAAGTATTACGCAAAGAAGCCCACGACCTTGTTTACCCGCAAAGTTCAAATCGGTAACGTTACGGTCGGCGGCGGCAGCCCCGTCGCCGTCCAGACGATGTGCAACACCCATACGGCCGACGTGGAAGCCACGCTGGACCAGTGCCGCCGCCTCGCCGCGGCCGGCGCCGACATCATCCGCCTGACCGTTCCCGGCCCGAAGGAGGTCGGGGCGGTCCGTGAAATCCGCTCCCGCCTGCGGGCGGAAGGCATCGGCGTCCCGCTGGTCGCCGACATCCATTTCTCCGCGCGGACGGCGCTCGACGTCGCCCCCTTCGTCGAGAAGGTCCGCATCAATCCCGGCAATTTCCACCCGGACCACGCGGTCGCCTGCGCCCGTTTCGCCGAGCTGCTGGAGGTCTGCCGGGCCCACGGCACGGCAATCCGCATCGGCCTGAACCACGGCTCGCTGGGCGCCCGCATCACGGAGCGCTACGGCAATACCCCGGAGGGGATGTGCGCGGCGGCGATGGAATGGATCGAGATGTGCATCGCGGCGGAATTCTACCAGGTCGTCGTGTCGCTGAAGGCCAGCAACACGCGGGTGATGGTCGATGCCTACCGGCTGCTGGCGGAGGCGATGGAGAAGCGCGGCGTCGTGTTCCCGCTCCATGTCGGCGTGACGGAAGCGGGCAACGGCGATTCGGGCCGTATCAAGTCCTGCGTCGGCATCTCCGCCCTCCTTTCGCGCGGCATCGGCGATACGCTCCGCGTTTCCCTGACGGAGGATCCGGCGAACGAGATTCCGGTCGGGCGGTACCTGGCGGACCGCTATGGCCGGAAGACGGTCTCGACGCTGAAGACGCTTTCGCTGGAGGGCCGCCGGGCCGTCGCCCGCTACGAGGCCCCTTCCCGGGAACGCGTCCTGCTCGATTTCGCCTGTGATTTCGGCGCCCGCCTGCTCGACCGCGAACTGGACGAGGTCGTCCTGGACTCCGGATTCGGCGCGGACTATGACCGGTACCTGACCGACGAACTGATGCAGGCGACCCGGCGCGTGTTCTACAAGCCGGAGTATATCGCCTGCCCGGGCTGCGGCCGGACGATGTACGACCTCGAGGCGGCCTTCGAGCAGGTCAAGGCACGCACGTCCCACCTGAAGGGGACGGTTATCGCCGTGATGGGCTGTATCGTCAACGGCCCGGGCGAAATGGCCGACGCCGACTGGGGCTATGTCGGTGAAGGAGACCACAAGGTCTCCATCTACCGGCGCAGCGAACCCGTGCTGCGGCACGTGCCCGATACCGAGGCGGTCGACCGGCTGGTCGAACTGATCGAGGGGGATAATCCCGGAAACTAGAGCTCTGCGAGGATGGTTTCGCAGGCGCGGGTCAGCTCTCCGAGGCGGACCCGGATATCGGCGTCGAGCGGGAGGTAGAGGTCGATGCGCGAGCCGAATTTGATGATGCCGCACTGCTCCCCTGCCGTGACGATGTCCCCGACGCGGGCGTAATTCACGATGCGGCGGGCGAAGGTTCCGGCGAGCTGCTTGAAGAAGATTTCCTTCCCTTCGGGGGTGCGGATGCCGACGCAGTGGTGCTCGTTCTCGTCGGAGGCCTTGGGTTTGAAAGCGAGGAAATGCTTGCCGGGATGGTAGCAGGAATAGGTGATTTCTCCGCTGACCGGCCAGAAGTTGGCGTGGACGTCGAAGAAATTCATATAGACCGAAACCATGATGCAGTCCCGCTTCAGGAACTCTTTCTCGAAGATCCGGTCGATAATGACGACTTTTCCGTCCGCGACGGAACTGACTCTCCGGCTGTCACCGTGTTTCTTCCGGTCCGGGACGCGGAAGAACAGCGTCTGCCAGACGCCGAAGACGAGCGAAAACACGTAGATGATTATCCAGAGCCACGTCGGGGCTTTCAGGATCATACCGGCAAGGATGACGGCGAGGATGACGGCGTAGACGACCGCCAGGGTCCCGTGGGAATTCTTGTCAATCTTCATAGGCTCGTTTTATATCAGGTTGAACAGCGCCAGGTACAGGGCGCCGAAGGGGATGGCGAAGAGGGTGCTGTCGAAGCGGTCGAGGGCGCCGCCGTGGCCGGGGATGATGTTGCCGGAATCCTTGACGCCGTAATGGCGCTTCCAGAGCGACTCGAAGAGATCGCCGGCGACACCCGCGAGGTCCATCAGGACGGCGAGGACGATGCAGTGGAGGATGCCGGCTTCCAGGAGTCCCGTCCAGCGGAGGATCAGGGCTGCGAGGACGGCGAAGAACATTCCGCCCCAAAGACCGATCCAGGACTTTTTCGGCGAGATTTCCGGGCAGAGCTTCCGGCTTCCCGGCCGCTGGCCGAAGGCCATGCCGAAGATGTAGGCGCCGACGTCCGAAGCCCAGATGATGAGGAAGAAACAGAGGATCAGCAGGCCGCTGAACGATCCGCCGCGGAAGACAAGCAGGTTCGACAGCGAGAGCGGGACTGCGATATAGAACATGCCCATATAGATAATCGAGAGCTTGTCGAACTCCGATTTGTCCCGGACGAAGATCGAACTGACCATCACGACCATCGCGGGGATGATTGCAAGGGCCGTGTAGCGGGCCGGCATCCCGAAGGCGGGCCGGGCGAAGATCAGGCAGAACAGCACGACGCCGGAGAGGATCGCCAGCGTGCGGATGAAGCGGTATTTCTCCCGGCCGAAAGGCATCCGGTAGAATTCCGCCATCATCGCGATCATGATTGCGATGACGTAGGCGGCATAGAGGTATTGGTTCAGGAGCAGGCACGCGAGTGTGACCGCGACGAATCCGATGCCGGAGAGGGTCCTGACTACCGTACCGTTCATGCTTCCTCCTCCTTCTTCTCTTCGGCCGGCGGGGTCACCTTCGGGCCGAGGATCGCCTCCACGTCGTCGGCGAAGATGACTTCCTTCTCGAGCAGCAGGGCTGCGACCTGCAGGAATCCCTCCTTGTGGTCCGTGAGGATCTTCAGGGTACGGTCGTGGATGTCGCGGACGAGTTTCTTGACTTCCTCGTCCATCAGTTCGGCGGTCTTCTCACTGTAGGGTTTCGTCAGGTCGTAGCCGCGCGCACCGGTCGAGTCATAGAAGGACAGATAGCCGACCTTGTCGCTCATGCCGAAGTTCTGGACCATGTTGTAGGCCATCTGGGTCAGGCGTTCGAGGTCGTTCTGGGCGCCGGTCGAAGGCTCGCCGTCAACGATTTCCTCGGCGACGCGCCCGCCGATCAGCGAGCACATCTCGTCCATCAGCTGGCTCTTCTTCCAGAGCTTGCGCTCCTCGGGGAGGTACCAGGCGGCGCCTAGGGCCTGTCCGCGCGGGATGAGGGTCACCTTGAAGAGCGGATGGGCGTACGGGAGCAGCCAGCTGGTCACGGCGTGGCCGGCTTCGTGGTGGGCGATGGACCTGCGCTCCGCGGGGGTCATGATCGTCCCCTTGCGCTCCAGGCCGCCGACCACGCGGTCGACCGCGTCGAGGAAGTCCTGGCGGTCGATGGCCTTCTTGTCCTTGCGTGCGGCGGTCAGGGCCGCTTCGTTGCAGACGTTGGCGATGTCCGCGCCGGAGAAGCCCGGCGTATGCTTCGCCATGAAGTCGAGGTCGAAGTCTTCTGCGATCTTGAGGCCCTTCATGTGGACCTGGAAGATCTCCACGCGCTCCTTGAGCTCCGGAAGTTCGACGTGGATCTGGCGGTCGAAACGTCCGGCGCGCATCAGGGCCTTGTCGAGGATGTCGGCGCGGTTCGTCGCGGCGAGGACGATCACGCCGCTGTTCGTGCCGAAGCCGTCCATTTCGGTCAGCAGCTGGTTCAGGGTATTCTCCCGCTCGTCGTTCGAGGAGAAGCCGACGTTCTTGCCGAGGGCGCGGCCGACGGCGTCGATCTCGTCGATGAAGTCGATGCAGGGGGCTTTCTCCTTGGCCTGCTTGAAGAGG
>JAFRVZ010000007.1 GCA_017438265.1 Bacteroidales bacterium
CCCTGATCAGTAACTTTACCTGTGATTCTTTGCTGTGCAAAAGCGCTCGGAATCATTCCGATCATTAGCAACAGCAACGTAGCTAAGTAAAATTTTTTAATCATGGTTTTTGTTTTTAAAAAATTTGGTTAGTAATGCTGTATAAAATGTTAGTAATTACCCCACAGTAAATGTTCGAGAGAGGGGGACTCCCGAACGGTCAAATATGTTTTTCTATAGGCCATGTCGGCAATATAAGCCCTCAAATATAAGAATTTTTTTAAAAAACAAAGCTATAGATTCTTAAGAATCTCGTTTAAGTTGACCTTTTCATTGATTTTTTCTTTCAAAACAGCCATCGGAACACGGACCTGATTCATCGAATCGCGCTCCCGCAGCGTTACAGTGCGGTCTTCGAGGGTCTGGTGGTCGACGGTGATGCAGAACGGGGTACCGATCGCATCCTGCCGGCGGTAGCGCTTGCCGATGGAATCTTTCTCGTCGTACTGGCAGTTGAAGTCGCAGCGCAGGTCGCGCAGGATCTCGCGGGCGATCTCCGGCAGGCCGTCCTTCTTCACGAGCGGCAGGATCGCGGCCTTGACCGGCGCGAGCGGGGCGGGCAGGCTGAGGACCGTGCGGGTCTCGCCGTTCTCGAGCTGCTCCACCTTATAAGAATGGGACAGCACGGCCAGGAACATGCGGTCCAGGCCGATGGAGGTCTCCACGCAGTACGGGACATAGCTTTCGCCCGTCTCCGGGTCGAAGTACTGCAGCTTCTTGCCGGAAAGCTTCTGGTGGTTGCCCAGGTCGAAGTCGGTGCGGGAATGGATGCCTTCGAGTTCCTTGAAACCGAACGGGAAGTTGAATTCGATGTCGGTCGCGGCGTTCGCGTAGTGGGCGAGTTTCTCGTGGTCGTGGAAGCGGTAGTTCTCCGCGCCCATGCCGAGGTTCACGTGCCACTTCATCCGCTGCTCCTTCCACTTGCTGAACCACTCCATCTCCGTCCCGGGCTTCACGAAGAACTCCATCTCCATCTGCTCGAACTCGCGCATGCGGAAGATGAACTGGCGGGCGACGACCTCGTTGCGGAAGGCCTTGCCGATCTGGGCGATGCCGAACGGAATCTTCATGCGGCCGGTCTTCTGGACATTGATATAGTCCACGAAAATGCCCTGGGCGGTCTCCGGACGCAGGTAAACGGTGTTGGCCTCGTCGCCGACGGAGCCGAACTGCGTCGAGAACATCAGGTTGAACTGGCGCACGTCGGTCCAGTTCTTGGTTCCGGAAATCGGGCAGACGATGCCGCAGTCGAGGATGATCTGGCGGTATTCGGCCAGGTCGTTCGCGGCCTCCGCCTTCAGGTAGCGGCCGTGGACCTCCTCGTAGTGGGCCTTCTCGCGCAGCACGTTGGGGTTCGTCTCGCGGAACTTGGCCTCGTCGAAGCTCTCGCCGAACTTGCGGCGGCCCTTCTCGACCTCCTTGTTGATCTTCTCTTCGATCTTCGCGAGGTAATCCTCGATCAGCACGTCCGCGCGGTAGCGCTTCTTCGAATCCTTGTTGTCGATCAGCGGGTCGTTGAACGCGGCGACGTGGCCGGAGGCCACCCACGTCTTCGGGTGCATGAATACGGCGGCGTCGATGCCGACGATGTTCTCATTCAGGCGCGTCATGGCGTTCCACCAGTACTGCTTGATGTTGTTCTTCAGCTCGACGCCCATCTGGCCGTAATCGTACACGGCGGCCAGGCCGTCATAAATCTCGCTGGACGGGAAAATGTACCCGTACTCCTTGCAATGGGCGACAAGCACCTTGAAAAGTTCTTCCTGGGTCATAAATCGTTATTATTTAATCTTTTATAAACTTCAATGTATCCTGTACGAAGGCGCGCTCCCCCATCCGGGGATGGGGAATCGCGAGCGAGGGCGTATCCACGGTCCGGTCCCCGTACAGCAGGATGTCTATGTCAATGATGCGGGAGCGGTAGATCCGCTTCCCTTCCGCATCGTATTCCGGTCTCCCCCGGCGGCCCATCCGCCGTTCGATCCGCTTGCAGCGCCGGAGCACGCGCTCCGGCTCGTCTTCCAGTTCATACACGACCGCGCAGTTCAGGAACGGCTCCCCTTCGAACCCCCACGCCTCCGTCTCCAGGAACGGCGAGACCCGCAGGTAGTGGCACCCGAAGGCCGCGTCCATCAGCGCCAGCGCGCGCTCCAGGTTCCGCTGCCTGTCGCCCAGGTTGCTGCCCAGGGAAAAGTAGACCTTTTCCGCAGCCATTACGCCTCGTCCATTTCCGGGTCCATCCCCAGCGCGATGCGCGCCTCGTCGGAAAGCAGGCTCGTCGTCCAGGCGGGCTCGAAGACCAGGTCGATCTTGCAGTCCGTCACCCCGGGCACGTCGCGCACGCTCCGGTCCACGTCCGCCATCACCATGTCCGCCATCGGGCAGTTCGGCGCCGTGAAGGTCATCTGGATGAAGACCTCGTGCTTCTTGTTGATCTTCAACTCGTAGATGAGCCCCAGGTCGTAGATGTTGACTGGAATCTCCGGGTCGAACACCTGTTTCAGGGCCAGCACGACGTTCTCGTACAGCGGCGCGAGCGCCTGCACGTCTTCCGCGGTCAGTATTTCTTCGTTCTCTTTCATTTTCCGGCCAGTGTTTCCTCCGCCGCCCGCCGCAGCGTCGCGATCATCGAGACCAGCCCGTTCGCGCGGGTAGGGGAGAGGTTCTCCCGGAGGCCGATTTCCTCCAGGAAGGAAAAATCGTCGGCGGCGATTTCTTCCGCCGTCCGCCCCGAATAGACGTCGAGCAGCAGCGCGATGATCCCTTTCGTGATCAGCGCGTCGCTGTCCGCGGCGAACTCCAGCCGCCCGTCCCGGAGCTCCCAGTCGAGCCAGACGCGCGACTGGCAGCCCTTGATGAGCCGGTCCTCCGTCCGCCGGTCTTCCGGATATGCGTCGAGGTTCTTCCCGAGCTCGATGATGTACTCGTAGCGGTCCATCCACCCTTCGAACATCGCGAACTCATCCACGACTTCCTGTTTCTTTTCTTCCAGCGTCATCATTCGTATCTCTCTCTAAGTCAGCATGTCAATCGCCTTTTCCAGGCTTGCGGTGAAAGTCTCCGCCTCCCGGAGCGTATTGTAAGGCGCAAAAGAGGCGCGGAGCATTCCCGTAACCCCGAAGCGGTCCATCAGCGGCTCGGCGCACATCTGCCCGGAGCGCACGGCGACCCCCATCTTGTCGAGGATCAGCGCCAGGTCCTCGTGGTGCGCACCCTCCACGCAGAAGGAGAACAGCGGCACCTTCCGCGCCGGGTCGGCCGGATCGCCGAACAGGCGGATCCGCGGGTTGCGCCGCAGCGCATCCAGCACGTAAGCCTTGACCTCCTCCCCGCTGCGCTGCAACTCCGCGTCGGCGAACACGGAGCCTGCGAGCGCGAGCGCCGGCATCAGCGTCGGCACGGCGCAGAAATCCTGCGTCCCCGCCTCGAATTTCCCCGGCAGCGGCGCAAAGGTAGTCCCGCTAAAGCGCACGGTATCAATCATTTCTCCTCCTCCGAGGAACGGCGGCATCTGCTCCAGCAGCGCCTTCTTCCCATACAGCACCCCGGTCCCGGTCGCCGCGAAGACCTTGTGGCCGGAGAAGACATAGAAGTCGCAGTCCAGCGCGCGTACATCCACCTTTCCGTGGACGATGCCCTGCGCCCCGTCGACCAGGACGGCGCAGCCTTTCGCATGGCAGGTCCGGATGATTTCCCCGACGGGATTCAGGATACCCAGCACATTCGAGATCTGGGCGATGCAGGCGATTTTCGTACGCGGAGAAAGCAGTCCCTCCAGCGCGGAAAGGTCCGGCATCCCGTCGTCAAGAATTGGCAAAACCTTTATTTTCAATCCTTTACGCGCGGCGAGCAGCTGCCAGGGGACGATGTCCGAATGGTGCTCGCATTCCGCGATCAGGATCTCGTCGCCCTCCTGCAGGAAGGCTTCCCCAAAGCTGTGGGCGAGCAGGTTGATGCCGCCCGTCGTGCCGGACGTGAAGATGATTTCCTCGCGGGCGGCGGCATTGAGGTAATGCCGGACGAACTCCCGGGTCTGCTCATAGCGGTCCGTCGCGCGCGCGGCAAGCGCGTGGACGGCACGGTGGAGGTTCGCGTTGGTCCGCAGCGCCATCCCCTCCCAGCACTCCACGACCGACGCCGGCCGCTGGGACGTCGCCGCATTGTCCAGATAGACCAGCGGCCGCCCGTTCACCTGCGAGGACAGGATCGGAAACTGCGCTCTGAGTTCTTCAACAGTCATAATAACCTGCAAATTTAGAAAAGTCTTCTTTCTTTTGAAGCTAAATTAACATATTTTTGTGCGTTATGATTGACTACATCAAAGGATCCATCGTCGAACTGAACCCCGCCCGGGTCGTCGTCGACAACCATGGCATCGGCTATGACATCGAGATTTCCCTCCAGACCTATCAGGTCCTGGAAGGGAAGGCGGAAGCCACGCTCTACATCTACCACCACATCCGCCAGCGCGAAGACATCGAGCTCTACTACGGCTTCGCGACCAAGGACGAGCGAGAGTTGTTCAAGCTGATCATCGGCGTGTCCGGCGTCGGCGTGAATTCCGCGCGGATGATTCTCTCGTCGCTGAGCGCGGACGAGCTCCGCGAGGCGATCCTTTCGGAAAACGTCAACGTGATCAAGTCCGTCAAGGGCATCGGCCTCAAGAGCGCACAGCGCATGATTCTCGAGCTGAAAGACAAGGTCGTGAAGGGCGAGGGGATGGAGAGCGTCCCGCTGTTCCCGGCCGACAACAAGAAGGCCGTCGACGAAGCGACCCAGGCCCTCATCATGCTCGGCTTCTCCCGCCAGAACATTGGCAAGGTCCTCCAGGCCATCCTGAAATCCAACCCCACCGCCTCCGTCGAAGACCTGATCAAAAACGCCCTCAAACGCCTGTAGCCCCGCCGGACGCGGCGGAGCACAATTGTTCCACGTGGAACGATTGAAGATTAACGACCGAAATAAACGAGGAGGACGGAGATGTCCGCGGGGGAGACCCCGGAGATACGGGAGGCCTGCGCAAGGGTGCGCGGGCCGTATTTTTTCAGTTTCTGGCGGCACTCGATGGTCAGCCCGGAGACGCGGTCGAAATCGAAATCCTCAGGGATCTGCAGGTCCTCCAGGCGGTTGATCTTCTCCGCCAGTTGCTTTTCGCGCTCGATGTAGCCGCTGTACTTGATATTGATTTCCACGGACTCGATGACATCGGCTGGATATGTTCCACGTGGAACGAGCGCCGCGAGGGAAACCTCGGGACGCGTGGCGACCTCCGCGATCTTGCGGGAGTCGCCGAGCGGCGCGGATCCCACGGACGCGAGATAATCATTGATCTGCCGGGCGGTCACCTTGGTCGCATAGGCATAGCGCTCGAGTTCTTCCGCCTGCGCATACTTGCGCACCGTCAAATCGTAGCGGGAATCGTCTGCAAGGCCGATGCGGTGGGATTTCTCCGTCAGGCGGAGATCGGCGTTGTCCTGGCGCAGGAGGATGCGGTATTCGGCCCGCGACGTGAACATCCGGTACGGTTCGTCAACGCCTTTCGTAATCAGGTCGTCGATCAGGACGCCGATGTAGGAATCGTCGCGGCGAAGGATGAAAGGCTCCGCACCGGCGCACTTCAGGTGGGCGTTGATGCCGGCGACAATGCCCTGTGCGGCGGCCTCCTCATAGCCCGTCGTTCCGTTGACCTGGCCCGCCAGGAACAGCCCTTCGACCACCTTCGACTCCAGCGTCACGCGCAGCTGCGACGGGTCGAAATAGTCGTATTCGACCGCGTACGCCGGGCGGAAGATATGGGCGTTTTCGAGGCCCGGGATGGCGTGGAGCGCATCCAGCTGGACCTGCAGCGGCAGCGAGGAAGAGAAGCCCTGTAGGTAGTACTCGCTCGTATTCCGGCCTTCCGGCTCGAGGAAGAGCTGGTGGGAATCCCGGTCCGGGAAGACACGCAGTTTGTCTTCGATGCTCGGACAGTAGCGCGGCCCCTTGCCGTGGATCAGGCCGGTGAAGAGGGGAGAGTCGCCGAAGCCGGTGCGGAGGATGTCATGGACCCGTTCGTTCGTGTGGAGGATGTAGCAGGGCATCTGCTCCCCGGAGGCCTGGACCGCGGAGGGAACCGGCAGGTAGGAGAAGCGCGACGGCTCCGCGTCGCCGAGCTGCTCGGGTAGGGCAGCGAGGTCGACCGTCCGGATGTCGATCCGGGGCGGCGTCCCGGTCTTCATCCGGTCCGTCCGGATTCCCCGTTCCGCGAGCTGTTCCGTCAGTCCGTGGGAGGCGGGCTCGCCGATGCGGCCGCCCTCGAAGACGGTCCGGCCGATGAAGAGCCGCCCGCCGAGGAAGGTTCCGGCGGTCAGGACAACCGTCTGAGATTTGAAAATTGCACCGGTCGTTGTGCAGATTCCCGCGATTTTTTCCCCGTCGAAGAGAAAACGCGTTGCAGAATCCGCGTAAATATCTAATTTACAATGACTTTCAAGGATTTTGCGCCAGTACAGGGAAAACTGGACTTTGTCACACTGGGCGCGGGGGCTCCACATCGCCGGTCCCTTCGACTTGTTCAGCATCCGGAACTGGAGGGTCGTCGCATCCGTCACGAGGCCCATGTACCCGCCGAGCGCATCTATCTCCCTGACTATCTGACCTTTGGCGATTCCTCCAATCGCCGGGTTGCAGGACATCCGGGCAAAGCCGAGCAGGTCCATGCTGACCAGCAGCACGGACGAACCCAGGTTCGCGGCCGCCATCGCGGCCTCGCAGCCGGCGTGTCCGCCGCCCACGACGATTACATCATATTTTTCCTGCATTCGAGATAGTAATTCTCCTTGGCGCGCATCGTTTTCTGCTCTTCTTCGGTATGGTCTTCATAGCCGATCAGGTGGAGCAGGCCGTGTACCATCACGCGGCGAAGCTCCTCCTCGAAGGTCGCGCCGTAGAGCTGCGCGTTCTCCCGGACCGAGTCGACGCTGATGAACAGGTCCCCGGAGAGGACCTTGCCCTCGCAGTAGTCGAAGGTGATGATGTCAGTGAAGTAGTCGTGGCCGAGGTACTTCATGTTGACGTCCAGGATGTAGTTGTCCGAACAGAAGATGATGGAGATGTCCCCCAGGGTCCGGATTTCGCTCTGGGCGACGAACTTGAGCCAGCGGTTGTTCGCCAGCCTGCCCTTGAATTCGAATCGGATGTCCTCGCAGTGATAGGAAACCATGGCTTGGTTTTTGAATTTTTGCAAAACTACAACTAATAAATCAAAAAATTTGATTTCAAGTTTTTTATTTCTATCTTTGAACGCTTGACGAATAATTATTTTGTAACGCAATATGGAAATCAAGAAATCTGAGAAAGCCAGCCTGGAGAACAAAAGACTCCTTTTCACCGAGATCGGCTTCGTTTTCGCCCTTCTCGTTGTCCTCGGAGCCTTCTCCTACACGACGAAAGACAAGAAGGTAAGCCTCTTTGAGGAAACCACCGAGGTCGTGGAAGTAGAAGAAATGATCCCGATTACCCAGGAGACCCCTCCGCCGCCGCCGGAAGCTCCGAAGATCCCCGTCCTTTCCGACCAGATCGACATCGTCGACGATGAGATCGAAGTTGCCGACGACCTGTTCGTGAACCTCGAGGACGACGCCAACATGGGTGTCGAAATTATGGACTACGTCGAGGTCCAGGAAGAGGAAGTCGAAGAGGAAGCGATTCCTTTCCAGCTCGTCGAGGAAAAGCCGAAGTTCCAGGGCGGCGACGCCAACGACTTCTCGAAGTGGGTCAACCAGCGTCTGGTCTACCCTGAAA
This sequence comes from Bacteroidales bacterium, assembly GCA_017438265.1. Taxonomy (GTDB): domain Bacteria; phylum Bacteroidota; class Bacteroidia; order Bacteroidales; family UBA932; genus Cryptobacteroides. The sequence continues at coordinate 7,822 of JAFRVZ010000007.1, forward strand.
TCGCGAAGGAAAACGGTGTCCAGGGCCGTGTCATGCTCCAGTTCACCGTTGCTCCGGACGGTTCCGTGACCAACGTGAAGGTTGTCCGCGGCGTCGACTCCGCGCTTGACAAGGAAGCTGTCCGCGTTGTCTCGAGCTCCCCGAAGTGGACCCCGGGCCGTCAGCGTGACCGCGCCGTCAAGGTTGTCTATACCTTCCCTGTGATCTTCCAGCTCCGCTAAACGAAGCCAAGACTGATAAAACAAGGCTGTCCCGCACGGATGGCCTTTTTTTGAATCCCGGAATGAACGAACCAAGCACCGAAAAAGCCGTCTTCGTCGGCATCGTCAGACAGAACGACGACGAGCGGAAAATCATGGAATACCTGGAGGAACTCCAGTTCCTGGCCGAGACGGCCGGGGCCGTGGGTGACAAGAAGTTTGTCCAGAAGGTGGACAGACCGGACAAGGCAACCTATATCCGCAGCGGCAAGCTGCAGGAAATCTCCGACTACTGCGAGGAGAACGGTATCACCTATGTCATTTTCGACGACGAGCTGACCGGGATGCAGCAGCGCAACATCGAGAAGATCATCAAGACACCCCACGTCATCGACCGGACCAGCCTGATCCTCGAGATTTTCTCGCAGCGCGCGAAGACCGCCTATGCGAAGATGCAGGTCGAACTGGCCCAATATAATTATATGTTGCCGCGCCTCGCGGGTATGTGGACCCACCTGGAACGCCAGCGCGGCGGCATGGGGACCCGCGGCGGCATGGGCGAGACCCAGATCGAAATCGACCGCCGCATCGTGAAGGAGCGGATTTCGCGCCTGAAGGAGCAGCTGAAGAAGGTGGACCGGCAGATGGCGACGCAGCGCAGCAACCGCGGCCAGATGGTGCGCCTCGCGCTGGTCGGCTATACCAATGTCGGCAAGAGCACCCTGATGAACCTGCTGGCGAAATCGGACGTGTTCGCCGAGAACAAGCTGTTCGCGACGCTGGATACGACGGTGCGCAAGGTCGTGATCGAGAATGTTCCCCTGCTGCTGGCGGATACCGTCGGCTTTATCCGGAAGCTGCCGACCCAGCTGATCGAGGCCTTCAAGAGCACGCTCGACGAGGTGCGGGAGGCGGATATCCTGGTCCATGTGGTCGATATCTCGCACCCGGATTTCGAGGAGCAGATGACCGTGGTCGAGAAGACGCTGCAGGAGATCGGGGCGTCGAACAAACCGGTCTATGTGGTTTTCAACAAGGTCGATGCGTACCGGTACGAGGCGTACGACGAATTCTCGCTCGTTCCGAAGGAGCAGAAGAACCTGTCGCTCGACGAGCTGAAGAACCAGTGGATCGCGCGGGACAAGAGCCCCTGCATCTTCATCTCCGCGAAGCAGAAGATCAACATCGAAAAACTCCGCAACGACATTTATAAAATGGTTGCGGAGATTCACGCGGGCAGGTACCCGTTCAATAATTTCCTGTATTAATCGCTGAATTTGGCTTTCAGGAACTCGCGGTTCAGGCGGGCGATGTGGGCGATGGAGATTCCCTTCGGGCATTCCATCTCGCAGGCGCGCGTGTTCGTGCAGTTGCCGAAGCCGAGTTCGTCCATCTTCGCGACCATCGCCTTCGCCCGGCGGGCGGCCTCCGGGCGGCCCTGCGGCAGGAGCGCCAGCGAACTGACGCGCGCGGCGACGAAGAGCATCGCGGATCCGTTCTTGCAGGTCGCCACGCAGGCGCCGCAGCCGACGCAGGATGCGGCATCCATGCTCTCTTCCGCTTTCTCGTGGGAAATCAGGATGTTGTTGCCGTCCTGGGCTGAGCCGGTGCGGACGGTGATGAAGCCGCCGGCCTGGAGGATCTTGTCGAAGGCGGTCCTGTCGACCACGAGGTCCTTGATCACGGGGAAGGCGGCGCTGCGCCAGGGCTCCACGGTGATGGTCGCGCCGTCTTTGAAGTGGCGCATGAAGAGCTGGCAGGTCGTGACATGGTCGTCCGGGCCGTGGGCGCGGCCGTCGATGTACAGGGAGCAGGCGCCGCAGATGCCTTCGCGGCAGTCGTGGTCGAACGAGACCGGGCCGCTGCTCTGGCAGCCGCGCTCGATCGCGACGGGATCGCAGCCCTCGCGGATCAGCTGCTCATTCAGGATGTCGAGCATCTCCAGGAAAGATGCATCCTCTTCGATACCAGAAATGTGATAGGTTTCGAAATGTCCCTGGCTCTTGGCGTTTTTCTGGCGCCAGATTTTTACGTTGAAATCCATTGCTCGTTAGTCTTTATAATTTCTGGTAACTACCTTGATATTCTCATAGACAAGCGGTTCCTTGTGGAGTTCGGGGGCCTTGTCCTCGCCCTTGTACTCCCAGGCGGCCACGTACATGAACTTCCCGTCGTCGCGCTTCGCTTCGCCTTCCTCGGTCTGGCTCTCGATGCGGAAATGGCCGCCGCAGGACTCCTCGCGGTTCAGCGCGTCGATTGCCATCAGCTTGCCGATCTCGAAGAAATCCTCGAGGCGGAGGGCCTTTTCGAGCTCCTGGTTGAATTCCTCGGCGGTTCCGGGGACGCAGACGTCCCGGTAGAACTGCTCCTTCAGGTCGTCGATCGCCTGGATCGCCGTCTTCAGGCCGGCTTCGTTGCGGGCCATGCCGACGTACTCCCACATGATGTTGCCGAGGCGCTTGTGGATCGAATCGACGGTCTCGACGCCCTTGATGGCGAAGAGGCGCTCGATGCGCGCGCGGACGGCTTTTTCGGCCTCGACGAATTCGGGGCGGGTGATGTCCGTCTTGGGCTCGCTGAATTTCTTCGAGAGGTAGTCGCCGATCGTGACGGGGAGGATGAAGTAGCCGTCTGCGAGGCCCTGCATCAGCGCGGAGGCGCCGAGGCGGTTGCCGCCGTGGTCGGAGAAGTTGGCCTCGCCGATGGCGAAGAGGCCCGGAATCGTCGTCTGGAGGTCGTAGTCGACCCAGATACCGCCCATCGTGTAATGGATGGCGGGGTAGATCATCATCGGCTCTTCCCAGGGCGAGGAGGCCGTGATCTTCTCATACATTTCGAAGAGGTTGCCGTAGCGTTCCTCGACCTTCTGGCGGCCGAGGCGCTGGATCGCGTCCTTGAAGTCCAGGAACACGGCCAGGCCGGTCTCGTTCACGCCGAAGCCGGCGTCGCAGCGCTCCTTCGCGGCACGGGAAGCCACGTCTCTCGGCACGAGGTTGCCGAAAGCCGGGTAGCGGCGCTCGAGGTAGTAATCCCTGTCTTCTTCGGGAATCTGGGAAGGTTTGATGATGTGCTTGCGGAGTTTGTCGACATCTTCGAGCTTCTTCGGAACCCAGATGCGGCCGTCGTTGCGGAGGGACTCGCTCATCAGGGTCAGCTTGCACTGCTGCTCGCCGTGGACCGGGATGCAGGTAGGGTGGATCTGCGCGAAGCAGGGGTTGGCGAAATAGGCGCCCTTCTTGTAGCACTGCAGCGCGGCGGAGCCGTTGCTGTTCATCGCGTTGGTGGAGAGGAAGTAGGCGTTGCCGTAGCCGCCGGTCGCAATCACGACGGCATGGGCGCCGAAGCGCTCCAGGCGGCCGGTCACGAGGTTGCGGGCGATGATGCCTTTCGCCTCGCCGTCGATCAGGACGAGGTCGAGCATCTCGTGGCGCGGGTAGCTCTTGACAGTCCCGGCAGCGATCTGGCAGTTCAGCGCGGCATAGGCGCCGAGGAGCAGCTGCTGGCCGGTCTGGCCGCGCGCGTAGAAGGTACGGCTGACCTGGACGCCGCCGAAGGAGCGGTTCGCCAGATAGCCGCCGTACTCGCGGGCGAACGGGATTCCCTGGGCTACGCACTGGTCGATAATGGCCGCGCTGACTTCCGCCAGGCGGTAGACGTTCGCCTCGCGGGCGCGGTAATCGCCACCCTTGATCGTATCGTAGAAGAGACGGTAGACGGAATCATTGTCGTTCTGGTAGTTCTTCGCGGCATTGATACCGCCCTGCGCGGCGATGGAATGGGCGCGGCGGGGGGAGTCGCTGATGCAGAAGACCTTTACGTTGTAACCGAGTTCGCCGAGCGAAGCGGCGGCGGAAGCGCCGCCCAGACCGGTTCCGACGACGATGATCTCCAGTTTTCTTTTGTTGTTGGGACTTACGAGGTGGATTTCCGACTTGCGCTTCGTCCATTTTTCGGCGAGCGGTCCGTCCGGAATCTTCGAGATTAACTTATCGGCCATTGTATATCAGGTTATAGTATTCCGTTTGTTGTGCAGTCCGTAAATATAACCAATTCCGGGGAAATAATCTAGAACAGGCTCGCTTCCGGGGAAACTGGTTTCAAATATTCCTCCATTCCGAGATGACGATAGGCCATTTCCGTCACAATGCGGCCGCGGGGGGTGCGGACGATGAAGCCCTCCTTGATCAGGTAGGGTTCATAGACCTCCTCGAGGGTTCCCTGGTCCTCGCCGATCGCCGTCGCGATCGTATTGGCGCCGACCGGGCCGCCCTTGAAGGTCGTGATGATGGTCTTCAGGATCTTGTTATCGATGAAGTCGAGGCCCTTCGTGTCGATGTGGAGTTTGTCGAGGGCGTACTTGGAAATCTTGAGGTCGATGGTGCCGTCCCCGACGACCTGGGCGAAATCGCGGACGCGCTTCAGGAGGGAATTCGCGATACGCGGCGTTCCGCGGCTCCGCAGCGCGATTTCCCGCGCCGCATCGTGGCCGATCGGGACATTCAGGATATAGGCGCTGCGCTCGATGATCTTGACGAGTTCGTCGGCGCCGTAGTACTCCAGCGCGCAGTTGATGCCGAAACGCTCGCGGAGCGGGGCTGTCAGCAGGCCGCTCCGGGTCGTCGCGCCGACCAGCGTGAAGGGATTCAGGTTGATCCGGACGGAACGGGCGCCGGGGCCCTTGTCGATCATGATGTCGATGACGTAATCTTCCATCGCTGAATACAGGTACTCCTCAACCTCCGGAGAGAGGCGGTGGATTTCATCGATGAAGAGCACGTCGCCGGCGTCGAGCGAGGTCAGCAGGCCCGCCAGGTCGCCCGGCTTGTCGAGCACGGGACCGGAGGTGATTTTCATGTTCACCCCCATTTCGTTCGCGATGATATGGGCGAGGGTCGTCTTTCCCAGGCCGGGAGGACCGTGGAAAAGCGTATGGTCCAGCGCTTCCCCGCGTTTTTTCGCAGCCTGGATATAAATGCCGAGATTGGAGACGATTTCCCGCTGTCCGGTAAAATCTTCCAGGATCTGCGGCCGGATAATTCCGTCTAATTCTTTATCTTTGCCTTCGCTCAGGCTGTGCGGATCGAATTCCTGCATACCTCCGTGTTTAGTAGTACAAATATACTATTTTATTTCTTTTAGAATTGATGATATATATAGGATTGTTAAAATGTTGAAAACCTATTTAAATAAATAATTATCAATATTTTACATTAGTTGAAAACTTGTTGGCAGCCGTGCTTCCGCGTCCGGGAAGACGGTTGAAAAAAAAGCGGAAAAAGTTATGAGCGGAAAAGCTCCCGGTTTTCAACCTCGTTTTCAACAGCCTTTCAACCCAATTTCAGCACCGATGTTGATAAGTCCGCTTCAGACGGAAGAAATAAAGAAGAGGCTTGCCCGGAAGGGAGATATCTACTGCAGCGGCCTCTTCCTTTCCGCCCGCTGGTTCCTCCTTTCCCAGGCCGCCGGCAGCGGTCTCCACTGCGTCATCCTGCCGACCCAGGAAGCGGCGGAGTATTGCTCCGCGGACCTCTATCACCTGATCGAAGGGGACAAGGTATTCTACCTCCCCGCCAGCGGCAGGGGCATCGAGAAGAGCAACTACAAGTCCTCCCTCAGCGTCCAACGCACCGCTGCCGTCGAAAGGATCCTCTCCGGCGGAAACGACCTTTCCGTCATCGTGACCTACCCCGAAGCCCTGGCGGAGAACCTCCCCGCGGAAAAGAAAATCCGTGAAGCCCTTTTCACCCTGGAAAAAGGGATGGAAATCCCGTTCGAGCAGATCCGGGAAACCCTCTACAACAACGGTTTCGAGAAGGTGGACTTTGCCTCCGCGCCCGGCCAGTACGCGATCCGCGGCTCCCTGATCGACATCTTCTCCTTCTCCAACAACGAACCCTACCGCTTCTCCTTCTTCGGCGACGAGATCGAGAGCATCCATCTTTTCGACGCCAACACCCAGCTTTCCGTCGGCAGCGTCGATGCGGCGGACATCTTCTCCGGCGTCCTGGCGGAAGAGGCACCGGAAGGGGAGGGAACCTCCGTCTTCGGCATCCTTCCCCCGGATTCCGTCCTCTGGCTGGACTCTTCCGACATGTACCGGAACCGGCCCTTCTTCCCGGAGACGGCCGCCTTCCGCCGCGTCTTCCTCGACCTCCCGCTTTCGGGCGGCGAAACGGACCCGGTCCGCTTCCATATCTCTCCGCAGCCGACCTTCAACAAGAATTTCGAACTGCTTTCCGCGGACATCAGCGCCAAGATTGAGAACAATTACCGCGTCTGCATCTACTCCGAGAAGGAAGCCCAGACCGGGCGCCTCATCTCCATCCTCTCCCAGAACGGCGGCCTGCTGCCCGAATTCGTCCGCGGCAAGAACATCCACAGCGGCTTCATCGACGCGGACGCCCGCATCTGCTGCTACTCGGACCATGAGATTTTCGACCGTTTCCACCGCGTCAGCATCCGCCGCTCCGTCGAAAAGAGCGAACAGCTGACCCTCAACGACTTGAACTCCTTCAAGATAGGCGATTACATCGTCCACATCGACTACGGCGTCGGCGTCTTCGGCGGCCTCGTCCGGATGCGCGACGACAAGGACCGCGTCCGGGAGGTGGTGAAACTGACCTACAAGGACGGTGACGTCGTCTTCGTCTCCGTCCACGCCCTGAACAAGATTTCCCGCTACCGCTCCAAGGAGGATGAACCTCCGGTCATCAACAAGCTCGGCTCGAAGACCTGGATCAACCTGAAAACCCGCGCCAAATCCCGGGTCAAGGACATCGCGAAGGAGTTGATCCAGCTCTACGCGAAGCGCAAGGCGGCGCAGGGCTACGCCTTCGCGCCGGATTCCTACCTCCAGCAGGAACTCGAATCCTCCTTCATCTTCGAGGACACCCCGGACCAGGAGACCGCCACCGCCGCGATCAAGCGCGACATGGAGGATTCCTGCCCGATGGACCGCCTGGTCTGCGGCGACGTCGGCTTCGGCAAGACCGAACTTGCGATCCGGGCCGCCTTCAAGGCCGCCGTGGAGGGCAAGCAGGTCGCCGTCCTCGTCCCGACGACCATCCTGGCGCTCCAGCACTACAACACCTTCCAGGCCCGCCTCAAGGACTTCCCCGTCTCCGTCGACTACGTCAGCCGCCTCCGCACCGCCTCCGAAATCACCGCAATCAAGGAGAAAGTCAAGTCCGGCGCCCTCGACATCCTGATCGGCACCCACAAGATCCTCGGCGCCGGCTTCGAATTCAAGGACCTGGGCCTGCTTGTGATCGACGAAGAGCAGAAATTCGGCGTTTCCGCAAAGGAGAAACTCCGCCAGATGAAGCTCTCCGTGGACACTCTCACGATGACGGCGACCCCGATTCCCCGGACCCTGCAGTTCTCCCTGCTCGGCGCGCGCGACCTTTCGATCATCAACACGCCCCCGCCGAACCGCATCCCGATCCAGACCGAGATCATCCTCTTCGACGAGAAGGAAATCCGCAGCATCCTCGAATACGAATTCCACCGCGGCGGCCAAGTCTTCTTCCTCCACAACAAGGTCGAGGAACTTCCCGCAATCCACGACATCCTCCACCGGATCGTCCCGGACATGAAGATCTGCATCGCCCACGGCCAGATGGAGGCCCGCGAGCTCGAAAACCGGATGCTCGACTTCATGCGCGGCGACTACGACCTCCTCCTCTGCACGACCATCATCGAGAACGGCCTCGACATCCCGAACGCCAACACGATCCTGATCAACCAGGCCCAGAACATCGGCCTGAGCGACCTGCATCAGCTCCGCGGCCGCGTCGGCCGCTCGAACCGCCGCGCCTTCTGCTACCTGATCGTCCCCCCGCTCGTCTCCATCACCGACGACGCCCGCCGCCGCCTCAAGGCGATCGAGGAGTTCTCCGACCTCGGCAGCGGCTTCAACATCGCGATGCAGGACCTCGACATCCGCGGCGCCGGCAACCTCCTCGGCGCGGAGCAGAGCGGCTTCATCATGGACATGGGCTACGAGACCTACCAGAAGATCCTCTCCGAGGCGATGGAAGAGCTCGGCGTCGAGACCGGCTGGTCCGCCCGGAGCGGAAAGGGTTCCTTCGTGGAGGACTGCACGATCGAGACCGACCAGCCGGCGATGATCCCGGACGACTACATCGACATCACCGCCGAGAAGATCCGCATCTACAAGCAACTCGACGCGATGACCGCCGAAAAGGAGATCAACCGCTACGCCTCCCAGCTCGCCGACCGCTTCGGCCCGCTCCCGCGCGAGCTGGAAAACCTCTTCTACGTCGTCAAGGTCCGCAACCTCGGCGGCCGGCTCGGCTTCGAGAAAATCATCATCAAGAACGGGCTGTTCATCGCCTTCTTCCTCGCGAACCAGATGTCCCCGTATTTCCAGTCCGAGACCTTCGACCGCGTCCTGAAGCGGGTAACTGAGCTTAATCGGCTGACCCTCAAACAGTCCGAAGGGAAGCTGAAGGTGGTCGCCCGGGAAATCGACACGATGGAGAAAGCCTATGCGCTCTTGAACTCCTTGCAATAAATTCGTATCTTTACAGGCTTTCCCGCTCCGCCATGGCCAACCTGGTTGTCGAAATAGGAAACACGGCCCTGAAGGCCGCCCTCGCCGAAGGCACGACCCTCGGCAAGACCTTCCGTTACCAGGGAGAGAAGCGCCTGGAGTACATCGCGGACCTCGTGGCGCGGGAGAAGCCGGAGGTGCTGACCGTCGCGTCGGCGGCCCCCGTGACGCCCGCCGAGGAGGCGCAGCTGCGCGCCTGCTGCCGGCGCCTCATCCTCCTGGATGCGGCCCATACCGCCCTGCAGGAGGAAAAAGGCCTGCCGGCCTACCTCTCCTGCGACCGCGCCGCCTCGCTCCTCGCCGCCCGCCACCTGTTCCGCGGGAAAAGCTGCACGGTCGTGGACTTCGGCACGACCCTGACCGTGGACTTCCTCTCCGCGGAAGGGGAGTACCTGGGCGGCAACATCTCCCCCGGCTGCCGCACGCGCTTCAAGGCGCTGAACCGCTACTCGCGGACCCTGCCCCTCGTCGACACCCCGGAGGAAACAGGCCCCGTGGGCCATTCCCTCCGCAGTTCGATCGAAGCCGGCGTGATTTCGGGCATAATGTTTGAAATCACGGGGTACGTCGGTCTCCATCCGGAAAATTGCGTTGTTTTCACCGGAGGAGACGCGATTTATTTTGTTAAAAGAATGAAAAACTCCATCTTTGTGGTTTGTAACCTTGTACTTATGGGGTTGGCGCTAATGACGGATGCATATGCCGAATCGACGCTTCAATAAAATACTGGCCGTTCTCTTCTTCGTGGCGGCCTGCCTGCCCGTCCTCGCCCAGGACGGCGCGTACAGCGCATATACCCCGTACTCCATCTACGCGATCGGCGACCTCGCGCAGCCCGGAACCGCCTACAACAAGTCGATGGGCGGCGTCGGCGTCGCGACCCGCAATCCCCGCTACATCAACGTCCTGAACCCGGCCGCCGTGACCGCGCGCGACTCCCTCTCCTTCATGGCCGACTACTCGCTCGCCGTGAACAACACCTACTTCCGTCAGGGAGACGCGACCGGCGCCAACACCCGCGCGAACGTGACCAACCTCGCGCTCTCCTTCCCGATCTACCGCTCCTCCGCCGCGATGTTCGGCATCAGCCCGCTGAGCAGTACCGGCTACATGATCACCGCCTTCAACGACGATCCGCTGACCGTCAGCAACACCGGCTACGTCGTGGACGGCTGGACCGGCCAGGGCAGCATCTACCAGGCGTTCGGCGCCGTGGGCGCCACTTTCTGGAAGCGCTTCTCCGTCGGCATCCAGGGGATCCAGTATTTCGGAAAGATCGAAAAGGAGTATACCCGCGCCTTCGGCAAGTCGAACTACCTCGGCGTCGAAAGCGGCCAGCGCCTGACCCTCCGCGGCACGGCCGTGAAGGCGGGCGTCCAGTATGAGCAGCCGCTCGGAAACAACGGCCTGGTCCTCGGCCTCGGCGCGACCTACAAGAATTCGCCGAAGATGCGCGGATTCGCCGAAAGCTACGTCGACACGCTGACCGTCTCCGATACGATCCGGCTCCAGGAAGGCGCCGCCCGTTTCGCCGGCGAAGTCGCCGTCGGCTTCTCCCTCCGCAGCCGCGAGCGCTGGCGCCTGGAAGTGAACTACGCGTTCTCGGACTGGCGTTCCAGCGGGATGGACGTGACCCCGGGCCTCGCCGCGAAGTCCACGCTCGGCAAATCATTCTCCGCCAGCCGCCAGGAATCCCTGCGCGCCGGCTTCGAAATCATCCCGAACGCCAACGACATCCGCTACTACTACCGCCGTCTCGCCTATCGCGTCGGCGCCTACTGGGAGAAGTCCTATTTCGCCCTCGACGGCAACCGGCTCGACGCCTTCGGCCTGACCATCGGAGCGACCCTTCCGGTCTTCCGGCTGTCGAATGGCCTGACGTTTGCATTGGATGTCGGACAAAGGGGTTCATTAGCAGGGAATTTGACACGTGAACGCTATATCAACTTCTCGATCGGATTCAACGCCTATGACCTGTGGTTCCAGAAACCGAGATATAACTAACCGAAAATTAACAACACATTTTAAGGATATGAAAAGATTAGCACTTGCCGTTTTGACCCTTGCGATGATGGTCAGCACGAATGTCTATGGCCAGGGAAAGTATGGCCGCGACAGCGCCGAATGTATCAAGTACCTCTCCTACTACACGGAGTACTACAAACAGAAGAATTACGACGAGGCTCTCCCGAGCTGGCGTAAGGCTTACAAGCTCTGCCCGCCGACCGCGTCCGAGAACATGTTCGTCCAGGGCTCGACCCTGCTCCGCCGCCTGATCCAGCAGAACGCGAACAACGCGGCTTACCGCGACGCCCTCGTCGACTCCCTGATGACCCTCCACGACACCCGTATGCAGGCGTATCCGAGAAGGGCCGTCTCCGTCCTCAACACCAAGGGCCTCGATATCCACAACTACATCAAAGGCAACCCTGAGGCGGTCTACAAGATGTACGAGGAAATCATCGGCGCCAACAAGGGCGAGACCGATTCGAACCTCTTCCTGTTCGAACTCGACGCCGCGACGGAACTCGTCCAGGCCGGCAAGCTCGATCCGGAGCAGTTCATCAACATCTACCAGCGCAACCTCGAGTACATCAAGCCCGAGGACGGCAAGAAGGAAGAACTGGAGGCCCTCTTCATCACCAGCAAGGTGGCCAGCTGCGAGAACCTCCTCGAGCTCTTCACCCCCCGCTTCAACGCCAGCCCGAACGATGCGACCCTCATCTCCAACATCGTGAAGATGCTCTCCATCACCGAAGGCTGCCAGAACAACGACCTCTACCTCAAGGCCGTGACCGCAATGCACGCCAACGAGCCGAGCGCGACCTCCGCGTACTACCTCTTCAAGCTGAACTCTTCCCGCGGCAACAATGCCGAAGCCGTCCGCTATATGGAGGAGGCGATCAACTCCGCCGATTCCGACGCGAAGACCGACGCCCAGTACAACTATGAACTGGCCGTGTTCTGCTCGAAGGCCAATATGAACGCCAAGGGTATCGACTGCGCCCGCAAGGCGATCGAACTTGACGCCGAGAACTATACCGGCAAGGGCAACTTCCTGATCGGTACGATCTGGGGTTCGACTGTCTGCTCCGGCAATGAAATCGAGCGCCGCGCCCCGTACTGGGTCGCCGTCGACTACCTGCAGCGCGCCAAGGCCGCCGATCCGACCCTGACGGACGACGCCAACCGCCTGATCGGTCAGTATGCCGCCTACTTCCCGCAGACTGCCGAGGCCTTCATGTACGACGTGACCGACGGTCAGTCCTACACGGTCTCCTGCGGTGGCATGCGCGCCACGACGACCGTCCGCACCCAGAAATAATCCACGGATTTGGAACGGGTACGAAATATCCTGAAGATGATGGCAACCGCCCTGGCGGTTGCTTTCATCGTATATTCGTGCAGTTCCAAGCTCAGGGAAGCCGACAAGCTCGACCTGGGTTCCGCCCCCCGCCAGGTCATCGACGACATGTTTGCCGTCGAGTCCGAGAACGGGCGGACCACGATGCGCGTCGAGGCGCCCCTGATGCAGCGGTATGAAACCGACACCCTCGACCGGGAGTCCTTCCCGTCGGGGTTTGCCGTCTTTGGTTACAACGACGAGGGCCTGCTCGAGACGACCATCGTCTCCGACAAGGCGGAGCACCGGGTCCGCAAGCACCGGCGCGCCGCCAGCGAGGAGATGTGGGTCGCGACCGGCAACGTGGTGATCCAGAACGTCATCAAGCAGGAGACGATGGAGACCGACACCCTCTACTGGGACCGTTCCACCAGCGAAATCTATACGGACAGCTATATCCGGATGTATTCCGCGGACGGATTCATGCAGGGCTTCGGGATGCGGTCCGACGACCGCGCCCGGCACGCGGAGATCCTCCGGCCGTTCAACAGTTTCGGCGTGGTGGTCCAGGATTCGACGCGCGTGGTGGTCGATTCGGCCAATTTTATCGGGCCATTTCCTAAAAAATAAATGGTAATTGCGGGAAAATTATTATCTTTGCCGCCCAAATCGTTTAAAACCAAGGATTAGGAATATAATAAAACAATAATACAATGGCGGTTCTTCAAAACATTCGCGTAAAATTCGGCCTGGTGATCTCGATTATCATCGCCCTGGCCCTCCTGTCGTTTATCATAGATCCGACAACGCTGTCGACAGCACTGCAGTCCATGTCTTCCAAGTACGACGTGGGCAAGATCAACGGCAAGTCCGTCTCCTATACCGACTTCCAGGAAGACATCCAGACCTTCACCACCATCCATGAACTGACCTCCGGCTCCTCCGCCCAGAGCGAGGAACAGCAGCAGCAGATCCGGGACGCCGCCTGGCAGAACCTGATTGACAAGTACCTCTTTGTCAAGCAGGCCAAGGCCGCCGGCCTGAATGTCGGCGAAGCCGAGATGCTGGCGCTGACTTCCGACGAGATGACCTCCGACGTGCTCAAGAACAACTACGCTTTCCTCGACCAGGACGGCAACTACGATCCGTCGATCCTCGTGGATTTCGTCAAGTCCGTCGACAGCGACGCCACGGGCCGCCTCCGCACCTACTGGAGCTTCCTCCAGAACTCCATCTACAACCAGCAGTTCTACAGCAAGTACGCCTCCCTGTTCAACACCAGCAACTTCCAGAACGACCTGATGCTGAGCAAGGCGATTGCGGACAACAACAATACGACCGACGTCAGCTTCGTGATGCTTCCGTTCGGCTATACGATGACCGATACTTCCGTCGTCGTGACGAACGAGGAAATCAAGCGCTACTATGACGCCCACAAGGAGTTTTACCGCCAGAGCGCCAGCCGCGACATCGAGTATGTCGTCTTCGAGGTGGTTCCCTCCGAGAAGGACATCGCCGACGCGAACGAGAAGATCTCCGCCGTGTATGACGAGTTCTCCACGACCGACAACATGAAGTCCTTCCTGCTGAAGAACTCCGACCGTCCGTACAGCGAGTACTGGTACAAGGACGGCGAGCTCAACGCGGTCAACGCCGACCTGAACGCCTTTGCGTTCAATGCCGAGCGCAACGCGCCCCAGGTCTCCGGCATCATCCAGAACGGCAATACCTTCTACGCCGGCCGCGTGATGGACGCCGCGATGGTTCCGGACTCCGCCTATGTGAAGCACATCCTCCTGCAGGGTGAGAACGCCGCCCACCTCGCCGACAGCCTCCTGGCTGTCGTCCGGAACCGCGGCAACTTCTCGAACCTGGCCGCGATGTATTCCGTCGACCAGTCCTCCGCCGCGGACGGCGAACTCGGCAACATCGGCTGGATGACCCAGTCCTACATGATTCCGGGATTCGAAGGCGTGATCAAGGATGCCGAGATCGGCAAACCCTTCATCCTCACGACCCAGTACGGCACCCACGTCGTCCTCGTCTCCAAGAAGAGCAAGCCGGTCCTGAAGAAGCAGGTGGCGATCCTGGAGCAGAGCGCGCTCGCGGGCCGCGAAACCTATAACGAGTACTACAACAAGGCCAGCCGCTTCGCCGCGATCGCCAACGGCACGCTCGAAGGCTACAAGGCCGCCGTCGACTCGATGGGCGTCTATTCCCACGTCCAGAACAACGTCCTCGAGAGCACCTCTTCCTACGGTGCGATCGACAACGCCAAGGAGCTGACCCGCTGGATTTTCGAAGCGAAGAAGGGCAAGGCCTCCAAGATCGTTACCGTGAACAACAACTACTTCTTCATCGCCGCCCTGAAGGGCATCCACGAGGAAGGCTATGCGACCGTCGCCGAAGCTGCGGAGACGATCCGCCCGACCCTCTATATGGAGAAACTCGGTGCGAAGAAGGCGGAAGAGGTTGCCGCGAAGATCCAGGGCCTGAACACCCTGGAAGAGGTTGCGGAAGCCCTCGGCGCCAGCGTCAGCACGCAGACGCTCTCCTTCGGCGCCCTCCAGCTGCAGGGTGTTGATCCGAAGTTCGTCGGCGCCGCCTCCGTGGCCCCGGAGCACCAGCTCTGCGGCCCTGTCGCAGGCAACATCGCCGTCTATGTCTTCGAGGTGACGGGCCGCGACACCGGTTCCTACTACACCGAGGACGATGCGAAGAACTTCGAGACCCAGAAGAACCAGTATAATTCCCAGATGGTCATGAGCGTGATGCAGCGCGCCGCAGACGTCAAGGACAACCGCGCCCGCTTCTTCTAGTCGGGTCTGACAGTGACAGAAAAGACCGGCAGAGCAATCTGCCGGTCTTTCTTTGATTACAGGAGGGTGTCGAGCTTGTTCATCTGGCGGGCCTTGACGTCGTCGGCGATGTCGATGTAGGGCTTCATCGACTTGTAGTCGGAATGCCCCGTCCATTTCATCACGACATTGGGCGGGACGCCGAGGGACAGGGACTGGACGATGAAGGTCCGGCGGCCGGTGTGGGTGCCGATCAGTTCGTATTTCGGGCGGACCGTGTCGATGCGCCGGCTGCCGCGGTAGACGGTCTGGCGGACGGGCTCGTCGATGCCGGCGAGGCGGCAGAGGGTCTTCAGGTTGCGGTTCATCGTCTGGTTGCAGACGTACGGCAGGGCCCGGTCGTCCGGGAAGCCGGCGTCCTTGTATTTCTCCAGGATATAGCGGGTCGCGCGGTTCAGCTCGATCGTCAGGTTGTCGGAGGTCTTGACCGTCGTGACTTCGATGCAGCCTTTCCGGACGTCGCTGCGGCGCAGGTTGACGGCGTCCGAATGGCGCAGGCCGGAGAAGCAGCAGAAGAAGAGCAGGTCCCGGACCTTTTCCAGGTAGCGGTAGCGGGGCGGAATCCTGTACTTGTAGAGCAGCATGAGTTCGTCCCGGGTCAGGTAGATGACCTTTTTTCCGGGGTGTTTCGATGCCGTCCGGAAGGTCCGGTAGTCCAGGGTCCGGTTGAGGCCCCGGTCGGTCGCCCAGTTGAGGAACCAGCGCAGGAAAGAGAGTTTCTTGTCGATGGTCGGATTGGTCAGGTCCCGCCGGTCCCGCCAGAAGCAGACCAGGTCGAGCAGGCCGCTTTCCGTCAGGTTGGAAAACCGCAGCGTCGGGCGGAAGGCGGACAGGTCGTCCCGGAGGTTCTTGAATTTCCGGCGGGTCGCTTCGGACCAGCCGTTCTTGGCCGTGGATTCCCGGACGAAGCGGTCGAGGCTGGCGAAGAGGTCCATTTCGGGAGCAGCCGGCGCGGAGGGAATCTGGCTGGAGAGCCGGCTCCGGAATTCTTCCGGCGTCGGAATGACGCCCTGGCGCTCGAAATAAGCGAAAGCGGTCGAGACTTCCGCGTCCAGCCGGTCGAGGCCCCAGTTGATCCGCTCGACGGTCGGGCCGCCCGGCTCGCCGGGATAGTCCGTCCGGACGCGCTGGGCGACGGGGTTCCAGTACGCCGGATCCGTGATCCGGTAGCCGCTGGCGAGGTCGATGCGGTGCCCCTGCCAGCTGATCCGGAACCGGATCATCTGGTAACCGGCCCCGTATTTCTTCAGGGAATATGTCGCATTCCGTTTAATCCGCACGCAGACGCCCCTCCGGAATGGGTCCGGAAAGGCGCGCTAAAGATACTAATTTAAAACGTTTTGTGCGGGAAAAGGACCAAATGGACTAAACGTTGAACAGAAAATGCATAATATCGCCGTCCTGGACGATATACTCTTTTCCTTCAATGCCCATTTTCCCGGCGGCGCGGATGGCGGCCTCCGACTTGTAGGCCATGTAGTCGTCGAACTTGATGACCTCGGCGCGGATGAAGCCGCGTTCGAAATCGGAGTGGATCACGCCGGCGGCCTTCGGGGCCTTGTCGCCGACATGGATGGTCCAGGCGCGGCACTCGTCGGCGCCGGCGGTGAAGAAGGTCTGGAGGCCGAGCAGGCGGTAGGCGCCCTGGATCAGGCGGACGACGCCGGACTCCTCCAGCCCGAGTTCCTCCAGGAACATCTGCCGGTCCTCGAAGCTCTCGATCTCGGCGATTTCGGACTCCGTCTTCGCGGCGATGACGAGAATCTCGGCGTTCTCGTCCTTTACGGCCTTCCGGACGGCGTCGACGTAGGCGTTGCCGTTCGCGGCGGAGGCCTCGTCCACGTTGCAGACGTAAAGGACGGGCTTGTTGGTCAGCAGGAACAGGTTTTTGGCCATCACTTCCTCGTCGGGGTCCTTCGGGACGACGGTGCGGCAGCTCTTGCCCGCGAGGAGCGCTTCCTTGTAGCGCATCAGCAGTTCGGAGAGCTTCTTCGCCTCCTTGTCGCCGGCCTGGCCGGCCTTGTAGGACTTGGCGAGGCGGTTCTCGACCGTTTCGAGGTCCTTGATCTGCAGTTCCGCGTCGACGACTTCCTTGTCGCGGACCGGGTCCACGCTGCCGTCCACGTGGACGATGTTGCCGTCGTCGAAGCAGCGGAGGACGTGGAGAATCGCGTCGGTTTCGCGGATGTTCGCGAGGAACTGGTTGCCGAGGCCTTCCCCTTTGCTGGCGCCCTTGACGAGGCCGGCGATGTCGACGATGTCGACCGTGGCCGGGATCGTGCGCTTCGGCTGGCAGAGCTCGGAAAGCGCGTCGAGGCGGCGGTCCGGCACGTTCGTGGAGCCGAGGTTCGGCTCAATGGTGCAGAAAGGGAAGTTGGCGCTCTGGGCCTTGCCGGAGCTGACGCAATTGAAGAGGGTGGATTTTCCGACGTTCGGAAGCCCCACGATACCGCATTTCAGGGACATAAAGATTTATTTTACGGGCGCAAAGTTACATCTTTTTATGATTCTTTCGGCATTTTCCGTTGGCTCCGGCCATCTTCGCGGTATGGGAAAGCTGATTCTGGCCTGCAGCGTGCTGGTCCTGTTCTTCAATGTGGAGAACTTTTTCGATTACCGGGATTCCGGGAGCGGGGATTCCGACCGGGAATTCTCGTCGCGCGGGGAGCGCCGCTGGACAAGGCGGCGCTTCGAGGCGAAGTGCGCGGCGATCGCGGAGACGCTGTTCTATGCGGAGGATGCGCTGGGGGCGCTGCCGGACGTCGTGGGCTTCGCCGAGGTGGAGAACCGCTACGCGCTGCGCGCCCTGCTGGAGCGGACGGGGCTGAAGAAGACCGATTACGAGATCGTCCACTTCGACTCGCCGGACCACCGCGGAATCGACGTGGCGCTCCTGTACCGCCGCAGCCGCCTGCGGCTCGTGGCCGCGCGGCCGGTCCGGATCCCGTCGCTGCAGACGCGCGACATCCTCCTCGCGCAGTTCGTCGAAACCGAAACCGGGGACAGCCTCGCCGTCAGCGTCAACCACCACCCGTCGAAGTACGGCGGTGACGAGGGCGCGGCGGGGCGGCTCGTCGTGGCGCGGGCGCTGGTCGCCGCCCACGACTCGCTGCGGGCGGCGGGCTGGACGCGCCAGCTCGCCGTCGGGGACTTCAACGATGTCCCCGATGGCCCGGCCCCGGCGCTGATCGCCGCCGCGCTGCCCAGCCTTGCGGCGCCGCTGGCCGCCCGCGGCGAGGGCTCGATCCGCTTCGACGGCCGCTGGGAGCTGATCGACCAGGCCTATGCCTCGCCGGAGCTGGCGCCGCAGGCCGGGATGGAAGTCTTCCGTCCGCCGTTCCTGCTGACGCGGGATGCGGTCCACGGCGGCGAAAAGCCCCTCCGGACCTATGTCGGGCCCCGGTACCAGGGCGGCGTCAGCGACCATCTTCCGATCCTGGTCTGGATATCGTCCGGAACAGCCGGTCCATCTTCGTCATCTCCTGCGCCTTGATTTCGTCCACGATGTCGATGTAGGGCTTCATCGCCTTGTAATCGGAGTGGCCGGTCCATTTCATCACGACGTTCGGCGGGATGCCCAGCGAGAGGGCGTGGACGATGAAGGTCCGGCGGCCGGTGTGCGAGCCGACCAGGGCGTATTTCGGGCGGACCGTATCCTCCCGCCGGCTGCCCCGGTAGCGGGTGATCCGGACCGGCTCGTCGATGCCGGCCAGCCGGCAGAGCGTCTTCAGGTCCCGGTTCATCGTCTGGTTCAGGACGGGCGGCAGGGCCCGGTCGCCCGGGAACGTGCCCCGGCCGTATTTGCGCAGGATTGCGCGCGTCCCGGCGTTCAGTTCGATGCACAGGCTGTCTGCCGTCTTGACCGTCGTGACTTCCAGGCAGTTCTCCCGGACGTCGCTGCGGCGCAGGTTGACGGCGTCCGAGAAGCGCAGTCCGGAAAAACAGCAGAAGAGGAACAGGTCCCGTACTTTCTCCAGATAGCGGAAGCGCCGGGGCAGGGACAGCGCCTGCAGCTGACTCATTTCCTGTTCCGTCAGGAAGATAACCTTCTGCCGGGGGCGCTTGAAAGTCGGCCGGAAGTGCCTGTAGGCCGGATTCCCGTTATACCCGTTCTCCGTCGCCCAGTTCAGGAACCAGCGCAGGCAGGACAGCTTCCCTTCGACCGTGCGGTCCCCCAGTCCCCGCTCTTCCCGCCAGAATCCGACCAATTTCTCCAGCGTCTCCTCCTGCAGGTCCCCGAAACCCAGGTCCGCCCGGAAGTGCCGCAGGTCCTCCCCCAGGTTGCGGAACTTTCCGGCGGTCGCCTTCGTCCAGGCCTTCCGCACGGTCGCCTGGCGGATGAATTTCTCCAGGCAGGGGAACAGCCCCTCCGTAGCGTCCCGGGGCGGATGCGCCAGCATCTCCCGGAATTCCGCAGCGGAAAAGCTGCGCCGCCGCTGCGCCAGGCAGTGGCAGACGCCCTCCGCCCGCTGCCGCAGCCAGTCCAGCGCGCGGTTGACTTCCCCGGGATCCGGGGAATGGTTCCCCACTTCCGGCCCGCCCGTTTTCATCCGCTGCGCCGCCGCATCCCAGAGGGCCGGGTCCGGAAGCCGGAAACCCGTAGCCACGTCGGTCCGCAGGCCCCCGTAGCTGATCCGCATCCGGATCATATAGGAGCCCGAACCCTTCCCGTAGCGCTTCAGCGAGAAGGAAATTCCCCGGGAATTCCCCGTCTTGCCGCCGCTATAGCTGATTTCTACCCCATTCTATACACGTTTTTATCGAAAAGTGAGAGAATCCCCCTGTCTCTCTCACATTTTTGGGAGCGGGGAAACTTATTTATAAGACAGACATAACGCTAAAAAGATTAACCACAAACACAGCATTACTAACCAAATTTTTTAAAAACAAAAACCATGATTAAAAAATTTTACTTAGCTACGTTGCTGTTGCTAATGATCGGAATGATTCCGAGCGCTTTTGCACAGCAAAGAATCACAGGTAAAGTTACTGATCAGGG